>JBKHDP010000235.1:0-2591 GCA_046541255.1 Paracoccaceae bacterium | reverse complement strand
CCCAGCGGGCTGGTGCCGCTGGCCACCGGAATCTCGATCTTCATCAGCTTCTGGATCTGGCGCAGCTGGTCGGCCTCGTCCGGGGCGCAGAAGGCGATCGCCTCGCCCTCACGGCCGGCGCGCGCGGTGCGGCCGATCCGGTGGACATAGTTCTCGGGCACCTCGGGCAGGTCGTAATTGATCACATAGGCCACACCCGGGATATCGATGCCGCGCGCCGCCACGTCGGTGGCCACAAGGGTCGTGATTTCGCCGGCGCGGAACGCCTTGATCGCACGATCGCGCTGGCCCTGGCTCTTGTTGCCGTGGATCGAGGCAGCGTTGAACCCGTCGGCCACCAGCCCTTTCATCAGCTTCTCGGCGCCGTGCTTGGTGCGCGCGAAGACGAGGGTCAGCGCCGACGGATCGGCCGAGAGGATCTCGCGCAGCTTCGAGGGCTTGGCGGGCTTGTCCACGAAATGCACCGACTGGGCGACCTTGTCGGCGGCCTTGCCCGGCGGCGAGACCTGCACCCGGCGCGGATCGGTGAGATAGGCGCGCGACAGCTCTTCCATCTGCTTGGGCATGGTGGCCGAGAACAGCATGGTCTGCCGCGGCGTGCCCAGCTTCGGCGCGATCCGCCGCAGCGCGTGGATGAAGCCCATGTCGAGCATCTGATCGGCCTCGTCCAGCACCAGGTGCCGGACCTGGCCCAGATCCACCGAACCGCGATCCATCAGGTCGATCAGCCGGCCGGGCGTGGCCACCAGGATGTCGGTGCCGCGCCCCAGCAGCGCGATCTGCTTGCCGATGGATTGCCCGCCCACCACGGTCACGACGCGCAGCTTCGTGCCGTCGGTCAGGGTGCGCAGGCTGTCGGCGATCTGGTTCACCAGTTCGCGGGTGGGCGCAAGGATCAGCGCCTTGGCCATTTTCGGCGCCGGCTTGCCGGGCTCGGCCAGCAGATGATCGATCAGCGGCAGGCCGAAGGCCAGGGTCTTGCCGGTGCCGGTCTGGGCGAGGCCAAGGATGTCATGGCCTTCCAGCGCCAGCGGGATCGCCTGGTTCTGGATCGGCGTGGGAGCAGAAAACCCGGCGCGGGCAATCGCGGTATTGAGGGCCGGCGCCAGGCCGAGCATGTCGAAATCGAACACGTATCTTCCTTCTCGGGCCGCGTGCGCGATGCGCGCGGCCGTGATGCGAGGACCGCCGAAAGGCGGCCCGGGAGGGTTCGCGCAAGCCTCGGGAAAGGCGGGCTTGTCCCGCGCCATCCGGCCGTCGCGTCAGGAACCCTGCGTGATGGGGAACTGAAATCCGTGTCGCTGTGGCCCGGTTCGGGCGCGGCTTGCTCACGCGGCAGCGCAGCGACCTGTTTCATTTGGGCCATGGCCGGCCGCAAGTCAAGGGCCTGATTTCGCGACGGGGTTGCCGGCGGGGCCGGATCCGACGCCCCCGCGCCGGGCGACATGCGTGGCGCGGAAGGCGCGAGGCCAGAAAGGCCGGCCGATCGGCACATGCCCGACCGGCCGTCTCGGTTCAGCGAAAGACCGGCGCGCGCTTTTCCAGGAAGGCGCGCAGCCCTTCCTCGGCATCGGGCGTGGTCTGCACCAGTGCGGCGGCGAGGCTTTCGGCGAAGAGCCCGTCTGCGCGCGACATGTCGCCGATCCGGGTCAGCGCCTGAACCATGAAGTAATTCGACATCGGCGCGTTCCCGGCGATGGTGGCGGCCAGGTCGCGCGCCTTGCCCAGCGCCTCGCCCGGGCCCACGGCATAATGCGCAAGGCCCAGCCGCACGCCTTCCTCGGCATCGTATTTGCGCCCCGTGAGCATCATCTCCACCATCCGGTCGGGGCCCAGGATGCGGCCCACCCGCACGGTCGCCCCGCCGCCCACGAAGATGCCGCGCCGCCCTTCGGGCAACTGGAAGATCACCGAGGGCTCGGCGATGCGCACATGGGTCGCGGTGGCCAGCTCCAGCCCGCCGCCGATCACCGCGCCGGTCATCGCGCTGACGGTGATCTTGCCGCCGAACTGGATCATGTCGAGGATGCGATGCCAGTTGCGCGAATGATGCACACCCTCCTCGGCCGAGCGGTGGACATGCTCGGACAGGTCCAGCCCCGAGCAGAAATGCCCGCCCCGGCCGTGCAGCACCACCACCCGCACCTCGGCAGGCAGCCCGGCATAGAACGCCTCGATCTCGGCCAGCAGACCGTCGGACATGGCGTTGCGCTTGTCCTCCCGGATCAGCGCCAGCTCCGCGATGCGCCCGTCGATGCTGCCCTCGGTATAGCTGCCCATCTCGGTTCCCCCGTCTCCTGCCGCCCGGGCAGTAAGTGTGCTTACGTTACACGGCGCCCGGGGCCGGTCAAGGGAGCGTCCGGACGCGCGCCGCCACCGGGCGGGCGCTCCGGCGCCTGGCCGGCCTTGCCCAGCGGGCGGAAATCCGGCGCGACGCCCAGCGCGTTGCCCGCCTCCACCAGATCGCGCAGCGCCGCGTGAAACGACGCGCGCGCCTCGGGGGCGAGCGGGGCAAGCACCGCCTCGTCGGCCCGGCGTGCCAGCTCGCGCAACTCGGCCAGCGCGGCACGGCCCTGCGCGGTGGCCGCGAG
>JBKHDP010000234.1:0-2762 GCA_046541255.1 Paracoccaceae bacterium | reverse complement strand
CTCGCCTATCTCCTCGGCGCTGCGCTGATCTATTCGGGATACGGCACGCTCGATCTCGCATTGCTGGCGGCGCAGTGGATCGGGCGGCAGGCGATGCCGGGCGACGGCGCGATCGCGATCCCGCTCGCCGCCGGGTTGATGACCGCCGGGCTGGCGATCAAGACCGCGCTGTTCCCGTTCCACGCCTGGCTCCCGCCCGCGCATTCGGGAGCGCCCGCCCCGGCATCGGCGATGCTGTCGGCCCTCGTGCCCAAGGCATCCTTCGTGATCCTGGTCCGCCTGTGGTTCGAGGCACTGCCCGATCTGGCCTCGCCAGCGCTGCTGGTGGCGCTCGGCGCGATGGGCGCGGCCGCGGTCTTCCATGGTTCGCTGCTGGCGCTGCGCCAGACCCGGCTCAAGCTGATCATCGCCTATTCGACCGTGGCCCAGATCGGCTACCTGTTCCTGGTGTTCCCGCTGGCCGGCGGCGATTCCTACGCGCAGCCGTGGTCGGCCAGCGCCTGGCCCGGGGCGATGTTCCAGGCGCTCAGCCATGGCCTTGCCAAGGCGGCGATGTTCCTGTGCGCGGGGGCGTGGATCGTCGCGGTCGGGCATGACCGGCTGGACGGGATGCGCGGCCTCGCGCGCGCCTGCCCGATGACCGCCTTCGCCTTCGGGCTGGCGGCCGTGACCCTGGTCGGCCTGCCGCCATCGGGCGGGTTCACCGCCAAGTACCTGATGCTGACCGCGGCCTTCGCTTCGGGTCAGGTGGTCTGGGGCGTGGTGCTGGTAATCGGCGGGGTGCTGGCGGCGGCCTATCTCTATCGCCCGCTGGGGATGATCTTCGCGCGCGACGACGGCGTCGCGTTCAACCCCGTGCCGCGCGCGTTGCAGGTCGCGCCGCTGCTGCTGGCGCTGGCGGCCATCCTGCTGGGCGTGGCCTCGCAACCGCCTTTCGGCCTGCTCCAGATCGGGCGACCGGCGAACGCTGCGGAAGGGCTGGAATGACCGCCGCGCTCCCCGTCATGATCCTGCTCAGCTCGCTGCTGGTCGCGCCGATCACGTTCTTCCTGCCGGACCGATGCCATCGCTGGCGCAACGGCCTGAACCTCGGCGGCGCGGTGGTCAAACTGGCGCTGATCGCGTTCATGATCGCCGAGGTCGCCCAGGGCACGATCTACGAAGCGCGGCTGCAATTCGCACCGGGGCTATACCTCCTGCTGCGGGTCGATGCGCTGTCGCTGCTGTTCGTCACGCTGTCGGCGTTCCTGTGGCTGCTGACCACGATCTACGCGATCGCCTATCTGCACGGCAAACCCGAACAATCGCGCTTTTTCGGGTTCTTCGGCCTGTGCGTGGCGGCGACCACCGGGATTGCCTTGTCGGGCACGCTGATCTCGTTCTTCATCTTCTTCGAGATGCTGACGCTGTCGACCTGGCCGCTGGTGGTGCACAGGCAGGACGCAAGGTCGATCGCCGCGGGGCGCATCTATCTGACCTATGCCCTGCCCGCCAGCGCGCTGCTGCTGGTGGCGATCGTGTGGCTGGAAAGCGCGGTCGGCCCGGTCGAATTCGCCGTTCCGGCCGATCTGCTGCTGATCGACGACACCAGCCTGCGGATCATCTTTGCCCTGTTCATCGCCGGGCTGGGGGCCAAGGCGGCGCTGGTGCCGCTGCACGGCTGGCTGCCCGCCGCGATGGCCGCACCTGCGCCGGTCAGCGCGCTGCTGCACGCGGTCGCGGTGGTCAAGGCGGGGGCGTTCGGCGTGATGCGGATCGTGCTCGACGTGTTCGGGCTCGACCTGATGGATCGGCTCGACCTGGCGCAGCCGCTGGCGCTGCTCGCCTCGCTCACCATCCTGTGGGGTTCGGCGCGCGCGCTCAACCAGACCGAGGTGAAGAAGCGGCTGGCCTTCTCGACCGTCAGCCAGGTGTCCTACATCGTGCTCGGGATGGCATTGGCGAGCCCCTATGCGCTGATCGGCGGGCTGGTGCATCTCGTCCATCAGGGCCTGATGAAAATCACCCTGTTCTTCTGTGCCGGGATCTATGACGAGCGTGCCGGGATAAGGCGCATCGACCAGCTCGACGGGATCGGCGAACGGATGCCGTGGACGTCGGTGTGCTTTTCGCTCGGCGCGATCGGAATGATCGGGTTGCCGCCGACGGCCGGCTTCGTCACGAAGATCCATCTCGGCATCGGCGCGGTCGAAGCCGACGCGCCCGGGGTGTTGGCGGTGCTGGCGCTTTCGACCCTGCTCAATGCCGCCTATTTCCTGCCGCTGGTCTACCGGATCTGGTTCCTCGACCCGGGCGAGGCCGCAGCGACGGGCGATCCGCCGACCGAGCGCCCGCTTGCCCTGATCGCGCCGGCGGTGGTTACCGGATCCGCCTCGCTCGCGGTCGGCCTGCTGGCGGCGACGCCGTTCAGCCCGCTGGGGTGGGCCACCCTGATCGCGCAGCGGGATTACCTGCCGTGATCGGGCCGACGGGGCCGCTGCTGCCCCTGGCGGCGCTGGTCTGGCCGCTGCTGCTGGGCGTGCTGGCTGCGCTGCCCGCGATCCGCCCCCATGCCCTGCGGCTGCTCCCGCTCGCGCCTGTTCCGGCGCTGTGGCTGGCGGTGTCCGGGGTGGAGGGCGCCACCCGGGCGCCCGGCCTGCTGCTGGGCGTCACGCTGGCCGCCGATCGCCCTGCCGCGCTGCTGCTGGGGCTCACGGCGCTGCTGTGGTTCGCCGCCGCCATTCACGCCCAGGGCTCGATGGCCGCGACCCGCAGGCCGGCGG
>JBKHDP010000233.1:0-2809 GCA_046541255.1 Paracoccaceae bacterium | reverse complement strand
TCAAGGCGATCGAGGCGGTCTGGGGCCCGGCGCCGGGCAAGGTGCAGTCCGACGGCCGCGGCGTCTTCGTGCTGGGCGCGCATTTCGGCAAGATCTTCGTGGGCGTGCAGCCGGCCTTCGGTTACGAGGGCGACCCGATGCGCCTGCTGTTCGAGCGCGGCTTCGCGCCGACCCATGCCTTCGTCACCTTCTACCTGTGGCTGCGCAACACCTGGGGCGCCGATGCGATCCTGCATTTCGGGATGCATGGTGCGCTGGAGTTCATGCCGGGCAAGCAGGCAGGTCTCGGCGCACGCGACTGGCCCGACCGGCTGATCGGCGAGATGCCGAACATCTATCTCTACGCCTCGAACAACCCCTCCGAGGCGAGCCTGGCAAAGCGCCGCTCGGGCGCGGTGACGATCACCCACATGACCCCGCCTCTGGCGGCCTCGGGGCTCTACAAGGGGCTGGCCGAGCTGAAGGACAGCCTGACCCGCTGGCGCGCCATGCCGCCTGACGATCCGGCGCGCGCCGAACTGGAGGCGCTGATCGCCGAACAGGCCGACTCGGTGGACATGGCCGGGCAGCCGCCGGAGGCGCTGTGGCTCAAGCTGCTGGAGACCCAGGAGGCGCTCATTCCCGAGGGCTTGCACGTGCTGGGCCGCAAGATGCGCCCCGAAGCCAAGGCCGACTATCTTGCGCTGATGGACGGCGCGGATGCCGAGACGAAGGCGCGCGTGGCCGATCTGCTGGACGGCGACCACGAGATCCCCGCGATCCTTCGCGCGCTGGATGCGCGCTACACCGCGCCGGTGCCGGGGGGCGACCTGATCCGCTCGGCCGAGGTGCTGCCCACGGGGCGCAACATCCACGCCTTCGACCCGTTCCGCATGCCCACGGAGTTCGCCTGCCGCGAAGGCGCCCGGCAGGCCGAGCTGCTGCTGCAGACCCATGCGGAATACCCGCGCAGCGTGGCGGTGGTGCTGTGGGGTTCGGACAACATCAAGTCCGATGGCGGACCGATCGCGCAGGCGCTGGCCTTGATGGGCGCGCGTCCACGTTTCGACAGTTTCGGCCGGCTGGGCGGGGCGGACCTGATCCCGCTGGAAGAACTGGGCCGGCCGCGCATCGACGTCATCATGACGCTCTCGGGCATCTTCCGCGACCTGCTGCCGCTGCAGACCCGGATGCTGGCCGAGGCGGCCTGGCGCGCCGCCACCGCCGACGAGCCCGCCGAGATGAATTTCGTCCGCGCCAACGCGCTGGCCTATGCCGAGCGGATCGGCTGCGACATGGAAACCGCCGCGCTGCGGGTCTTCTCGAATGCCGAGGGCGCCTATGGCTCGAACGTGAACCAGCTGGTGGACAGCTCTGCCTTCGGCGACGAGGACGAGCTGGCCGACGCCTACCAGGCCCGCAAGAGCTTTGCCTACGGGCGGGACGGCAAGGCCGCCGCCCGGCCCGAGCTGCTGGGCGAGGCGCTGCGCGACGTGGAGATGGCTTACCAGAACCTCGAATCGGTCGAGCTGGGCGTGACCACGGTGGATCACTATTTCGACACGCTGGGCGGGATCAGCCGCGCGGTGAAACGCGCCCGCGGCGGGCAGGAGGCCAAGGTCTACATTTCCGACACCACGCGCGGCAGCGGCAAGGTGCGCACTCTGGCCGACCAGGTGGCGCTGGAAACCCGCGCCCGCTCGCTCAACCCCAAATTCTACGAGGCGCTGCTGAGCCACGGCTCGGAGGGCGTGCGCCAGATCGAGGCGCAGGTCACCAACACGATGGGCTGGTCGGCGACCACCGGCGCGGTCGAGCCCTGGGTCTATCAGCGGATTTCCGAGACCTTCGTGCTGGACGAGACGATGCGCCAGCGCCTGGCGGATCTGAACCCCGCCGCGTCGAGCCGCATGGCCAACCGCCTGCTCGAAGCCTCGGACCGCGCCTACTGGAAGCCCGACGCCGCGACGCTGGCGGCGCTGCAGGCGGCCGCCGACGCGCTCGAGGACCGGATGGAAGGGATCGCGGCGGAATGACCCGGAATCGTGCATATCCCGCGACCGGAATGGGGGGCCAGCCCCCCGTCGGCTGCGCCGACTCCCCCCGGGATATTTCGACCATGAAGAAGGACGGACGCGGCGCGGGACAGGGACGCGGCGCTCGAAACCAGAAAGGGAGACGCGCATGAGTCCGCTCGACAGCAAGCTGCCACCCGCCGCGAGGGCCAATGCCCGCGAGCAGGAAGGCCTGCGCCAGCGCGGGCTCGCCAGCCCGCCGGTTCTCAAGGGGCAGGATGGCGAAGGATCGGTGCAGGTGCATCAGGATGCCTCGATGAAGATCGAGGGCGCCAAGGTCTTCTCCGTGTATGGCAAGGGGGGGATCGGCAAGTCCACCACCTCGTCGAATCTGTCCGCGGCTTTCGCCACGCTGGGTAAGCGGGTGCTGCAGATCGGCTGCGATCCCAAGCATGACAGCACCTTCACCCTGACCGGGCATTTGCAGCCCACGGTGATCGACATTCTCAAGGATGTCGATTTCCACGCCGAGGAGTTGCGGCCCGAGGATTTCGTGACCGAAGGCTGGGGGGGCGTGAAATGCATCGAGGCGGGCGGCCCGCCCGCCGGCACCGGCTGCGGTGGCTACGTCGTGGGCCAGACGGTGAAGCTGCTCAAGCAGCACCACCTGCTGGACGACACCGACGTGGTGCTGTTCGACGTGCTGGGCGACGTGGTCTGCGGCGGTTTCGCCGCACCGCTGCAACATGCCGACCGGGCAGTGATCGTCACCGCCAACGATTTCGACTCGATCTACGCCATGAACCGCATCATCG
>JBKHDP010000232.1:0-2832 GCA_046541255.1 Paracoccaceae bacterium | reverse complement strand
GCGGCCACGCTGTCCTCGCGCACGATCCGGCCTCGCACCACGAAGGCGACCCGGTCGCACAGCGCCTCGGCCTCGTCGATGTTGTGGGTGGTCAGGAACACGGTTGTGCCGCCCGTTCGCAGCGCGCCGATAAGGGCGCGCAACTGGCGCGCGCTCGGCACGTCGAGGCCGGTGGTCGGCTCGTCCAGGAACAGGATCGGCGGTTCGTGCATCAGCGCCGCCGCGATGGTCAGCCGCCGTTTCATCCCCTTGGAATAGCCGGCAAAGCGGCGGCTGGCGGCGGCTGCAAGGTCGAATGTCGCCAGCAACAGCTTCGCCCGCGCCTCGCGCGCAGCGCGGGGCATCCCGTAAAGCGCGCCGCAGAAGCAGAGGTTCGCGAAACCGTCGAGTTCCGGGTAGAGGTTGCTTTCATCCGGCACGACCCCGATCAGGGCTTGCGCCGCACGCGGGTTGCCTGTGCAGTCGACCCCGCCGATGGCGACCTGTCCGGCATCGGCTCGCGCAAGGCCCGTCAGCAGATTTATCGTCGTCGACTTGCCAGCGCCGTTCGGCCCGAGGAAGCCGAACACCTCGCCCGTCGCCACGCGAAAGCCGAGGCCCGCCACCGCCGCGACCGGGCCAAAGCTCTTGCGCAGGTCCTGAACGGCGATGGCGTCTGTCATTCCTCCCATTCCATCTCCGTGAAGACCTGCTGGGCATTGCGCCCGGCCAGCGTCTCGAACTGGTCGAGATGGGCAAA
This sequence comes from Paracoccaceae bacterium, assembly GCA_046541255.1. Taxonomy (GTDB): domain Bacteria; phylum Pseudomonadota; class Alphaproteobacteria; order Rhodobacterales; family Rhodobacteraceae; genus Rhodosalinus. The sequence goes on along the minus strand of JBKHDP010000232.1, from coordinate 2,093 downwards.
GGCTGACTGGTCCACATCGACGGACCCGATGATGTCGCCACCCGCGTCGATGTGGTCGCGCATCCGGTCGCGGAGGTTGACGAGGTAATCGTAGGTGTCGGTCGTGGCACGCGCCAGCGTGTCGGGGGCACCGTGACCGGGGACGACATGCAGGGGGTCGAGCGCGGCCATCGCCTCGAAGGCCTCGACCCAGCCGGCGGAACTGGAGAATTCCAGCACGCCGAGCAGCCGCTCGGTAAAGACGATGTCGCCGGTAAAGACGACCCTTTCCTCGGGCAGCCAGACGAAGGCATCGCCAGGCGTGTGAGCAGGTGCCGCGTGAACGATCTCGAGTCTCCGGCCCCCGATCGTCAGGTCGAGCCGGTCCGCGAACGTCTCGGTTGCATGGGCGGGTTCGGTGCCGGCAAGGCCCTCGCCGATCAGTTGGCTGAGCATGGTCATCTGCATCGAGGCGCGCGCCTCCTGATCCTCGACGGCAGCCTCCGAGGCGACGATCCGGGCCCCCTGTCCGGCCCAGTATCCATTGCCAAGCCAGCGATGATCCTGCCCGCCGGTGTTGATGACGAGCGTCACGGGCAGGTCGGTCACCTCGCGGATCGCTGCATGAAGCTGTTCTGCGCCAAGATAACTGCCGCCCGCGTCGATCAGGACCGCGCCGTCCTGGATTTCGATCAGGCCGAAGGTGGCGTTGTTGCCCAGGTTCTCGGGGCTGCGCTGGCCCTTGTCGCCGACGATGGCCCAGACGCCTTCGGTGACGGGCAGGCTGCGCAATTCCGCAAGCGCCGGAGTTGCCAGCGCGAGAAAGGCCAGAGTGAGACTTGCGGCGCGGGCCAGGCTGGATGGGTTCGGCATTCAGCGGCCCTCATTCACAGGTGTTGTGGCGGCGCCACATGGCAGGGTCATGGCCTTCGGGGACAGCGGCGCAGGGATCGGCAGCGCCATAGCCGCGCAGGTCGTTGTAGCGGGCGATCTGTTCGGCCGTCAGCAGCGGCGGCGTCTCGAGGTGGCGTGACAGGTGGATGAAGCGCAGTTCGGCGCGGGCCGCAGCCGAGGCGTCGATCAAGGCGCGCAGCGCGTCATGGGTCAGGCCGCCATCACGAAAGGCGGCTTCAATCGCCGCTTCGGCCGCGATGAAGCGTTCGCCCTCGGCCTGTGCCTCGGCCTGCATGGCGGCAAGGATCGCCTCGATGGCCGTTACCTGCTCCGCGGACAGCCCGATCTGGTCCTTGAGCTCCAGCAGATGCGCCGGACCCGGCACGCCGTTCAGCTCGGCCGCCAGCGCAAGGCCCCAGCCCGCGCCACGCTGCAGGTCGGCAATGTCGGTGTCCGACAGACTCTTGATCTCGCGCGCTTCCAGACCGGCATAAGGCGATGGTGCCGCAGCGGTTTCCCGTGCCGCGACCGGCACCAACAGCGTGGTTCCCGCCGGGAAGGCCACCGCGTCCACATGGCCCGATCGCGTGCCATCCTCCGAGACGAAATGCAGGTGCAGCCGCTCGCCGGGATGGGACGCGATGCCTTCCAGCGCCGCCCCGGTATAGACGCCGACGATCTCGCCCGCGGCCCCTGCCTCGTCGAACAGGATCATGCCGGTCCGGCTGTTGGCGTGACCGCCGCCCCCGTGACCGGCGCCATGCCCCTGTGCCGGGGCCTCGCCGGTGACGACATGCCAGACCAGCGTGGGGAAGCTGCCCTGAAGGCGGATCGGAAACCCGGCCTGGAGGTCCAGCCCGAGGGCACCCCCCTGATGGCCAAGGAACATCGCAAGCTGTTCCGGCGCCATGTCATGCGGCAGGGTCACGCTTTGCCAATCGGCGACCTGTCCATAGGCAAGGATCGCGGCCTCCTCGCCGGCCTGCGGCGCGCCCACGCGTGCCTGCGGATCGTCGCCGCGGCTGACCAGGACGCGGCCGTCCATGATGACGATCTCGCCGCGCAGCCCGGCCAGCGCGCCTACGCCCCAGGCCTCCGGCGCATCGAGCCCGTCCAGCGCCACGGTGCCCGCGCTCTCGCCGGTGTGCATCATGTGGCGTAAGTTGCCGTGCGCCGTCAGGTCTTGCGCCAGGGAAGCGGCCGGCAGGGTCAGGGCGAGG
>JBKHDP010000231.1:0-2841 GCA_046541255.1 Paracoccaceae bacterium | reverse complement strand
CACCGCCGTCTGATCCCGGCCTCGGCGCTTCTGGGTGCGGCCTACCTCGTGGTGATCGACACGCTGGCACGCACGCTCACCGCGGCCGAAATCCCGCTGGGCGTCCTGACCGCGCTGATCGGGGCGCCGGTCTTCGCCGTGCTCCTGCGGCAGCATTTCAAGCGGGCGGGCGCGGCATGATCGGACTGACGGAGGCCAGCCTGTCCTTCGGCGCGCTGCGCCTGTTCGAGGATCTCACCCTGCAGGTGCCGCAAGGGCGCACGACCGCCATTCTCGGGCCGAACGGACGCGGCAAGACCACGCTCCTGCGCGCGATCCTGGGGCTCCAGGCGCTTGGCCGGGGCCGCCGGCATGCGCCTGCGATCATCGGTTACGTTCCCCAGCACGGCGCGTCGCAGGCGAAGCTCTCGGGGCTGGAGGTCGTGACCATGGGCCGCGCCGCGCGGCTGGGCCTGTTCGGACAGCCGGGCGCGGAAGATACGGACGCCGCGCGCGCGGCGCTCCTGCAGGTCGGCGCCTGCCATCTGGCCGATCTGCGCTACGACCGGATGTCGGGCGGGCAGCGGCAGATGATCCTGATCGCGCGGGCGCTTGCCACAGGATCGCAGGCCCTGGTGCTGGACGAACCGACGTCGGCGCTGGATCTGGGCAACCAGTCCCGGACCCTGTCGCTGATCGCGTCGCTCGGGCGGGCCGAGGACCGGGCGATCCTGTTCTCGACGCACGACCCCAATCACGCGCTGGCCGTGGCCGACGAGGTGGTGCTGATGATGCCGGGCGGCGCGGTGGTCCAGGGGCCGGTCGCACGGATGATCACGCCGGATCTGATGGCCGAGCTTTATGGCGTGCCGATGCAGTGGGTGCGCCCGGAAGACCCCAACGGGCGCACCGCGATGCTGCCCGCATTCACAGGAAGAGATGCCGCATGAGCGTGATCTGGCTGCATTCGGGCCATGGCCAGGCCCCCGAACCCGTCCGGCGGGCCGCCGGGACCGGCCGCGTGACCATCCTGCCGCAGGCCGAGCTGACCGAGGCGGCGCTCATGGCCCATCGCGGGCTGATCACCGGCATGCTGTTCGACCAGGACGCCATGATGCCGCTGCGCCCGGCGCTGGCGCGCTTTCTGGATGCGGGCGGGCGCTGGGTGTTCAACGGCCATCTGGTGCGCCCATTGGTCGAGGGCCTGCACCCCTACCGGCCGATCCCCGCGCCGAGGCGGGCGGATTTCGACCTGACGCGACAGGTGGCGCATCCGATCTTTGCTGGGTTCGATCTCAAGGAACTGGAAGCCAACAACGGTGTGGCCGGCTTCTACGGGCGCGGGTCCAACCCTCCGCCCGCAAGGGCGGTGGTGCTGAACACGCTCGGGGAGGGGGGGGCGGTCGACTGGGTCTGGCACCGCCCCTCGGGCGGCGCGATCTTCAGCCATGCCGGAAACGATCTGGCGCAGATCGCCACCATGCACGGGATCGGCGCGCGGGTCTGGGCCAACCTCATCGATTGGGCCGATGGCGGGCCCTGTATCCCCCCGGACGCGCCGCGCATCACGCAGGCGCCCGCGCCGGGTCGCTTTTCCGAGCCTGTCGCGGCGCGGGCGAGCGAAGGCGCGCCGCGCCTGATCGCCGTCAATGCGGGCACCTACTACCACATCCAGTCCCTCGAAGGGCCGCGCTATCGGGATGTCTTCGACCTCGCGATCGCGCCGGAGCGGATCGGCTCGACGCTGACCCCTGACGATGTCCTGTTCGTGACCTGTCGTACCCCGCCCCAACGGATGATCGCACAGCATGCGCATCTGGCCGCGCATCTGGCGGCGGGTGGCACCATCGTGGCGATGGGCGAAAGCCGCAGCGACCTGTGGTTGCCGCAGGTGGCCTTCACCCCCACCGATACGAACTGGTGGTGGTGGCTGACACCCGGCGCGGATCTGGGTGTGCGCCGCACAGGCGAGCACCCGTTGCTCGATGGCCTGAGCGATGCCGATGTCACCTGGCACATGCATGGCCATTTCGACCCACCTGCGGGCGCGCAGGTCCTGGTGCGCGACGGCGAGGGCCGCGCGATCGCCTATGAAGACCGCCTCGACACGCGAGGGCGGATGATCGTCACCTCGCTCGACCCCTGCTATCACCACGGAAGCCATTTCATGCCCGCAACCACCCGCTTCCTTGATCGCTTCCTGCCGAACCTCCGTCGTGTGATCGCATCGGAGGTTCGGGCATGACCCGTGACACCATTTCGGTGACCGAAGGTGGACGGGTTCTCACCTTCGACTTTCCCACGATCCTCGCCTATCACGGCGGCGGCTTTCCCGGCGGCGTGGTGCATGGACTGAAGGCGATGCAGGCCGGTTTCGCGGCGCTCGGCGACGGACCGCTTCCCCGCCGCGACATTCACGTGCTGACCGCCTTCACCGGCCCCGGCGGGCGGGACGCGGTGGAATGCGTCACCCGCGCGCTGACCGATGGCCGCTACCGGGTGGATCGGGCGCTCGGTGGCAGGGACGTCATCGACGACCCGCCCGGCCCTTACCTGTGGCGCTTCACGCTGGCCGACCGGAGTGTGGAGGTCACCATTCGTCCCGGTCATGTCCTGCCGGAATTCGTTGCGCTCGGGGCGATGCGATCGCGCAGTCCCGAGCAGGACGCCCGCCTGGAGTTTTTGAAACGCGAGATGGCAGACCGGCTTCTGCCGCTGGCGGCCACGACGATCTACGAGGTGCGCCCGGTCGGTGACTGACGCGGCGGAATGCCCGGGTATCGGACGCCCGGGCCGGAAAGGCTCACCCCGCCGCTCCCCTGGCCGACTTTCTCACCGCCGTTCTCACAGGATCCGCACCAA
>JBKHDP010000230.1:0-3016 GCA_046541255.1 Paracoccaceae bacterium | reverse complement strand
CATGGTGCGCCAGTGCCAGTCCAACACCTGCCCGGTCGGCGTCTGCACGCAGGACCCGGCCCTGCGCGAGAAGTTCACCGGAAGCGCCGACAAGGTGGTGAACCTGATCACGTTCTACGCGCAGGAGGTGCGCGAGGTGCTCGCCTCGATCGGGGCGCGCAGCCTTGACGAGGTGATCGGCCGGGCCGACCTGCTGACCCAGGTCAGCCGCGGGGCGGCGCATCTGGACGACCTGGATCTGAACCCGCTGCTCATCACCGTCGATGGCGCGGAAAAGATCGTCTACGACCGCAACAAGCCGCGCAACCCGGTGCCGGACACGCTGGATGCAGAGATCGTGCGCGATGCCGCGCGGTTCCTGGAGGATGGCGAGAAGATGCAGCTGTCCTACTCGGTGCAGAACACCCACCGTACCGTGGGCACCCGCACCTCCAGCCACATCGTGCGGCGTTTCGGGATGCGCAACGCGCTGCAACCGGATCACCTGACGGTCAAGTTGCGCGGCAGCGCCGGCCAGTCGCTGGGCGCCTTCGCGGCGCCGGGTCTCAAGATCGAGGTGTCGGGCGATGCCAACGACTATGTCGGCAAGGGCCTGTCGGGCGGTATCATCGTGGTGCGCCCGCCGATGGCCAGTCCGCTCGTGGCGGCCGAGAACACGATCATCGGCAACACGGTGCTCTACGGCGCGACAGCAGGCGCGCTGTTCGCCGCCGGTCGGGCGGGCGAGCGGTTCGCGGTGCGAAATTCCGGCGCGCATGTGGTGGTGGAGGGCTGCGGCTCCAACGGGTGCGAATACATGACCGGCGGCGTCGCGGTGATCCTGGGCGAGATCGGCTCGAATTTCGGGGCCGGGATGACGGGCGGCATGGCCTATATCCACGATCCCGATGGCAAGGCCCGGCTTCTGATCAACATGGAAAGCCTGGTGACCTGCCCGGTGACCGTGGCCCATTGGGAGGCCGAGTTGAAGGGGCTGATCGAGCGGCATGCCGCCGAAACGCGCTCGCGCAAGGCGGCCGACATCCTGCAGCACTGGGATCTGGAGCGGGGCAATTTCCTGCAGGTCTGTCCGAAGGAGATGCTGAACAAGCTGGCCCACCCGCTGGTGCTGGAGGAAAGCGCCGTCCCTGCGGAGTGACGGTCGGGATGACGTGAAGCATGGGGGCCGCGCCGGCACGGCGCGGCCCCTTTTCGATGGGCCTGCCGTTTTTTGGACAGGCCACGGCGCAAGGGAACCGGCGCCGGCCGCCAGGCGTTGGAAGGCTCCTTCCATACACTACGCACCGGAGACCCCATGTCCGACCTGCTGGTAATCGTCCTGGATGACGAGCAGACCGCGCGCGACCTGCGCGACGAGATCGCGCGCCTGGGGGCGGATTATGCCGTGGATCTGGAGGATATCGAACTGGTCACGCGCGATGCGGAGGGCCGGGTCCGGTTCGGCAAGCAGGCGCGGATTGCGGGCCTTCATGCGCTGGGCGGCGGCGTCTGGGGGCTGGTTCTGGGTGCGGCGTTCCTGGTGCCCGTCGCGGGCGCCGCGGTGGGCACCCTGGCCGGCGCCGTGGCCGGAGCCTTGCGCGATGTGGGTCTGGATGACGCGTTCGTCGAGGAGATTGGCCGCACGCTGGTGCCGGGCAGCGCAGCGGTCTGCGTTCTGGTGCGCAAGGTTTCGGCCGAGTCGCTGCTGGAGCGGATGGAGCGGTTCCGGGGCAAGGGGCATGTGATCACGACCCCCCTGTCCGAGGTGGACGAAGGCCGCCTGCGCCGGATCATCGAGTCCGACGAGACCCTGCGCGACATCGCGGCGCGCCCCACCCTGCGCTGAGCGGATCCGCCAACTTGTCTTGAATCGAGCGTGGTCTGCCGGGAAAAAGCTTGGTTTGCAGCCCAGAAAATCCACTTTTCCGATCGATACTGGCCGCCAGGACGTTGGAAACGAGCAGGCCGGTCATGCCCACAAGCTACAAGGATCAGTTCTACGAGATTGATCCCTACAACCCGCCCCCCGCTGGGACCGCGATGAACGTCCTGCGGCTGGAAATGATCGATCAGAACAATGATGGCGATCTCGATCGCTTCAACGGCGATTCGGTGGATGGGGTGGACATCACCGAATCCTATCCCGGGGACCGGGTCTGGATGGATGTACCGGGGGAGGGGCTGGTTCTCTATACCGGGATCACCTTCTACCTCGATGACGGGCGGCAACTCTTCACGCCCACGGATGGCCAGGCGCTGGAGGATGGGACGCTGCGCTTCGCCACCGGGGTGACAACGCAGGGCCCGCTGGATTTTGCCGATCTCGGGCCCACGTGTTTCACCGCCGGCATGCTGGTCGATACCCCGACGGGCCGCATCCCGGTGGAACGGCTCGAAGCCGGAGACCTGGTGACCACGCTTGACAGCGGCGCCCGGCCCCTGCTGCACGTGGCCCGGGCCCGGCACCGGGCAATCGGTGCCGCCGCGCCGGTGCGCTTCGCCCCGGGTGCGCTGGGGTCGCCCGAGGCTTTCGCGGTGTCCCAACAGCATCGAATCCTGCTGCGCGGCTGGCGGGCGGAGATGTTCTTCGGCACCGAGGAAGTGCTGGTGCCCGCGCGTCACATGGTCAACGGTGACACGATCCGAATCGTCGAGGGCGGCGTGGTCGACTACGTTCATCTGCTCTTCGCGCGGCACGAGATCGTCACCGCGGCGGGCGTGCCCTCGGAAAGCTACTTTCCGGGCCACGCGCTGGACCATGCGGGATCCGCCCAGCAGGACGAGATAACCCGGCTGTTTCCGGACCTCGTCCAGGGCAATCCCGAAGGCTGGCGCACCGCGCGTCCGGTGATCCGACGCCACGAGGCGCTGGCCGCCTTTGTCTGAAAGGCTGCGCCCGTCCGCAGGGCCTGCTAAGTCATGGCCATGAGTCCCGCACGCAAATCCAGGGCATCAAGGCCCACCCTGCCAGTCGGCCCATTGCGCTGGGTCCGTCGGGTGCTGGTCTGGGCGCTGGCGCTGATGATCCTCGCGGTCC
>JBKHDP010000229.1:0-3180 GCA_046541255.1 Paracoccaceae bacterium | reverse complement strand
CCACTACCGGAAACTTCACCCAGATCGCCTCGGTCTGGCGGTCGTGATACTCGACCTCCGCCTCGGCCAGCGCGGTCTTTTCGACCGGCGACCACATCACCGGTTTCGAGCCCTGGTAGAGCAAGCCGTTCATCAGGAATTTCTGAAATTCCTCGGCGATCACCCGCTCGGCGTGGAAATCCATCGTCAGGTAGGGCCGCTCCCAGGTTCCGGTCACGCCCAGGCGCTTGAACTCCTCGCGCTGGATGTCGATCCAGCCCTCGGCGAATTTCCGGCATTCCTGGCGGAAATCCACCACGTCCACCTTGTCCTTGTCCTGGCCGCGCGCGCGGTACTGCTCCTCGATCTTCCACTCGATGGGCAGGCCGTGGCAGTCCCAGCCGGGGATGTAGCGCGCGTCGCGCCCCATCATCTGCTGACTGCGCACCACCATGTCCTTGAGGATCTTGTTCAGCGCGTGGCCGATATGCAGATGCCCGTTGGCGTAGGGCGGGCCGTCATGCAGCGTAAAGGGCGCGCGCCCCTCCTTCTCGCGCAGCCGGTCGTAGATCCCGATCTTCTCCCATCGCTCCAGCCAGCCCGGCTCGCGCCTGGGCAGCCCCGCGCGCATCGGGAAAGCGGTTTCGGGCAGGTTGAGGGTGTCCTTGTAGTCGGGCGTGTCGGCGCACATTGCTTGCGTCCTCGGGAAATCGGTCTTGTCAGGGGGTGAGGGCGGCGCGGTCTCCCATACGCCTTGTCCCGGCGCCTCTGGTCAGAGCGCCGGGCATGTAATTCGAATGATGAAGCCTGAGCGTGTCATCCTGCGGGCCTTATAGGCGCGCCGCCTGCAAGGGTCCAGAGGGGGCGCTCAATGGCTGAAGAGCGTGCCCACGAAATAGGCGATCCCGGCCGCCGCCCCGCCGATCGCCAGCGTCTCCAGCCCCGAGCGCCACCAGCGCGACAGCGACCAGATGCTCTTCATCGCGCCGATGGCGAAGAACACCGCCAGCGTCATCCCCGCGGCCAGCGCGAAGGCGTTCGGCAGCCCCAGCACGAAGGGCAGCAGCGGTACCAGGCCCGCGGCGATGAAGGCGAGGAAGGTTGCAAGCGCGGCGCGTTTCGGATTGGGCTCGACGCTCGACAGGCCGTACTCGCCCTCCAGCATCAGGTCGATCCAGGACTCGCGCTTCTTCGAGATGGCCTCGGTGGCCTCTTCCAGAACCCGGCCCTCCAGCCCCATCCGGCGCAGGATCTCGCGCAGTTCGAGGCGCTCGCCTTCCGGTTCCTGGGCGATGTGGCGTTCCTCGATCCGGCGCAGACGGCGCGCATTGTCGGCCTCCGCCTTGGTCCCGGAATAGTTGCCCGCTGCCATGGAGAAGCCGTCGGCCAGCACGTTGGCGAAGCCCAGTGCCACGATGACGAAGGAATCGAGCCCTGCCCCGGCGACCCCGGCCACGATGGCGAAGGTGGTCACCGAGCCGTCGATCCCGCCATAGACCACGTCCCGCAGATAGCCCCGACCCTGTCGGTGGCTCAGACGTTCCTCGATCTCGCGCTGGCTGTGGCCGTGTTCTTCTGCCATTGGCTCGCTTTCGTTCCGGTCGAGCCAAACACGGCCGGGCTCTGTCCGCCTTGCGGTGGATCAAGGCGGCGCCGCATCAGTCGCGGGCGTAGACGTCCTCGTAGCGGATGATGTCGTCCTCGCCCAGATAGCTGCCTGTCTGGACCTCGATCAGGACCATCGCGGTGCGGCCGGGATTCTCGAGCCGGTGTCGCTCGCCCAAGGGCACGTAGACCGACTGGTTCTCCGTCACCAGTTGCACGTCCTCGCCGATCGTTACCCGGGCGGTGCCGCGCACCACGATCCAGTGTTCCGAGCGGTGCATGTGACTTTGCAGGCTCAGCGCGGCCCCGGGATTCACCACGATCCGTTTCACCTGGAAGCGTTCCCCCGTCACCAGGCTGTCGAACCAGCCCCAGGGCCGGAAATCGCGCGGCAGCGCGGTCGCCTGGCGCGCGCCCCTTTCCGACAGGGCAGGCACCACGCGCCTGATGTCCTGGGCCCGCCGGCGGTCGGCGATCAGCACCGCGTCCGGCATGGCCACGGCGATGATGTTCTCCAGCCCCAGCCCCACCAGTTCCAGATCCGGGCTCTCCGAGCGCAGCAGCGAGTCGCGACAATCCAGCGCGGTGACCGGGCCGGATGTCGTCACGCCTTCGGAATCGGGCCCCTGGATGCGGCGCACCGCCTCCCAGTCGCCCAGGTCGGACCAGTCGGCGGCCACCGGCACCGCGCGCAGCCCGGCTGCGCGCTCCATCACCGCATAGTCGATCGAGATGGACTCGGCCTCGGCCCAGGCCTCGGGGTCGAGCCGGCAGAAGCCCAGATCGGTCCTGGCCTGATCCAGGGCGCGCCGCACCGGCGTGACCAGGTCCGGGGCATGGGCCTCGAAGGCCGCGATGGCGGCGCGCGCGGACATCAGGAAGATACCCGCGTTCCACAGATAGCTGCCGGCGGCCAGCATCGCCTCGGCACGCTCCTGGTCGGGCTTTTCGATGAAACGACGCAGCGTGACCGGCACGCCCGGCTCGGCCGGTTCGTCCAGTTCCAGCCAGCCATAGCCGGTTTCCGGCCGGTCCGGCGCGATGCCGAAGGTCACCAATGCGCCCCCTTGCGCCGGCGCGGCGCCCGCACTCACCGCCGCGCGGAAGGCCGCCACGTCGCCGATCACGTGATCCGACGGTGCCACCAGCATCAGCGCATCGGGATCGCTTGCGGCCAGGTGCAACGCCGCGGCCAGCACCGCGGGGCCGGTGTTGCGCGGCTCTGGTTCGATCAGCACGGGGCCGGGATCGATTCCGGCCTCGGCCAGCTGTTCGGTGACGACGAATCGGTAATCGGCCGAGGTGAGCACGGTGGGCGCCGCGTAGCCCTCGCCCCCCAGCCGCAGGGCGGTTTCCTGAAACAGGCTGCGGGCACCGAGCAGCGGGGCGAACTGCTTGGGGTAGCTCTTGCGGCTCAGCGGCCAGAGCCGCGTCCCGGAACCGCCGCAAAGAATGACGGGATGTATCATGCTGAAATGCCTGTCGAAAAAATGAGGTTATTGAGCCGCGAGATCGTGCCGGAGCAGTTCGCGCAGATATTGGGCCAGATCGTCGCGCAACTCTTCCCTTGCCAGTCCGAAGGCGACGGTGGCCTGC
>JBKHDP010000228.1:0-3240 GCA_046541255.1 Paracoccaceae bacterium | reverse complement strand
CACGCGGGCAGCCGAGGGCTGGCAAGTTCGCGCCGGCGGCCTGCCGGCGCGGTTGGCAACCACGCCCGCTGCCCATGGCGGTGGCGCCATGGGCAGCGGGGACCGCGCCGCCTGTCCCCCCTCAGGCGGCGCGATACTCCGGCGTCGTGGCAAGGAATCGGCCGTAGGCCTCCGCATCCGGGTGGCTGAACATCTCGACGACCGGATTGGAGCGTTTCCACTGCGTCGCGCCCATGTCCTGCATGAGTTCGTCGAAATGCCGGAAGTGGAAGGGCGCCGAACAGAGCCCGCCATAGACGCGCGCCGCCGGCCGCTCCTTGCGCCGCCATTCGAGGTTGGCCTCGATGTCGGCCTCCATCTCTTGCCGCGTGGGCTGACGGGCGAGCTGGCCGTCCATGTAGCGCACCAGCCAGTTGGCGATCAGTTCCGCCGAGAGCGTGGTGCAGAAGCTGGAGTTGAAGCCGACGAAGCCCATGTCGGGCAGGTCGGGGTTCACCGACAGGCGATAGATCCGATACTGCCCGTCCGGCTCGATCAGCCTCTTGCGGTATTCCTCGGGCAGATAGGGCACGCCCAGCTTCCAGCCCACGGCCAGCACGGCCACGTCGCAAGGCACCGTCTCTCCGGTGGTCAGCCGCACGCCGCCCTCCTGGTAGCGCTCGAAGGTGCCGATGACGGGGCGGATCTTCCCCTCGTTCATGTATTCGAAGAAGCCCGGCGTCACGATCGGCAGCGAGCAGGAGGCCTCCTTCTCGATCGGCGTCTTCGGGACCATGTTGTGCTTCTTCAGCCCGAGCTGGAGCTTGAGCAGCATCTCCAGCCCGCGGAAATTGGCCCAGACGAGCGGCTTCGTCGCCGCCGCCACCGCCTTCGCCGCCGGACCGCGGCCCCAGCCGTTGAACTGCATCTCCTGCGCGCGCATGTAGAGCAGCCGCTTGAAGTTGATGCCGCCGACGAAATAGGGGATGCGCCAGACGTTCTCGCGGTAGACCAGCGTGACGGATTTCGCGCCGTTCCTGGCCGCGTTCACCGCGATGTCCGTTCCCGATTTGGAGGCGCCCAGCACCACGACATCCTTGCCCTGGGCGATCGACGGATCGGTGTATTCCGACGAATGCATGACCCGTCCGCCGTGCGCCGTGAACATGTCCTGCCCCGGATGGGTGAGGATGTTCTTTTCCGAGAACTGCCCGGTGCAGATGGCAACGAAGTCGAAATCCTCGGTCCATTCATGGCTGCCCGCGCGCAGCACGAGCGTCCAGCCCGGTGCGCCGTCCGCGCGGTGCTCCATCGAGGCGACCTCGGTGTTGAGGCGGAAGAGCCGGGGCAGGGCGTGCTTTTTGGCATAGGCGTGCAGATAGGCGTGCACCTGCGGCCCCTTGGGCCATTCCGGGTAGTCCTCCGGCATGGCCATGTCCGTGTAGCGGTAGAGAGCCTTGGGCGACTGGGTCTGCACGTCCGGGTAGGAGCGCGACAGTTCCCACACCCCGCCGAAATCGTGGCTGCGCTCGAACCCGCAGACGCGGTGTCCCCTGGCGTCGAAGGCCCTGGCGGCGGCGAGGCCGCTCACCCCGCCGCCGATGACCGCTACCTTCTTGCGTTTCACCATTGCGCGGCCCTCCCGGTCATGCCGCGTCCGGCGGCGGCAGGAAATCGACCTCGTGCTCGGCCGAGATGCGGACAAGCTCGTCGGGGTCGGTCACGCCGTCGAGTTTCGTGAAGAGATCGAAGAGCTTGCGCGAGGGCGCGACGCCGAAGACGCAGGTGGCGTCCTTGCCCGAGCGGTTGTAGATGCCATGCGCGATGCCCATCGGCATGCGGATCGTGTCGCCCGGTCCCGCCTTGTGTACGTCGCCGCCGAACTCGACCTCCAGCTGGCCCTCCAGCATGATGATCCACTCGTCCTGCGTGGGGTGGACATGCGGCGGCACGAAGGTGCCGTCGGGGACATGCGCGTGCCAGATGAAGGCGTTGGGGCTGAGCAGTTTGGGCGTGTAGGTGTGGCCGACGACGTTCCAGCTCTTGCCTTCGAGCCCTTCGGCGGCCGGGGTGATTCCCTGTTGCATGGTGTTTCCCTCCTGATGTGGGGCGAACGCGACGGCAGCCGCGCCACCCAACGGCACTATCGCAGGCTGTCGGACGGGCCGTTATCCGGAAAGCGAATCCCTCCGCGCGAGAAACTTCAAGCTTGAACCATATGCGGCATGCGGTAGAGTGTCGCGCCATGATGCAAGGGCATGTCGCACCTGCGGAACTGCTGCAGGGCCACCGGATCCTACAGACATCCGATCTGTGCGAGGCGCGCGATGTCGTGGGCCGCGCCTTCTGCGACCATCGCCTGAACCTGCGCCATCGGGGGGGCCGGCTTGCCGCGCGGCACAACCACGTGGGCGGCCGCCACATCTCGCTCAACGCGCTGGGCTACGGTGCCGAGGTCGATATCGACCCGGGCCAGCTCGGCCATTTCTACCTGCTGCAGATCCCGCTCGCAGGCAGCGCGCGCATCGCACACCGGCGCCGGGAGGTCGAGGCATCGCCGCGCATGGCGACCATCCTCAATCCCGACCGGGACACGCGGATGGTCTGGTCCGAGGACTGCCGCAAGCTGCTCTTGCAGATCGACCGCGCACATCTTGAGCGCGTGGCAGAGGAGATGCTGGGCGGCCCGCTGCCGGGACCGATCAGGTTCGAGCCCGGCATCGACCTCGTTACGCCCGAGGGGCGCGCGCTGCGCGACAGGGTGCTGGCCACGGCAAGAGCCGTGGATCGCGGCGAGCTCTGGGCCGCGCGCTCCGGGCTGCGCGAGGGCTGGACCGAGCGGGAACTGGCCGAGAGCCTGCTCATGTTCCAGCGCAGCAACATCTCGCATAGCTTCTGGCGCACCACGCGCCCCCCGCTGCCGCGCGAGATCCGTCGCGCGGTGGATTGCATCCATGCGCAATATGCCGAGCCGCTACGGCTCGACACGATTGCCGCGCATTGCGGCCTCTGCCCGCGCGCGCTGCAGATCGGCTTCCGCAAGGCCTTCGGCCTGACGCCGATGCAGTATCTGCGGCAGGTCCGGCTGGACGCCGCGCACTACCTGCTCAGCCGCCGCCAGGACCCAGAGCCGGTTGGCGACGTCGCGCATGCCTGCGGGTTCAGCCATCCGGGCCGTTTCGCGCAGGACTATCGCGCGCGCTTCGGGGAAACGCCGGCACGCTCGCGTCCGACCTGAGAAAGCTGGCCTTGCCGGCGCCC
>JBKHDP010000227.1:0-3264 GCA_046541255.1 Paracoccaceae bacterium | reverse complement strand
CGTGCTGCTGCTCGACGAGATCGAGAAGGCGCATCCGGACGTGTTCAACATCCTGCTGCAGGTGATGGATCACGGGACGCTGACCGACCATAACGGCCGCTCGGTGGATTTCCGCAACGTGATTCTCATCATGACCTCGAATGCCGGGGCGACCGAACAGGCGAAGGCTGCCGTGGGCTTCGGCCGCGACCGGCGCGAGGGCGAGGATACCGCCGCGATCGAGCGGACCTTCACGCCGGAATTCCGCAATCGCCTCGACGCGGTCATCAGCTTCCAGCCGCTGCCCAAGGAGGTGATTCTGCAGGTGGTCGAGAAGTTCGTGCTCCAGCTCGAAGCGCAGCTGATGGATCGCAATGTCGCGATCGAGCTGACGCGGGACGCCGCGGAATGGCTGGCGGACAAGGGCTATGACGACAAGATGGGCGCCCGCCCGCTGGCGCGGGTGATCCAGGAGCACATCAAGAAGCCGCTGGCCGAGGAGTTGCTGTTCGGAAAGCTGGCCAAGGGCGGCGTGGTGCGCGTGGGCATCCGGAACGGCGCGCTCGATCTCCAGATCGAAAGCGGGCCGAACCCGCGCCTGTCGGGAAACAAGCCGCCGCTGCTCACCGCGGAATGAGGGCGTTTGCCCTCGCTTTGACACTGCTTGCCCCCGCGGCCTTGCCGGCCGCGGGGGCACCTGCCTTGGGCCTGCCGATCGACTGCCCCGAGAAGACCGGCTGCTATATCCAGCAATATGTCGATCACGATCCGGGCCCCGGCGCTCAGGATTTCACCTGCGCCGGGCTCAGCTACGATGGGCACAAGGGCACCGATTTCGGCCTTCCCTCGCTGGCTGCCATGGCCGAGGGCGTGCCGGTGATCGCCGCGGCGCCGGGCATCGTGCGCGGCGTGCGCGACGGGATGCCCGACCGTGCCTTCACCCCGGAACACGCCGATGACCTCGATGGCCGCGATTGCGGCAATGGTGTCGCCATCCGCCACGAGGATGGCTGGGAGACCCAGTATTGCCATTTGCGCGAGGGATCGGTGAAGGTGGTGCCGGGCCAGCCCGTGCAGCGCGGTCAGCGGCTGGGGCTTGTCGGCATGAGCGGGCGAACGGCCTTCCCCCATGTCCATATCTCGCTGCGCGATCCTGACGGCGCCACGGTGGATCCGTTCGATCCGGATGGCCGGATCACCTGCGGCGCCCCCTCGTCCGAAAGCCTCTGGATCGATCCCCCGCCCTATGTACCGGGCGCGATTCTTTCGGCGGGCATCACGACCAGGGTGCCCGACTATGACGAGGTGAAGGCCGGCACCGCGGAAACACCCGTTCGCCGCGACTCGCCGGCGCTGATTCTGTTCGGCCATGCCTTTGGCGGCCGAAAGGGCGACGCGATGGAACTGCGCATCGACGGTCCGTCCGACACGGTGATTTCACACAGCGCGACGCTGGATCGCGACCAGGCGCAATTCTTTCGCGCCGCGGGGAAACGCGCCCCGCCCGGTGGCTGGGCCGCCGGCAAGTATAGCGGCACCGTCACGCTGCGGCGGGGCGAGGAGACCATCAGCCGCCGCGATGTGACCGTCACCCTGCGCTGATCGGGGCCGGCCTGCGCTTTCCCGAGGCGGACGGCCCTTCGGGCACGCCATGCGCCCCAAGAGCCGTGGCAAGGCCGAACATGCCGATATCAGATGGCTTCGCTCCGCCGCGAAAATACTGCTGTGCGCAGACAACAGTGCTGTATTTTTCGGAGGATTTCTGCCCGTTTTCTCGATTCCCGTGCAATGATTGACAGGTATCGGCAACCTGCTACCCTTCGCACAGGCAAGGAGATCGCCCATGCGCCCGGAATTTCCCATCTTCACCGCGGCCGCGATCCAGGCCGCGCCGGTGTTTCTCGACGCCGCGGCGACGGCCTCGAAGGCCGCGCGCCTGGTGGCGGAGGCGGCAGAACGGGGCGCTAGGTTGGTCGTGTTCCCGGAAGTTTTCATTCCCGGCTATCCCTACTGGAACTGGATCACCGATCCGGTGACGGGGTCGGCCTGGTTCGAGAAGCTGGTGCGCGCCTCGGTCTTCCTGCCCGGCCCGGAGGTGGAGATCGTACAGAAGGCCGCCGCGGCGCATGGTGTCCATGTCGTCATCGGGATCAATGAGCGCGGCCCGGTCTCACCCGGCACGCTCTACAACACGCTGGTCTTCATCGGGCCGGACGGGAGGCTGCTGGGACGGCATCGCAAGCTGGTACCGACCTGGGCCGAGAAACTGACCTGGACGGGCGGCGACGGCGCCTCGCTACGGGTCTACGATACAGAACTCGGCAGGCTGGGCGGGCTGGCCTGCGGCGAGAACACCAACACCCTGGCCCGCTTCGCCCTGCTGGCCCAGGGCGAGATGGTGCACGCGGCCTCGTATATCTCGCTGCCGGTGGCGCCGCCGGATTACGACATGGCCGAGGCGATCCGGCTGCGTGGCCAGTCGCACAGTTTCGAGGGCAAGGTGTTCACCGTGGTCTCGACCTCGACCATATCGGACGAGATCATCGCCCGGATGGAAGAGATCCGTCCCGACGCCCGCGCCCTGCTGGAACGCAAGTCCTCTGCCTGGTCGGGCATCCTGGGCCCGGACGGGCGCGAGGTGGTGCCCGGCCTGGTCGACGAAGAGGGCATCGTGACCGCCGAGATCGACCTGGGCCGCTGCATCCAGCCGCGCCAGATGCATGACATCACCGGCCATTACAACCGCTTCGACGTCTTCTCGCTTTCGGTGAACCGCCGCCCGCTGGACCCGGTGGATACCGCCGACGGCCCGCCGGCCGCGGCCCTGCCGGAAGGGTTCGAGACGCCGCTTCCCATCGAAGGAGACATGCCATGAGTGCCAAGGATCACCGCGACGATCAGCTCGGCCGCGCCCGGGTCAGGGACAATGCCGCGCTGGAGGCCTATTACGAAGAGCTGGCCGGGTACGAGACCGGCGCGCTCTGGACCGTGGCCAACGACATCGAGCCCTGGGAACCCACGCCGAAATCCGCCCCCACGATCTGGCGCTCGCGCGACCTGCGCGCCAAGGTGCTGCAAAGCCTCGACCTGGTGCGCCCGGAGGATGCGGGACGGCGGGTGGTCTACCTGCGCAACCCGATGCGCAAGGATGTCTCGGCCTGCTGCGGCTGGCTGTTCTCCGGGTTGCAGGTGATGCGCCCGGGCGAGGCCGCGCCGGCGCACAACCACGCCGCCTCGGCGCTGCGCTTCATCATGGAAGGCGCGGGCGCCTACACGGTGGTGGAC
>JBKHDP010000226.1:0-3306 GCA_046541255.1 Paracoccaceae bacterium | reverse complement strand
CCTATGGCGGGATCACCAACCTGCTGCTGGAGCACAAGAAGTCCGGCGAGCCGGGCGTCTATGCGCTTTTCGCCAATGCCGAGAGGGATCACGGCTGGTCGGATGCGCTGAACCGCGTGGCCCAGGCCATGAAATCCGCGCATCGCGACGTGCTCGAGGCGCCGGGCGACATCTCGGATGCCGATGATTTCGTGCGCGAGCGGATCGAGGGCGCGCGCTCCTGCCTGATCGACCTGCAGCGCCTGTGTTCCTACGGACATTTCCGGCTCAGCGCGCATATGGGCCTGATCCGCGAATTGCTGTCCGGGCTGGGCGAGGCGCATTCGGCGCAGGTGACCACGCTGCTGCTGCGGCGCGCGGGCGTGAACGCGCGTTTCGTCGACCTGTCGGGCTGGCGCGACGAGGCCGAGCTGAATCTGGACGAACGCATTGCCCGCGGCTTCGCGGATGTCGATCTGTCCGAGGAACTGCCCATCGTCACCGGCTATGCGCAATGCGCGGAAGGTCTGATGAAGTTCTACGATCGGGGCTATTCCGAGGTGACCTTCGCACGGATCGCCGCGCAGACCGGCGCGGGCGAGGCGATCATCCACAAGGAATTCCACCTCTCTTCCGCCGATCCGAAACTGGTCGGGCTGGAGAACGTGCGCAAGCTGGGCCACACCAATTACGATGTGGCAGACCAACTGTCGAACATGGGGATGGAGGCGATTCACCCTTCCGCCGCCAAGACCCTCCGGCAGGCTGGAATCCCGCTGCGCGTCACCAATGCCTTCGAGCCGCGCGACCCGGGCACATTGATCGACGAGGCCGAGTCGGACCGGCCGGCGGTGGAGATCGTCACCGGCCTCGACGTGATCGCGCTGGAGGTGTTCGAGCAGGACATGGTTGGCGTGAAGGGCTACGATGCCGCGATCCTGGAGGCGCTGACCCGCCACAAGGTGCGCATCGTGGCGAAATCCTCCAACGCCAACGCGATCACCCATTACGTCGACGCCTCGCTCAAATCCGTCCGCCGGGTCGAGAACGATCTGGCCGAGCGCTATGCCGGCGCCACGATCACCACCAGCGGCCTGTCCGTGGTTTCGGTGATCGGGCGCAACCTCAAGGGGCTGAAGGCGCTGAGCAAGGGGCTCGCGGCTCTGGAAGAGGCCGGGCTGGAACCGGTGGCCATCAGCCAGGGCCCGCGCAACGTGGACATCCAGTTCGTGATGCCGCGCGACGCCTGCGAGACGGCCGTGAAGGCACTGCATCGCGCGCTGGTCGAGCAGGGCGGCAAGGAGGGCCTCAAGGCGGATGATCGCCTCGCCGCCTGAGGCTCACCCGCAAGTCACAAGACCGTGAGAGGGGCTTAAACCCTCCGGGGTGACACCTAGATGACACGGTGAGGCGGCGCTTCGGAACTTCGCCGTCTCACTTCACTGTCCCTCGTTCCGAGACTGGCGCCCAGGCATTGATCTGGGCGCTTTTTTCTTGCGCTTGGGCAGGCTAGTCTTCCCGCATGACCGAAACCTATCCCGATCCCTGGCTCAAGCAGATCCTGACCCGCACGCGCGTCGTGGCTGTTGTTGGTGTGTCGATGAACCCGGTCCGCCCCAGCTATTTCGTGGCACGCTATCTGTCGCTCAGGGGATACCGGGTGATTCCGGTCAATCCCGGTCATGCGGGCAAGATGCTGTTCGGCGAGACGGTGCGCGCCGCGCTGTCCGAGGTGGACGCGCCGGTCGACATGGTGGATATCTTCCGCCGCTCCGAAGCAGTGCCCGCGATCGTGGACGAGGCGCTGGACAACCTGCCCGACCTGCGCACGATCTGGATGCAGATCGGGGTGGAACATGCCGAGGCCGCGGAAAAGGCCCGCGCGGCCGGTGTGGACGTGGTGATGAACCGCTGCCCCAAGATCGAATACCAGCGCCTGTTCGGCGAATTGCGCATGGGCGGATTCAATACCGGGGTGATCTCTTCGCGGCTCTGAAACCGCTCCGTCGCGCGGCAGGATTTCTCTGGAACATTCCCTGAACAAAGCTTTTACCCGCGCGCGCGGCGCGCTACACTGCGCGGCATGAACGATTTCGACGATCACGACGCCTTCGAGGGGGCTTCGCTTGCGGCGCGTGCCATGGCGGCACGCCCCGCGCCCTATCTCGACGATCTCAACCCGGCGCAGCGCGAGGCGGTGGAGCGGCTGGACGGCCCGGTGCTGATGCTGGCGGGGGCCGGCACCGGCAAGACCAAGGCGCTGACCACCCGCATCGCCCATCTGCTCAATACCGGGCGCGCGCGCCCCGGCGAGATCCTGGCCGTGACCTTCACCAACAAGGCCGCGCGCGAGATGAAATCGCGCGTCGCCCGCCTGCTGGGCCAGTCGGTGGAGGGGATGCCCTGGCTGGGCACGTTCCACGCGATCGGCGTCAAGCTGTTGCGCCGCCATGCCGAGCTGGCGGGGCTCAAGTCGAACTTCACCATCCTCGATACCGACGACCAGCTGCGCCTGCTCAAGCAGCTTGTCCAGGCCGCGAATATCGACGACAAGCGCTGGCCCGCCCGGCAACTGGCCTCGATCATCGACAACTGGAAGAACCGCGCCTGGACGCCCGAATCGGTGCCCGCCGGCGAGGCGGGGGCCTACAACCACCGCGGTGTCGAGCTCTACGCGCAATACCAGGCGCGCCTGCGCGAGTTGAATGCCGTCGATTTCGGCGACCTGCTGCTGCATGTGGTGCGGATCTTCCAGGAACATCCCGACGTGCTGGAAAGCTATCAGCGCCGGTTCCGCTACATCCTGGTGGACGAGTACCAGGATACCAACGTGGCGCAGTATCTGTGGCTGCGGCTGCTGGCCTCGGCGCATCGCAACATCTGCTGCGTGGGCGATGACGACCAGTCGATCTATGGCTGGCGCGGTGCCGAGGTGGGCAACATCCTGCGCTTCGAGAAGGATTTCCCGGGCGCCCATGTGGTGCGCCTGGAACAGAACTACCGCTCCACCCCGCATATCCTGGCGGCCGCCTCGGGCGTGATCGCCGGCAATGAAAGCCGGCTGGGCAAGACGCTCTGGACCGAGGCTGAGGCCGGCGAGAAAGTCCGCCTGATCGGCCATTGGGACGGCGAGGAAGAGGCCCGCTGGGTGGGCGAGGAAATCGAGGCGATGCAACGCGGCACGCGGGGGATGCGGCCCTTCGGGCTGGACGAGATCGCGATTCTCGTGCGCGCCTCGCACCAGATGCGTGCCTTCGAGGACCGTTTCCTGACCATCGGGTTGCCCTATCGCGTGATCGGCGGCCCGCGCTTCTACGAGCGGATGGA
>JBKHDP010000225.1:0-3450 GCA_046541255.1 Paracoccaceae bacterium | reverse complement strand
CGCACCTCGCCGTCGGGCTGCTGGGTGATGAAGACGCTGGCCTCGGTCTGGCCGTAGAGCTGCTTGAGATTGATCCCGAGCGAACGGTAGAAGTCGAAGATCTCGGGCCCGATCGCCTCGCCCGCGGTGTAGCCCACGCGCACCCGCGAAAATCCCAGCACGTTCTTCAGCGGGCCGTAGACCAGCAGGTCGCCCAGCCGGTATTTCAGCCGGTCCCAGGCCCCCACCGGCTTGCCGTCGAGGAGCGCCGGCCCGACCTTGCGGGCATGCGCCATGAAGGTGTCGAAGAGCCATTTCTTCAGCCGGCCGGCATCCTCCATCCGGATCATCACGGTGGTAAGCTGGGTCTCGAAGATGCGCGGGGGCGCGAAATAGTAGGTCGGGCCGATCTCGCGCAGATCGGCCATCATCGTGTCCTCGCTTTCGGGACAGTTGGTGCAGAACCCCGCCCAGTAGGCTTGCCCGACCGAAAAGATGAAATCGCCCACCCAGGCCATCGGCAGATAGGCAAGGATCTCCTCGTCGCGGCGCAGGTGATCGAACTCGCAGGTGGCGCGCGCGGTCTCGATGATGTTGCGGTTGGACAGCACCACGCCCTTGGGCTTGCCGGTGGTGCCCGAGGTGTAAAGCATCACGCAGATGTCGTCATAGCCCAGCCCGGCGCGGCGCCGGGCCAGTTCGGGGCCGAATTCCTCTTCCGCGGCGCGGCCCTGATCCTGGACATGGGAAAACTGGTGCAGGCGGGAATGGTCGTATTTCCGCAGCCCGCGCGGATCGAGATAGATCATGTGCTCCAGCTGGTGCAGTTGCTCCTGCACCTCGATCAGCTTGTCGACCTGCTCCTGGTCGCTGACGATGGCGAAGCGGGCGCCGCAATGGCCCATCACATAGGCCATCTCCTCGGCCACCGCGTCCTGGTAGAGCGGCACCGGCACCGCGCCCACCATCTGCGCGGCCACCATCGCCCAGTAGAGATAGGGACGGTTGCGCCCGATGATGGCGACAAAGTCGCCCTCCGCCACGCCAAGGTTCAGAAGGCCCAGCGCCAGAGCCTCGATCTCGCGCTCGGTCTCGGCCCAGCTCCAGCTTTGCCAGATGCCGTATTCCTTTTCCCGATAGGCCGTGGCATCGGCATGGCGGGTCGCATTGCGGTGCAGCAGCGCCGGAATGGACACGAGTCCGTCGGCGCCCTCGGGCGGCTGTGCCAAGTCTGTCCTCCTCCCACGGCCCCCTCGGGCCCGGTGTCGCGTTTCTTGATCGAACGCCTCCGGACTCGATTGAGCTTCGGACCGACCGTCGGTGTCAACTATTGCGTGATATTTTCCGGAATCTAACGAATTGTAACGCCCCTCCGCGGCGGCCCTCGGGGCTTTGCTCGCGGCCTGGCCGGTGCTAGCCATGTGAGACCGGAGGAGACGGAGGATGGGTGCGCTGAGCGGCAATACCGAGGCGTTGATGTCGGCCGGGCTGAACCTGATCCAGCAGGCGCTGTCGATCTATGACAGCGACCTGCGGCTGGCGGCCTGCAACCGTCGGTTCCAGGAAATGTTCGACCTGCCCCCCGAGCTGGTGCAGCCCGGCGCCGCCTTCGAGGATACCATCCGCCATCTCGTCACCCGCGGCGAATACGGCCCCGTGGAGAACGTGGAGGCCGCGATTCGCGACCGGGTGGAGATCGCGCGCGCCTTCGAACCGCACTACATGGAGCGCACCCGCGCGAACGGCCGCACCATCAGCGTCGAGGGCGCGCCGCTTCCCAAGGGCGGCTGGGTCACGGTCTATACCGACATCACCTCGACCAAGCAGCACGAGACATTGCTGCGGGCGCGCTCGGCCGAGCTGTCGGACCAGCTTCTGGAACATGCCGAGCAGCTTGCCGCCACCAACCGCAAGCTGGAACACACCATCGCCGCTCTGGAAGAGGCCAAGCGCGAGTTGACCGAGGCCGAAGCCCGCACCCGCCTGACCGCCGAGATGATGCCGGCCCATATCGCCCATGTGGACAGCTCTCGCCGCTACACCTATTCCAACCGCCGCCTTTCGGACGTGATGCCGGGCCGCCCCCGCGAGATCGTGGGCAAGCCGATCGCCGACACGCTGGGCCCGTCGGCCCATGCCCGGATCGCGCCACATCTCGACGCGGCCTTTGCCGGGCGGCCAAGCGTGTTCGAATTCACCGACGAGGAAAGCTCGCGGCGCATCCGAGTGGCTTTCACCCCGGACCGGCGCGAGGACGGTATCCAGGGCGTCTACATCCTGTCGATGGACGTGACCGAGGAAACCCAGGCTCGCGCCGCGCTGCAACAGACCCGCCGGCGCGAGATGGCTGCCCAGCTGACCAGCGGCATGGCGCATGACTTCTCCAACCTTCTGACCATCATCCTGGGCAGCCAGTCCCGCCTGCAACGTCTGGACCTGCCGCCGGAGGCGGTCGAACTGGTGGCAGCCACCCTGGCCGCGGCACGGCGCGGCGGCACGCTGCTCAACCGGATCGCCGACATCACCGGCGCGCGGGAATGGCACCCGCAGCCCTGCGAACTGACCGGCTTTCTCGACGATCTCGAAACCCTCGCGCGCGCTGCGCTGCCCCCGACGATCACGCTGGAGATCGTGAACGAGATGGCCCAGCCGGTGCTGATGCTGGATCCTGGCATGCTGCAGGATTCGCTGCTCAACCTCATCCTGAACGCCCGCGACGCCTGCGGCGGCGCCGGCCGCATCACGGTGCGGCTGTCGGCGGTGCAGGACACCTGGGCCGAATTCACCGTCTGCGACACCGGGCACGGGTTTTCGCAGGCCGCCCTGGATCATGCGCTGGAGCCGTTCTTCTCCACCAAGGGCGGAGAGGGCACCGGGCTGGGTCTGGCGATGGTCTATGACATGACCAAGCTGGCCGGCGGTCGCACGCTGCTGGCGAATACCGGCGAGGGGGCCCGGGTGACGCTGCGGCTGCCGCTGCGGGCGGCCGGGGCGGCCCCCCGCCGGGGGCTGGTGCTGCTGGTGGAGGACGGCGCCGATCTGCGCGCCACGATCCGCGAGATGCTGACCGGGCAGGGCCACAGCGTGGTGGAGGCCGCCACCGTCGACGAGGCGCTGGCGCTGCTGGATGAATTGCCGGAAATCTCGCTGGTGCTGTCGGACATTTCGCTGGAGGGCGGCAGCACCGGGCTCGATCTTGCCGCGCGGTTGTCCGCGAACGGGCCGCCCTTGCGGCTGATGACCTCGCTGCCGCGCGATCACGCCCTCTACAGGCAGGCCGCTTCCTGCGCCCCGGTTCTGCCCAAACCGTTCTCGGCAACGCAGCTTTCGGCCTTTCTTGCGCAGGCGGCGGCATGAGCGCACCGCTGGTCACCATCCTGGACGACGAGCCGGCGATCCGCACCATGCTGGCCGATGCGCTGGAGGAGGCGGGATTCCGCACCCTGGGATTCGCCCGCGCGACCGAGTTCG
>JBKHDP010000224.1:0-3475 GCA_046541255.1 Paracoccaceae bacterium | reverse complement strand
GAGGGGGTGACTGTCGGTACCGATGTGCGGCTGGCTGGCGTCAAGGTAGGCAGCGTCACCGAACTGGAACTCAACCCCCAGACCTACCGCGCCGAAACCACCTTCTCCGTGGACGAGGGCGTGCAGATCCCCGATGACAGCGCCGTGGTCGTGGCCTCGGAGGGGCTGCTGGGTGGCAATTTCATCGAGATCTCGCCCGGCGGCTCGATGTTCTATTTCGAGCCGGGCGACGAGATCATCGACACTCAGGGCGCGGTCAGCCTGGTCTCGCTTCTGCTGAAATTCGTCACCGGGGACGGCGAGGAATGATGCGTACGGCGCTGGCTCTGGTGTTGGGCCTGGCGCTCGCCGCGCCGGCGGCGGCCCAGAATCAGGACCAGAATTCGACCGACGATCTGAAGCTGGATCAGGATGTGGAGATCTTCCCGCGCGAGGAGGACATGCCCGGCGTGACGATCGCGCCTCCGGTTCCGCGCGCGACGCTGGGCACGGGCGCCGTGCTGCGCGGGCTGGACAAGATCACCGGAGAGGTCGAGGATATCACCCTGCCCAATGGCGGGCAGGTCTCGATCGGGCGGCTGGAGATCTCGCTGCGCGAATGCCGCCACCCGGCCGGAAATCCCTCGGGCGACGCCTGGGCCAATCTCGCGATCCGCGAGGCCGGCCGGCGCGAAACGCTCTTCAATGGCTGGATGATCGCGTCATCGCCGGCATTGAACGCCCTGGACCACGCCCGCTACGATGTCTGGGTGTTGCGCTGCAGCACCTCCTGAGGCGAGCCTGGCAGCGGTGGGGCGGTGAAATCGGCGTCTTGTCTCACCGCATCGCGCAGCCTGCGCTGATACTCCGCCCGGCTGATCTCCAGTCCACCCAGCGAGGCCAGATGCGGCGTGACGAACTGGGTGTCGAACAGCCGGAAGCCCGCGCGCCGCAGCCTGTCCACCAGATAGGTCAGGGCAATCTTGCTGGCATCGGTGCGGCGTGAGAACATGCTTTCGCCGAAATAGGCCGCCCCCAGCGTCACGCCGTAAACCCCGCCGGCCAGCACCCCGCCCATCCAGACTTCCAGCGAATGCGCGTGCCCCATCCGGTGCAGCGCCGCATAGAGCCTGCGGATCTCGCCATTGATCCAGGTTTCCTCGCGCGCGGCGCAGGCCTCCATGACGCCTGCGAAATCCGCGTTCACGGTGACGCTGTGGTCGCCGCGCCGAATCCGCCGCGCGAGCGATCGCGAGATGTGGAAGCCGTCCAGCGGGAGGATGCCGCGACGCCGCGGATCGACCCAGAAGATCTCCGGGTCGTCGCGGTGTTCGGCCATCGGGAACAGGCCAAGCGAATAGGCGTGAAGCAGGAGTTCGGGCGTCAGCCTGTCCGGGATGTCCTGGCTCATCGCCCGGATCAGTCCCTGGCCAGACCGTCCAGCCAGTGCTCCAGCCAGTGGATGGTGTAGCGGCCCGCCCGGATGTCGGGCTCTTCCAGCAGCGCGCGGAACAGCGGAATCGTGGTATCGACCCCGTCCACGATCAGCTCGCCAAGCGCCCGGCTGAGTCGTGCGAGCGCTTCATCCCGGTCGCGGCCATGCACGATCAGCTTGCCGATCAGGCTGTCGTAATAGGGCGGGATCACATAGCCGTCATAGAGCGCCGAATCGATCCGCACGCCCAGCCCGCCCGGCGCGTGATACTGGGTGATCCGGCCCGGGCAGGGGGTGAAATCCGGCATCCGCTCGGCGTTGATGCGCGCCTCGATGGCATGGCCGTTGATTGACAGGTCCTCCTGGCTGAAGGACATCGGCAGCCCCTCGGCCACCCGGATCTGCTCGCGCACGAGATCCACCCCGAAGATCGCCTCGGTCACCGGGTGCTCCACCTGCAGGCGGGTGTTCATTTCGATGAAGTAGAAATTTCCATCCTCGTAGAGGAACTCGATCGTGCCGGCCCCGATATAGTTGATCCGCGCCACCGCATCGGCGCAGATCGCGCCGATGCGCGCGCGCTCTTCGGGGCTGATGCTCGGGCCCGGGGCCTCCTCGAGCACCTTCTGGTGGCGTCGCTGCAGCGAACAGTCGCGCTCGCCCAGATGCACCGCGTTGCCCTTGCCGTCGCCGAAGACCTGGATCTCGATATGACGCGGCGTGATGAGGTATTTCTCGATATAGACCTCGTCATTGCCGAAGGCCGCCTTGCCCTCGGCGCGCGCAGTGTGGAAGGCGCGTTCCATCTCGTCGGCGTCGCGCGCCACCTTCATGCCGCGCCCGCCGCCGCCCGCGGTGGCCTTCACGATCACCGGATAGCCGATCTCGGCGCCGATGCGCAGCGCCTCCTCCAGCGAGGCGACGCCGCCATCGGAGCCCGGCACACAAGGCACGCCCAGGGCCTTCATGGTCTCCTTGGCGGTGATCTTGTCGCCCATGATCCGGATATGCTCGGCCGAGGGGCCGATGAAGGTCAGCCCGTGATCCTCGACGATCTGGACGAACTGGGCGTTCTCCGACAGGAAGCCATAGCCGGGATGGATCGCCTGCGCGCCGGTCACCTCGCAGGCCGAGATGATGGCGGGCACGGACAGGTAGCTCTGTGCGCTGGAGGGCGGGCCGATGCAGACGCTTTCGTCGGCCATGCGCACATGCATCGCGTCGGCATCGGCGGTGGAATGCACCGCGACGCTGGCGATGCCCATCTCGCGGCAGGCGCGGATCACCCGCAGGGCGATTTCTCCGCGGTTGGCGACGAGGATCTTGTCGAACATGCCGCGGCCCTATTCGATGATCATCAGCGGGGCGCCGTATTCCACCGCGGCGCCGTCTTCGACGAGGATGCGCCGCACGGTGCCGGCACGGGGCGCGGGGATGTGGTTCATGGTCTTCATCGCCTCGACGATGAGCAGCGTGTCGCCTTCCGAGACCTGGGCGCCCACGCTGACGAAGGGGGCCGAGCCCGGCTCGGGCTGAAGGTAGACCGTTCCCACCATCGGCGAGGTGATCGCGCCGGGATGCGCGGCCGGGTCGTCTGGCGTCTCTGCCGGGGCCGGGGCGGCCTGGGGCGCCGCAAGGGCCGGCACGGGCGCCGGGGGGGCGGCGGGCGCGGGGGCCGCGGGCTGGACCCGGCTCACCCGGACGCTCAGCGTGTCGTCGTCGCCGTAATCCCGCTTGACCTGCAATTCCGTCAGATCGTTCTCGCGCAGCAGTTCCGCAAGCGCGCGGATGAAGGCCACGTCCTCGTCCTGTTTCTTTGTCGTCATATCGTCCTCGACCGGTTCCCGCCGCCCGCTCGCTGCGCCGGGCTTGTGCTGGGGCACTGTATAGGGGAAGCGCCCGGGCGAGGAAAGCGGCAGATGCCGTCGGCCGCCAAGGGGCCGGGCGACGCGGCAGCCGGGCCCCGGCCGCCGCTGCCAACGCGCGCTGGATGCGGCGCCGTCCGGCGCCTCATCCCTTGTTCATTCGGTTCTTGACGAGGTCGTCGACGACGGAGGGGTC
>JBKHDP010000223.1:0-3547 GCA_046541255.1 Paracoccaceae bacterium | reverse complement strand
GCGCCTCGTCACTCCGCCGGCGCGGTGCGCCCTTCGGTCTCGGGCCGGCCGCCCGCGGAGAGCGGCAGCTCTATCATCCGCAGCGACGCCAGGCAGGCCAGCGCCGCCAGCATCGCACCGGCCAGGAAGATCGGGCTCAGCGCCGCGCTGATGCCCTCCTGAACCCGCAATTGCACCTCGGGCGGCAGCGCCGCCACCATCTCGGGCGTCAGCGCTCGCGGCGCGGTTCCCTCCGTCCCCGGCAACAGCGCCGATACGTGCCGCGCCATCCCGGCCGCGAACAGGGCACCGAATCCCGCCGTGCCCACCGCGCCGCCGATCATGCGGAACATGTTGGTACTGGCCGTACCCACCCCCAGCATGGACAGCGGAATGGAATTCTGCACCGCTGCCACCCCGATGCTCAGCACCGGGCCGATCCCCAAGCCCACGATCAGCAGGAAGACCGCCACCAGCCACAGCGGCGTCTCGCGCCCCAGCGTGGCCAGCAGCAGCATCCCCAATGTCAGCAGCGCGGTCGACAGGATCGGGTAGATCCGGTAACGGCCGGTGCGGCTCATGGCCTGGCCCGACAGGGTAGAGGCCGACAACAGGCCGCCCACCATTGCCCCCAGAAACAGGCCCGAGCCGGTGGGGCCGATGCCCTTGACCAGTTGCAGATAGACCGGCACGAAGGCGATGGTACCGAACATGCCGATCCCCACCATGAAGCCGGTGGCATTGACCACAAGGAAATTGCGGTTGGAAAACAGGGTCAGCGGCAGCACCGGGTCTTCGGCGCGCCGCTCGGCCCAAACGAAGCCCACCGCGCCCAGGACCGCCAGCGCCATGAGCACCAGCAGCGCGGGCGAGTCCCAGCCCAGCGCCGTGCCGCCAAGGTTCACCGCCAGCACCGACGCGGCCAGGGTCAGCGCCAGAAGCCCCGCTCCGGCATAGTCCATGCTGCGTGCGGCGCGCGGCGGCGCGGGTTTCAGCACCACCGCCAGGATCACCAGCGCCACCGCGCCCACCGGCAGGTTCACGAAGAAGATCCAGTGCCAGTTCAGCTGCTCTACCAGGAAGCCGCCCACCAGCGGCCCGATCACGGTCGAGATGCCGAACATGCTGGCCAGCAGCGCCTGCGCCTTGCCGCGCTCGCGCGCGGGCAACACGTCGGCCACCACCGCCATGGCCACCACGATCAGCCCGCCGCCGCCGAAACCCTGCACCCCGCGGCCCAGGATCACCGTGGCCATGTCGGACGCCACGCCCGCGATCACCGATCCCAGCAGGAAGACCAGGATGCCGCCCTGCATCACCACCTTGCGCCCGAAGAGATCGCCCAGCTTGCCACAGATCGGCGCCCCGATGGTCGAAGCCAGCAGATAGGCCGTCAGCAGCCAGGTGATCCGGTCCAGCCCGTTCAGATCATTGGCGATGGCCGGCATCGCGGTGGAGACCACGGTCTGCCCGAGCGAGGCCAGGAACAGCACCGAGCACACCGCCACCAGAACCAGTCGCACCGGCACTTCGGGTTCGGCGCGGTCAGGAGGCGAGGCGGCGTGGGACACGAGCGGGCAGTCCTTTCGGAACGGGCGCGCGCGATGCGCCCTTGGCCTGGGGGAAGTCAGGGTATAGAATTTAATGTTCCCGGCAGTTATGTGCCAAGGACAAATGCATGTCAACGACATGCTTTTCTGCACGGGAGGCGTGCGCCAGCGCAAAGGCAGGGCGCGACGGAAATGCACGGGGCGGCATGGGCGGGGCAGGAAAGGGCGAGGAAATGGCCGCGAAGGATCAGGACATCGAGGAAAAGCTCGCCCGCGCCGGGATCGATCCCGGCGTGACCCGCGCCGCGCTGGAAATCGACGCCATCCTTCAGGGCTGGCGGCGGCGTTTTCTCAAGCGTGAGCTGGGCCAGCAGGCCCTGCGGGTGCTGGAGATCGACATCGAGCAGCCACAGCTGGACGTGCTGGTAGCGACCTGGGCGCCGGTAATGGAATTCGGCGCCGAGCCCGGCCAGGAGACCATGGTCTCCACCATCGCGGCGCGGCTGGGGATCGACCCGTCCCGCGCCAGCCGCCTGGTCTCGGACCTGATCGCCCGAGGCTATCTCTTGCGCGCGGTCAGCCAGAAGGACGCCCGCCGCACCGTGGTGGAGCTGACCGACAAGGGCCGCGCCGTGATCGAGGCGGTGCGCAGCTTCAAGTTCCTCGTGATGGGCGAGTTCCTGTCGGACTGGACCGAGGAAGAAATCGCCGCCTTCCTGCCCCTGCTCGACCGATTCTCGCGCTGGTCCGACGAGGCGCGCAACGCCCATTCCGAACGGGTGGACGACGAAATCGCCGCGCTGAAGAAGAAGCTCGCCCGCCACGAGGGCTGACGCACCGCATCGCCTTCCCCCGTGCCACCCGGCGCGCTACATCGCGGGCCATGAGCGCGTTGCCCCCGTCCCCATCCCTGCCTTCGTCCCTGCAAGACTGGTTCGCGCGCCGCGGCTGGTCCATCCACCCGCACCAGGCAGAGATGCTGTCCCGCGCCGCGGACCCGGCGACGCTCCTGATCGCGCCCACCGGCGGCGGCAAGACCTTGGCGGGCTTCCTGCCCAGCCTGGCCGAGCTGGCCGATGGCGCACACAAGGGGCTGCACACGCTCTATGTTTCGCCGCTCAAGGCGCTGGCCGCGGATATCCATCGCAACCTGACCCGCCCGGTGGAGGAGGCGGGCCTGCCCATCCGCATCGAGCACCGCACCGGCGACACCGCCTCGTCGCGCAAGACCCGCCAGCGCGCCGACCCGCCGCATATCCTGCTGACCACCCCCGAAAGCCTTGCGCTGCTCACCAGCTACGAGGACGCGCCGCGCATCTTCGCCGGGCTGGAACGCGTGATCGTGGACGAGATCCACGCGCTGGCCGAGTCCAGGCGCGGCGATCAACTGGCGCTGGGGCTGGCACGGCTGCAGGCGCTGCGGCCCGGGCTGCGCCGGGTGGGGCTGTCGGCCACGGTGGAAGATCCGCCCGCGCTCGCCCGCTTCCTCGCCCGTCACCCCGATCCCTGCACCATTGTCGCCGCCGATCCCGGCCCCGATCCCGATATCAGGATGCTGGACACCGCCGAGGCCCCGCCCTGGGCCGGGGGCGGCGCCACCTACGCGATCCCGGCGGTGCTGGAACAGGTCCGCCGCCACCGCACCACGCTGATCTTCCACAACACCCGCGCCCAGGCCGAGATCTTCTTTCACAATCTCTGGCTGGCGAACGAAGACGCCCTGCCCATCGGCATCCATCACGGCAGCCTCGACCGCGCCCAGCGCGAACGGGTCGAGGAAGCGATGGCCGCGGGCCGGCTGCGCGCGGTGGTCTGCACCGGGTCGCTCGATCTCGGGATCGACTGGGGCGACGTGGACCTGGTGATCCAGGTGGGTGCCCCGAAGAACGTCAAGCGGCTGGTGCAGCGGATCGGCCGCGCGAACCACCGCTACAACGCGCCGTCCAAGGCGCTGCTGGTGCCGGCCAACCGCTTCGAGGTGGTGGAATGCGTGGCCGCGCTCCAGGCCGCGCGCGAAC
>JBKHDP010000222.1:0-3569 GCA_046541255.1 Paracoccaceae bacterium | reverse complement strand
GGTCTGGTTCCCGCTGGACGGGCCCGACGTGCTGCTGGAGCATGTGGAGCGAAACGGCCCTCCCGCCGCGATGGTGGTTCTGGCCGGGGTGACGCCCGCCTCGGGCGCGGCGCTGGACACCAACACCGATCTTGCCCTGGCCTGCCTTGACGCCGCTGCCCGGGCCGGGATCGGCCGGGTTCTGCTCGCATCCTCCGCGGCGGTCTACGGCGCAGCCGGCAGCCGCCCTTTCACCGAATCCGATCCGCTGCGCCCGGTCAATGCCTATGGCGAGGCCAAGCAGCGGATGGAGGCGGCCAGCACGCCGTGGCGCGCGAAGGGGATCGGTCTGTGCTGCCTGCGCATCGGCAATGTGCTGGGCGCGGACGCGCTGATGCGCAACGCCACCGCTGCCAGCACGACCGACCCGGTGCGGATCGACCGCTTCGCCGACGGCCGGGGACCGCTGCGCTCCTATATCGGGCCGGTCACGCTGGCGCGGGTGCTGGCGACGCTGGCGCTGCGCGAGGGCGCGCTGCCCCAGGCGCTGAACGTGGCCGCGCGCCATCCGGTGACGATGGACGCGCTGGCCGAGGCGGCGCATCTGCCCTGGCGCTGGCAGCCCGCCCCGGCCCATGCGCATCAGCGCATCACGATGGAATGCCGCCTGCTGGAGCGGTTTCACCGATTCAGGGAGGGTGAGAGCGATCCCGCCGGGATGGTGGCACAGCTCGACCGGGTCACGACCCGGGCATGAGCCCCTTGGCCAGCGCGTCGAAGGCGCGCAGCCGCGTGACCAGCGCCTCCAGCTCCGCCACCGGCACCATGTTGGGCCCGTCCGAGGGCGCGTTGTCCGGGTCCTGGTGCGTCTCGATGAACAGCGCCGACACCCCCACCGCGCAGGCCGCCCGCGCCAGCGGCGCCACGAATTCGCGCTGACCGCCGCTGGTCGCGCCCTGCCCGCCGGGCTGCTGCACCGAATGGGTGGCGTCGAACACCACCGGATAGCCGGTCTGCGCCATGATCGGCAGGCCGCGGAAGTCGCTGACAAGCGCGTTGTATCCGAAGGAGGTGCCGCGCTCGCACAGCAGGATGTTCCGATTGCCGGTAGAGGCGATCTTGGCCGCGACATTGGCCATGTCCCAGGGCGCCAGGAACTGGCCCTTCTTGACGTTGATCGCGCGGCCGGTCTCTCCGGCGGCCAGCAGCAGATCGGTCTGGCGGCACAGGAAGGCCGGGATCTGCAGCACGTCGCAGATCTCGGCCGCCGGCGCGCAATGATCCGGTTGATGCACGTCGGTCAGCACGGGCACGCCGAATTCTTCGCGGATGCGGCCCAGGATCTCGAGC
The DNA here is from genome assembly GCA_046541255.1 of Paracoccaceae bacterium. Classification (GTDB taxonomy): domain Bacteria; phylum Pseudomonadota; class Alphaproteobacteria; order Rhodobacterales; family Rhodobacteraceae; genus Rhodosalinus. The sequence goes on along the minus strand of JBKHDP010000222.1, from coordinate 2,240 downwards.
CCCGCCTCCATGCCCAGCCCGCGCTGGCTGGACAGGGACGAGCGGTTGGCCTTGTCATAGCTCGCCTTGAACACGAAGCGGGTGCCCGAGGGCGCGCAAGCCTCGGCGATGCGCTCGACCATCATGCGGGCGTGATCCAGGCTTTCGAGCTGGCACGGGCCGGTGATCAGCGCGACCGGGTTGTCGCCCCCGACCGGGATACCTCCGATTTCGACGATGCGGGTCATGCCATTTCCTTCAATGCGGCCTCGATCCGGGGAATGTCCTCCGGGTTGTTGAGTTCCCAGAACACACGGCCGCGCGCTTCGACCTCGACGCAGCGCAGCTTGTGGCCGTTCTCGAGGAAACGCAGCTGTTCCAGCCCTTCCAGCGCCTCCAGACGCCCCTCGGGCCAGCCGCCATATGCCGCCAGCGCGGCCGGACGATAGGCGTAGACCCCGACATGGTGCCAGACCGGCGGGGCGCCTTCCAGCTTGCCCGGGTCCAGCCAGGGGATCACCTCCTTCGAGAAATAGAGCGCGTCGCCCCAGCGGTCGAACACCGCCGTGGTGCCGCCCACGCGGCCTGCGCGGCGGTCCTCGACGAAATGACCGTAGGTCTGCGCATCGCAGCGCAGCACCGGGGTCGCCATCTGCACGCCCGGATCGCGGCGCATCTCCTCCAGCAGGGCCTCGACGAACCAGGGCGGGGTGAGCGGCGCATCACCCTGCAGGTTCACCACCACATCGGCCTCCAGCCCGGCCGCGGCCACCGCCTCGGCCACCCGCTCGGTGCCGTTGCGCGCCTCGGGCGAGGTCAGGATGACCGAGGCGCCGAAATCCCGGGCCGCCCCGGCGATGCGGGCATCGTCGGTGGCCACATGCACCTCGGCCACGCCGGGCACGGCGCGGGCGGCCTCCCAGCTCATGCGGATCAGGCTGCGGCGCGTGCCGTCCGGAAGGGTGAGTTCCGCCAGGGGCTTGCCCGGATAGCGGGTCGAGGCGAAGCGGGCCGGGATCACGATCGCCGCGCGCATCACGCCACCCCCGCGCGCAGGCAGTCGTGGATATGCAGCACGCCCAGCGGGTGGCGATCCTCGTCCACCACCAGCAGCACCGAGATCTTGCGCGCGTTCATCAGCCCCAGCGCCGTGGCGGCCAGCGTGTCGGGGCCCACCGTCACCGGATCTCGCGTGGCGATCTGGCCGGCATTGCGCTCGAGCAGCCCGTCCATGTGCCGGCGCAGGTCGCCATCGGTGACGATGCCCTGCAGCCGCCCGTCCTCGGCCACCACCGCGGCGATGCCGAAGCCCTTGGAGGTCATCACCAGCAGCGCCTGGCTCATCGGCGTGTCCGGGTCCACCAGCGGCAGCGACGCCTCGCCATGCATCAGTTGCGCCACCCGGGACAACTGCGCGCCCAGCTTGCCGCCCGGGTGGAAGTCGCGGAAATCCTCGGCGGCGAAGCCGCGCGCCTCCATCAGCGCCACCGCCAGCGCATCGCCCAGCGCCAGCGTCATGGTGGTGGAGGTGGTGGGTGCCATGCCGATATGGCAGGCCTCGGGCGCGCCGGGCAGCAGCAGCCTCAGATCCGCGGCGCGCATCAGCGTGCTGCCCGCGCGCGACGAGATGCCGATCACCGGAATCGCGAACCGCCTCGTATAGGCGAGGATATCGCCCAGTTCCGCGGTCTCGCCCGAGTTCGAGATCAGCAGCACGATGTCCTCGTTGCCGATCATGCCCAGATCGCCATGGCTGGCCTCGGCGGCATGCACGAAGAGCGACGGCGTGCCGGTGGAGGCCAGCGTGGCCGAGATCTTGCGCCCCACATGGCCCGACTTGCCGATGCCCGCCACCACGACGCGGCCGCGCATCGCCAGGATGCGCTCCACCGCCGGAGCGAAATCCGCCGGCAGTTCCTCGGCCAGAAGCGCCAGCGCGGAGGCCTCGGTGGCCAGCACGCGCCGGGCGGTATCGAGAACGGTTTCGGGCCGGGGGTCGGGATCATGCATGGTGCGGGGCGCTCTCGGCTGCGGATCGCGGACGGCCTGGGCCGCCTCGTGCCTTCCGTTACAACAGAAGTGCCACCCGTTCCAGCGCACCGCGCCCTTGCGGCCAAAAAGCACTTCGATACCCGGGCATTCGATGCTAACCACAGATTTGTATGATAAACCAAAGTTAGTGGCCGGGCAGACATCGCATGTCCCGGAGGAGAGTGTTCTCAATGCGCAAGAAGGTCACGAAGGCGATATTTCCGGTTGCG
>JBKHDP010000221.1:0-3580 GCA_046541255.1 Paracoccaceae bacterium | reverse complement strand
AGGGCGTGCCATCCACCGCCCAGGGCTTGGCCCGCTGCTCGTAGAAGCCGATGCACAGCCCGCGCCCCTCCTGCCGCAGGTAGCTTTCGCCGGCCGGATCCATCACATGGGGATGCTCGGTGTCGCGTTCGGTGATCTCGGGCACCTCGTCGGTCACGACATACTGGTGCTCCATCGGATGCAGCGGGAAATAGATGCCGGCCATGGCGCCCACCTCGCGCGCCCAGAGCCCGGCGGCGTTCACCACATGCTCGGCATGCACCGTGCCCTTGTCGGTCACCACGTCCCAGCTGCCGTCGGCGCGCTGGCTGGTCTCGCGCACCATGCAATGGGTGACGATCTCGGCCCCGGCCATGCGCGCGGCCCTGGCATAGGCATGGGTGGTGCCCGACGGGTCCAGATGCCCGTCCAGCGGATCGTAGAGCGCGCCGATGATCCCGTCGAGATTGGTGATCGGCGCGATCTTCGCGATCTCCTCGGGGCCAACGATATGGGTATCGAGCCCCATGTAGCGGTGCTTGGCGCGCTCGGCCAGCAGCATGTCGAATCGGTCGCGATTGTCGGCCAGGGTGATGCCGCCCACATGGTGCAGCCCGCAGGACATGCCGGTGATCTCTTCCAGCTCCTTGTAGAGCCGGATCGTGTAGCCCTGCAGCGCGGCCATGTTGGTGTCGCCGTTGAGCGTGTGAAACCCGCCCGCCGCGTGCCAGGTCGAGCCCGAGGTCAGCTCGGACCGCTCCAGCAGCATCACGTCGGACCAACCCAGTTTCGTCAGGTGATAGAGCACCGAGCAGCCGACGACTCCGCCGCCGATCACCGCGACCCGCGTGGTGGTTTTCATGGCGATCTCCCGCAATCGTTTCGCGCGACTGTCCCTGTCGCGGCCAGGGCGATGCAAGTCCAAAGACGACAGGTGCTGTCGTGATCCTGCCATGCGGGACGAAATGCGCCCGGGGGGTGGCGGGAAAAGACGCGGGCGGGCCGCGCCTGGCTTGGATCACCGCGACACGGCATGTCGCCAATGGGCAATTCCGCCCGGCGGTTTCCGGCCAGTCTGGCGCGAAACCGGACAGGGGCCCCAAATGAAGACCCATGCACAGGCCGTCGTGATCGGCGGCGGAGTCGTCGGCTGCTCGATCCTCTACCACCTGGCCAGGCTGGGCTGGACGGATGTCGTGCTGCTGGAGCGCGACGAGCTGACCTCGGGCTCCACCTGGCATGCCGCGGCCAATATCCACGGGCTGCACGACACCACCAATGTCAGCCGCCTGCAGCATTACACGATGCAGCTCTACAAGGATCTGGAACGGGAGACCGGTCAGGGCTGCGGCGTGTTCCAGCCCGGCAGCCTCTACCTGGCCCAGACCGAGCCGCGTGAACACCAGCTGCGCCTTCAGGCCGCCAAGGCCCGGCTCTACGGAATGAATTTTCACGAGATCACCCGCGACGAGGCCGAGCGCCTGCATCCGCTGGTGGATTTCGACGGCATCCGCTGCATCATGTTCGAGCCCGATGGCGGCAACGTGGATCCTTCCGGCGTCACCGCCGCCTATGCCGCGGGCGCAAGGGCGCGCGGCGCCGAGATCCACCGGTTCACCCCGGTTACCGCCACCGAGCGCCAGCCCGACGGCGGCTGGATCGTGCGCACCCCGCGCGGCGAGATCCGCACGCAATGGGTGGTCAACGCGGCCGGGCTCTGGGGCCGCGAAGTGGCGCGTCTCGCCGGGCTCGACCTGCCGCTGCAACCCACCGAGCACCAGTATGTCGTCACCGAGACGATCCCCGCCATCGCCGGGCTCGACCGTCGCCTGCCCTCGGTCGCCGACCGCGACGGGGAATACTACCTCCGGCAGGAGGGCCAGGGGCTTCTGGTGGGGGCCTATGAACGCGACATGCGCTTCTGGGCCGAGGAGGGCACGCCGCCGGATTTCGCCCATGACCTGTTTCCCGACGATCTGGAGCGGATCGAGGAAAACATGCTGCGCGCCATCGCGCGGGTGCCGGCGGTGGGCATGGCGGGCATCAAGCGGGTGATCAACGGCCCGATGATCTGGACACCGGATTCCAACGTGCTGCTGGGCCCGGTGCCCGAACTGCCCGGCTATTTCTGCGCCAACGGAATCATCCCGGGTTTCTCGCAATCGGGCGGGATCGGGTTGATGGCGGCCCAGTGGATGGTCGAGGGCGAGACGGAACACGATCTCTTCGGCTGGGACGTGGCGCGCTTCGGCGCCTGGGCGGACAGGGCGTTCACCCGCGCCCGGGTCCGGGACCAGTATGCCCACCGCTTCGCGATCCATTTCCCCGGCGAGGAACGCGCCGCCGGCCGTCCGCTGCGCACCCGCCCGGCCCATGCGCTGCAGGCCCGGATCGGCGCGGTCTTCGGTCTGAACTCCGGCTGGGAACATCCCGCCTATTTCGACGCCGGAACGCCCGACAGCGCGGGGTTCACCCGCCAGCCCTGGTGGGACAGCGTGGGCCGCGAGGCCCGGATGCTGCGCGCGCGCGCCGGCATCATCGACATCTCGAATTTCGCGAAATACCGCGTCGCCGGGCCGGGCGCCGAGGCATGGCTGAACGCGCTCCTGGCCAACCGGATGCCGCGCGAGCCCGGCCGGTCCTGCCTGACGCCGCTGATCGGCCGGCGCGGCGGGATCGCCGGCGATTTCACCGTCGCCCGGCTGGGGGAGGAGGAGTTCTGGGTGATCGGCTCGGGCATGGCCGAACGCTACCACGCGCGCTTCTTCGGCGCCCTGCCGCTGCCCGGGGGCACCACTTTCGAAAGCCTGACCGACCGGGTCTGCGGCGTCAACGTGGCGGGGCCTTCGGCCCGCGCGCTGCTGTCCCGGCTCACCGATGCCGCGCTCGACACCGCCAGCTTCCCCTTCCTGGGCGCGCGCCGGATCGAGGTTGCGGGCGTTGCCTGTGTCGCGCTCCGGGTCTCCTTCACCGGGGATCTCGGCTGGGAGTTGCACTGCGCCGAACCCGATCAGCCGCGTCTCTACAAGGCCTTGCTGGAGGCCGGCCGCGAGCAGGGCGCGGGCCCGGTGGGCAGCCGCGCGCTGATGTCGCTGCGTCTGGAAAAGGGCTACGGCGCCTGGGGGCGCGAATACAGCCCCGAATGCTGGCCGCAGGAGGTGGGGCTCGATCGGCTGGTGCGGCGCGACAAGCCGTTCCTGAACCGGGCGGCCGCAGAGGCGGCGATGGCCCGCCCGGCGCGCGAAAGCCTCGCCATGCTGGAAATCGACGCGGAGGCGGCCGATGCCAGCAATGCCGATGCAAGCGGGGGCGAGCCGGTCTTTCTCGACGGATGCGGCGTGGGCCGCGTCACCTCCGGCGGCTACGGCTACGCGGTGGGCAAGTCGCTGGCGCTGGGCTTCCTGCGCGATGTGCCCGCCGGGGCGCGGGTCGAGGTGATGATCCTGGGCCGGCCGCACGGGGCCACGGTGCTCGCCGCGCCGCCTTTCGATCCCGAGGGCGCGCGCCTGCGGACCTGAGCCCGAACGGGTCTTCTTCTTGGAAGAAATATCCCGGGGGTGAATTGGCCGCAGGCCAAGAGGGGGCGGCGCCCCCTCCCGGG
>JBKHDP010000220.1:0-3592 GCA_046541255.1 Paracoccaceae bacterium | reverse complement strand
CCGCCCCCGCCGCGATCTCCGCCGCCGATGTCACGGCCCCCTCCCGTACCGCCATCGTCATCATCGTCATCCTCCGGCCGCGGCGCGGTGGGCACCACGATCGGCGGTCGATGCGGCGCGCGAAAGCTGCCGCCGAAGACCTCGCCGATCGTCAGCCCGCCTCCCCCGGCGCGGGAGATCTCGGTCACCTCGCCCCGCCAGGCGATGCGGGCCCCGCCGCCGGTTTCGTTGAAGGTCAGCTGCGCCGGATCGTAGAGACCGGGAAAGCCGGTCAGGTCGATCCGGTCCAGACCTGGCTGGAAGTCGAGAATCCGGTCGGTGGCGCCATCCGCCGAGAGCACGAAGATGTCCGCCCCCGGACCGCCGGTCAGCCGATCCGTCCCGGCGCCATCCACGAGGATGTCGTCGCCCGCGCCGCCGTCCAGCCGGTCATCGTCATTGCCGCCGGCGATCAGATCATCTCCGGCCCCGCCGCGCAGCGCCTGCCCGCCATCGCCGGCGCGCAGGACCCGGCCCTGATCGGCGATCGAGACCTCCAGCACGGTCAGCCCGGGTTCGGCCTGCGCGGCGGCGATCACCTGGATCTCGTCGCCCATGCGCGCCGCGGCAAGGGCCGAGACATTCGACAGGCCAGAGGCGAAACTGTCGGGCAGGCTGTGCAGATGCAGCAGCTTTCCGTCGGGCAGCAGGGTGAAGAGGCTCAGCCCATCATCGCCACCGCCCGCGATCACGTAGTGACGGTCGTCGGCCCCGACAACGGCGACATCCTGCACGCGGCCGAAGCGGGTGTCGGAACTGTCCAGAAGATGATCGACCGGCGAAAGCCCGCCCGCGGCATCGACCCGGAAGAGCGACAATGCCCCGGCCATTCCCGAACCATTGGCCGCCGAGCCCAGCAGCGCGTAATCCGCCCCGTAGGCGCTGAACGCGGCCAGAGCGGTGGGCTCCATCACCCCGACGCCGGTATCGGCCCCGGCGCTGCCGTGATGCGACGGCGCGCCCGACGCCGGATCGATCCGCCAGGCGCTCAGCCCCCGCTCCGTTCCGCTGGCGACGAAGAGATAGGCCCCGCGCGGGCCGTCCAGCACCGACAGCGCGACCGGCGCATCGGCATTGATGTCGTCGGTATCCACGGCCCCGGCGCGAGCGGCGAGGCCATCACTCCCGCCGATCCGGTAGGTTTCCACCCCGCCGCCGCCCGCGCGCGCGACATAGACGGTGTCGCCCGCGAACTCCGCCATCCCCGTCACCGCGGCGCGCCCCGGCAGCGGTCCGAATTCCCGCGCGGCACCCAGCCTGCCGGCATCGTCCACGGCGTATCCGATCAGCCCCGCGCCCGCACCGCCGCCCAGGACCAGCACCGCGTCGCTGCCGGCCTCCATCCGCCACAGCCCGCCGGCATGCGGCGCGACGCCGGAGGGAAAGCTCTGCAGATCGAGCCGGGCGGGTGTGGCCGCCTCGGCCAGCCGCCAGGCCGTCAGACCGCCCGGGGCGTCGGTGGCGGCGTGAACCACCCCGTTCCCGACCCGAAGCCCGGTGATATTGGTGACAAGCGGGCCCTCGCCCGTACCGAAGACCGCCCTGACCGAAAGCCGCGCCATCGCCGTTTCCCTTCCCGACACGATGACGGCAGGAAGCCGGGCGTTCGGCGCGGAAGACGGGCCGCAAAAACGGCACCGGCGTGACTTTTCCCTTCAATTTCAATGATTGAAATTTTAGCGATTGCCGGGCCGGGTCAGGCCATCAGTTCCTGGTGGCGGGCGATCGCCGCGTCGAGATCCTCGTAGAAGGTCAGCTTGCCGCGGTCCAGCACGATGCCCGCGTCGCAGAACTGGCGCACCTGCGCCATGTCATGGGTAACGAGGATCGCGCTGCTCTTCTTCATCCTTTCGCGGAACACGGCACGGCTCTTGCGCTTGAACCGCGCGTCGCCGACCGATGTCACCTCGTCCACCAGATAGGTGTCGAAGCGGATGCCCATGGAAACCCCGAAGGCCAGCCGCGACCGCATTCCCTGCGAATAGCTGCGGATCGGCATGTGGAAATGCTTGCCCAGCTCGGCGAAATCCTCGACGAAGGCGAGAAGGGCGTCGGTGTCGACGCCGTAGATCCGGGCGATGAATCGGGTATTCTGCGCCCCGGTCAGATCCCGGTGGAACGACCCGCCAAAGCCCACCGGCCAGGAGATCGTGCCGTCGCTGAGGATGCGCCCGGTATCCGGGCGCATCGTGCCCGCCGTCATCTGCAGCAGGGTGGACTTGCCTGCCCCGTTCCGTCCCAGCAATGCAATCGACCGACCGGTGGGCAGCGTCAGCGTCAGGTCATCGATCACCAGATGGCTCTCGCCCTGGACCCGGAAGCTCTTGCTGAGATTCTCGAAGCGGATCACGGACGCCCCCTACCGGCGATCCCGGATGCTGTAATAGACCAGCGAGGTGATGGCCCAAGCCATCGAGAGGAACAGCGCCGCAAGCCCTGTCAGCACCCAGCGCTGCGGATATTCCGAGGTCTGCGGCCGTGTGGGCGGCACGTAGGTCGCGAGGTAGCGGCTCTGCCGCGAGGCATTGGCCCGGGCGATGTCCAGCGCCGCCAGGGCCGAGCGATAGCTTTCCTCGGCGAATTCCCGGTCCACGGTCAGGCTTTCGAATTCGGCCATCAGGGTGGGATAATCCGCATCGGCGCCCATCACCTCGTCGGAGGCGAAATTCTCGCGCTCCCGGGCGATCCGCTCGCGGATCACGTCGATCTTCCGGCGCGCCTGGGCCAGCCGCGGGTCGTCAAGATTGGAGGTGGTCTCGATCAGGAGATCATAATCGATCAAGGCTTCGGCCAACTGCTGCTGCAGGTTGTTGAGCACGCCCATCCGGCCCTGGATGTCCGCCGAGGGGTCGACGATCTGGGTGCGGGTGCGAAACCGGGTGAGCGCCTCGCGTGCGGCCTTGAGCCGCGCCACCGCCTCGTCCAGATCGGCCTGGGCGTAACGCATCAGGTCATCGCGCGCGGTGGCGTTCAACTCGTTGATCATGCTCTGGCTTTCGCGGACGATCTCGCGGGCGATGGTCTGCGCGGTCTCCGGATCGAAGGCCAGTGCCCGCACCTCGATCAGCCCGGTGGACTGGTCGTAGGAGATACGGATCACCCGCTGCCAGAACCAAAGCAGATCCTCGACCGAGGCCGTGGGCCACAGTGCGAAGGCCGGATCCTCGGGCCAGTGCTGCGCGTAATGCGCCACCAGGTCGACCCGATCGTCGATGGCGTCGACGATCTGCTGGCTCTGTATGAATTCATAGAGAATATCCGCGTCCCCGGACGCGGACCCGCCGGTGAACTGCGCCAGCCCGCCGAGCAGATCAGAGGCGCTGCCGCCTTCCTCGCTGCGCACGGTGAAGCCGGTGGTAGAGGCATACTGGTCCTGCGCCACCGACCACAGGTAGAAGACGATGACCGCAAGGGGCAACAGCACCATCACGGCGAAGCCGGCCAACACACCCCAATGATGGCGCCGCATTTGCGCAGGACCGGCGACCGGGCGCACCTGCACCACCGGATCGGGCCCCGGCCCCTTGCGGCCGGGTCCGCCCTGGCCAGGCCC
>JBKHDP010000219.1:0-3629 GCA_046541255.1 Paracoccaceae bacterium | reverse complement strand
CGGATGAACATCCCGGTCTTCCACGACGACCAGCACGGCACCGCCATCGTGGTGGGCGCCGCGGCGACCAACGCACTGCGCGTCGCGGGCAAGCGGTTCGAGGACATCAAGGTGGTCTCCACCGGCGGCGGCGCGGCCGGCATCGCCTGCCTGAACACCCTGCTGAAGCTGGGCGTGAAGCGCGAGAACGTCTGGCTGTGCGACATTCACGGCGTGGTGCACGCGGGCCGCGAGCTGGACATGACCCCGCAGAAGGCCGCCTTCGCGCAGGCCACGGACAAGCGCAGCCTGGACGAGGTGATCGACGGGGCGGACCTGTTCCTGGGCCTGTCCGGGCCCAACGTGCTGAAGCCCGAACAGGTGCAGCGCATGGCCGCGCGGCCGATCGTCTTCGCGCTGGCCAACCCGATGCCCGAGATCCTTCCCGAGCTCGCCCGCGAAGCGGTGCCGGATGCGATCATCGCCACCGGGCGCAGCGATTTTCCCAACCAGGTCAACAACGTGCTGTGCTTCCCCTTCATCTTCCGGGGGGCGCTGGATGTCGGCGCGACCGAGATCAACGACGCCATGCAACTGGCCTGCATCGCGGGAATCGCCGACCTGGCCCGCGCCACCACCAGCGCCGAAGCCGCCGCCGCCTACCAGGGCGAGCAATTGACCTTCGGCGCGGATTACCTGATCCCCAAACCGTTCGATCCGCGCCTCTCCGGCGTCGTGTCCACCGCGGTGGCGCGCGCGGCGATGGAGTCGGGCGTGGCGACGCGACCGCTGGCCGATCTCGATGCCTACAAGGCGCAACTCGACGCCTCGGTCTACCGCTCGGCGCTGCTGATGCGGCCGGTCTTCGAGGCCGCCGCCACCGCCCGGCGCCGCATCGTCTTTGCCGAGGGCGAGGACGAGCGCGTGCTGCGCGCGGCGCAGGCGATCCTGGAGGAAACCACCGAGACGCCGATCCTGATCGGCCGGCCCGAGGTGATCGAACGGCGCTGCGAGCGGATCGGGCTGAACATCCGGCCGACCCGCGATTTCGAGATCGTGAACCCCGAAAGCGATCCGCGCTACCGCGACTACTGGGGCAGCTATCACGAGATCATGGCCCGGCGCGGCGTCACCCCCGACCTCGCCCGCGCGATCATGCGCACCAATACCACCGCTATCGGCGCGGTGATGGTGCATCGCGGAGAAGCGGATTCGCTGATCTGCGGCACCTTCGGCGAGTATCGCTGGCATCTGAACTACGTGACCCAGGTGCTGGGCACCGGCGATCTGCGCCCGCATGGCGCGCTGTCGCTGATGATCCTGGAAGATGGCCCGCTGTTCATCGCCGATACCCATGTGCATGTGGAGCCCACCCCGGAACAGATCGCCGAGGTGGCCATCGGCGCGGCGCGCCATGTGCGCCGTTTCGGGATCGAGCCCAACATCGCGCTGTGCGCGCAATCGCAATTCGGCTCGATGTCCGAAGGCAGCGGCGCCCGGCTGCGCGCCGCGCTGGAGATCCTCGACGCCCGGCAACCCGGTTTCGCCTATGAAGGCGAGATGAACATCGACGCGGCGCTCGACCCCGAGCTGCGCGCCCGGGTGTTTCCCGGCAACCGGATGGAGGGCGCGGCCAATGTGCTGGTCTTCGCCCATGCGGATGCCGCCTCGGGCGTGCGCAACATCCTCAAGATGCGGGCCAAGGGGCTGGAGGTGGGGCCGATCCTGATGGGGATGGGCAACCGCGCCCATATCGTGACGCCCGCGATCACCGCGCGGGGGCTTCTGAACATGGCCGCCATCGCCGGCACGCCGGTGGCGCATTACGGCTGAGGCCCGGCCCGGAAAGGCTGTCCTCTCCCGGACCGGGGCTCAGCCGGGCCGGGGCAGGCGCGCGTAAAGCCGCAGGGCATGGGCCGGATCGGTGGCAGATCCGGGCAGGACCGGATCATAGGCCGCCTGGATCACCGCGGCGATCCCGGGGCGCAACAGCGTGGCCCCGCCCGGCGCGCGCACCAGCGGCGAGCTGCCCAGGAAGGCGGTATCCGACCACAGCAGGATCGTCTGCGCCGCCTGGCCGAGCGCCAGCGTCTCGGCGGGGATGGCGGACAGCTCCGCATCCATGCGCAGGAAGACGAAGGCGGCGCGGATCGCGCCGTCCCGATCGAAGCGGAAGAGCCGGTACTGGTTCGCCCCCTCGCGCGCCAGCCGCGCCACCAGCGGCGCCAGGTCCGGCACCAGCCGGTCGAGCCCCGGCACCTGCGGCAGTTCGGCCCAGTCGCGGAAGAAGAACACCATCAGGTTGGCGCCCAGTTCCGGATCGGTCTCGGCCATGCGGTGGCCGGCCAGCGCCACCACCGCCTCCAGCGCCCCCTTGAGGGTGGCCAGCGTCGAGTCCTCGACCCCGAAGACCACCGGCGCGATGGGCCGGCCCCAGCGGGCGAAGAGATAGCTGTCATCGGCGCGGGTGAAGAGCGCCCGGATGGATTCCGGGCCCGGCCGGTCGGGATCGTCCGGCGCGGCCATCAGGCGGGCACCACCTGGCCATGATCCAGCCGCAGCCGCCGGTCCATCCGGGCGGCGAGTTCCTGGTTATGGGTGGCGATCAGGGCGGCAAGCCCGGTCTCGCGGACCAGTCGCATCAGCGCGGCGAAGACCCTGTCGGAGGTCTCCGGGTCCAGGTTGCCGGTGGGCTCGTCCGCCAGCAGCAGCCGCGGTGCATTGGCCAGCGCCCGGCAGAAGGCCACGCGCTGCTGCTCGCCGCCCGACAGCGCGGCGGGGCGGTGGGCGGCGCGCGCCTCCACCCCGACCGAGCCCAGCAGACCCATCGCGCGGGCCTCGGCCTCGGCCCGCGATGTGCCCTCGGCCAGTTGCGGCAGCACGACGTTCTCCAGCGCGGTGAACTCGGGCAGCAGGTGGTGGAACTGGTAGACGAAGCCCAGCTCGCGCCGCCGCACACGGGTACGCGCGCGATCGGACCGGCCGGTCATGTCCTGGCCTCCGATCTCGACCCGGCCGCTATCTGGCACGTCGAGCAGGCCGGCGATGTGCAACAGCGTGGACTTGCCCGCGCCCGACGGCGCGACCAGCGCCACCACCTCGCCCGGCACGATCTCCAGATCGGCGCCGCGCAGCACCGCGACCTCCGAGTCCAGCCCTTCGTTGTAGGTCTTGGCGACCCCGGACAGGCGCAGCGCGGAGTCATTCATAGCGCAGGGCCTCCACCGGGTTCAGCCGCGCCGCCCGGCGCGCGGGAAAGATCGTCACGACGAAGCTCAGCCCAAGCGACAGCGCCACCGCCGAGAGCACGTCGCCCAGTTCCAGCTTGGCGGGCAGCGCGTAGATCCCCCGGATCGACGGATCCCACACCCCGCCGCCCATGGCGTAGTTCACGAAAGAGAAGATCGGATCGATATAGATCGCGAAAAGACAGCCCAGCACCACGCCCGCCGCGGTGCCGATCATCCCTGTGAAGGCGCCGCAGATGAAGAAGACCCGCAGCACCGCGCCCTCTGTCAGCCCCATGGTGCGCAGGATGCCGATATCGCGGCCCTTGTTCTTGACCAGCATGATCAGCCCCGAGACGATGTTCATCGCCGCGATCAGCACCAGGATCGACAGGATCACGAACATCACGTTGTCCTCGACCT
>JBKHDP010000218.1:0-3723 GCA_046541255.1 Paracoccaceae bacterium | reverse complement strand
TCACGTTCACCAGCAGGTAGTTCAGCAGCGCCGCGGCGATGAAGTTGAACATGATGGTGGTGATGACGATATGGCTGCCCCGGGTGGCCTGCAGCCAGGCCGGGATCAGCGCCCAGAGCGCGCCGAACACCGCCGCCCCGAGGCTCGCCGCCAGCAGCGCGAGGCTCCAGTGCGGCCAGGGCAGGTAGAGGCACATGATCGCCACCCCCAGCCCGCCGATCATCGCCTGCCCCTCGCCGCCGATGTTGAACAGCCTGGCATGGAAGGCCACCGCCACCGCCAGCCCGGTGAACAGGAAGTTGGTCGCGTAATAGAGCGTGTAGCCCCATCCCGAAGAGCGCATCAGCGCCCCGTCCACCATCAGGCGGAAGGCCTCGACCGGGCTCTCCCCGATCGCCAGGATCACCCCCGCCGACAAGAGCGCCGCCAGAAGCAGCGAGATCAAGGGCACCAGAACGGCGTCGGCCCAGGCCGGCATCCTATCCATTCTTCGCCGCCTCCTCGGCCTCGGCCTCGACCTTCTCGAACTGCGCGTCCACCGCCTGCCAGTCGGGGCCCTCCGGCTCGCCCTCGATCCCGGCCATCAGCAGGCCCAGCTCGCGCTCGTCGGTGCGGGCCGGGTCGCGCTCGCCCATGATCCGGCCGTCGAACATCACCACGATCCGGTCCGAGAGCGAAAAGATCTCGTCGAGCTCGACCGAGACCAGCAGGATCGCCTTTCCCGCATCACGCAGCCGCACGATCTCCTGGTGGATGAACTCGATCGCGCCGATATCCACGCCGCGGGTGGGCTGGCCGACCAGCAGCAGCTCGGGATTGCGGTCGATCTCGCGCGCCAGCACGATCTTCTGCTGGTTGCCGCCAGAGAAGTTGCGTGCCGCAAGCCGCGGGTCGGGCGGGCGCACGTCGTAACGCGTCATCTTGTCCTGCGCGGCGGCGGTGATGGCGCCATTGTCCATCAGCATCCCGCCCCAGGCCGGGTCGCGGTGATAGCCGAAGATCGCGTTCTCCCAGGCGGTGAAATTCATGATCAGCCCGGCGCGCTGCCGGTCCTCGGGAACATGGCCGATACCATCCGCGCGGCGCGACTGCCCGTCGGACTCCCGCCCCGACAGGTCGATCTCGCGGCCGTTCACGCGGACCGTTCCCGTGGCCCGCGCGGTGCCGCCCAGCACTTCCAGCAGTTCGGACTGGCCATTGCCCGCCACGCCCGCGATACCCACGATCTCGCCCGCGCGCACCGTCAGGTCGATGCCCCTGAGCCGTTCCACCCCGTTCTCGTCCACCTCGCGCAGCTTCTCGATCTCCAGCACCGTCCTGCCGGGCCGTGCCGGCGCCTTGTCCACGCGCAGCAGCACCTTGCGCCCCACCATCAGTTCGGCAAGTCGTTCGGGCGAGGTCTCGGCGGTCTTCACCGTGGCGGTCATCTGGCCGCGGCGCATCACGCTGACGGTGTCGGTGATCTCCATGATCTCGCGCAGCTTGTGGGTAATCAGGACGATCGTCTTGCCCTCGCGCTTCAGCCCCGCAAGTATGCGGAACAGATGGTCGGCCTCGGCCGGTGTCAGCACGCCGGTGGGTTCGTCCAGGATCAGGATATCCGCCTGCCGGTAGAGCGCCTTGAGAATCTCCACCCGCTGCTGGTGCCCGACGCTGAGATGCTCCACCCGCGCGTCCGGGTCCACGTTCAACTCGTAGTCGCGGGCCAGCCCGGTCAGCGCCGCACGCGCCTTGGCCAGCGAGGGCCGCAGCAGCGCGCCGTCCTCGGCGCCCAGGATCACGTTCTCGAGCACGGTGAAGGTCTGCACCAGCTTGAAATGCTGGAACACCATGCCGATACCCGCGGCGATGGCGGCCTGGCTGTCGGGGATCTGGGTCGGACGTCCATGGACGAGGATCTCGCCGCGGTCCGCCTTGTAGAAACCGTAAAGGATCGACATCAGCGTGGACTTGCCGGCGCCGTTCTCGCCGATGATCCCGTGGATCGTGCCGGGCTGCACGGCAAGATTGATGTCCCGGTTCGCCTGCACCGGGCCGAAGGCCTTCGAGATGCCGCGAAGCTCGATGGCGGGCGGGGCGGCGGTGTCGGTCATCGGGCCTCCTTGGGACTATGGGCGGGCCCGCACCAACCCGCCCCTTCTTCTTGGGAAAAATATCCCGGGGGGTCCGGGGGGCAGCGCCCCCCGGCCGTGTCGGAAGGCGCCGTCTTCAGAAGGTCAGCGCCGGGCAGCTGTCGTCGCTGGAATAGTCGTGAACGGTGATCTCGCCGTCGATGATCTGCTGGCGCGCCTCGTCCACCGCGGCCTTCATCTCGTCGCTGACCAGGCTGGCATTGTGCTCGTCGAGCGCGTAGCCCACGCCTTGCTCCGCCAGGCCCAGAACCTTCACCCCGGTCTCCAGATCCGGGCCCGCCATCATCGCGTCATAGACGGCCACGTCGACCCGCTTGAGCATCGAGGTCAGCACCTTGCCCGGGTGCAGGTAGTTCTGGTTGCTGTCTACCCCGATCGAGAGGATGCCTTCATCCGCGGCGGTCTGCAAAACGCCCAGCCCCGTCCCGCCGGCCGCGGCGAAGATCACGTCGGCCCCTTGGCTGATCTGGCTCAGCGCCAGTTCCGAGCCGCGCACCGGGTCGTTCCAGGCGGCCGGGGTCGTGCCGGTCATGTTGGAGATGATCTCGGCATCGCCATCGACGGCCTTCACGCCCTGCGCGTAGCCGCAGGCGAACTTGCGGATCAGCGGAATGTCCATGCCGCCCACGAAACCGACCGTGCCGCTTTCCGAGGCCATCGCCGCCATCATGCCCACGAGGAACGAGCCCTCGTGTTCGGCGAACAGGATCGACAGCACGTTGGGATGCGTTTCGGGATCGACATAGCCGTCGATGGTGACGAACTTGGTGTCGGGATAGTCGGGCGCCACGTTGGCGATCGGCGTGGACATCGAGAAGCCGGTGGTCACCACCGGGTTCAGGCCGGCCTCGGCGAAGCGGCGCAGCGCCTGCTCGCGCTGGGCTTCGGACTGCAGCTCGATATCGCGGAAGCTCTCGCCGGTCTCCTCGACGTAACGCTCCGCACCATTGAAGGCGGCCTCGTTGAAGCTCTTGTCGAACTTGCCGCCCAGGTCGTAGATCAGCGCAGCCTCGGCGAGTGCCGCGCCCGTGCCCAGGGCAAGGGCGATCGCCGCGCCGGAAAGCGTAGTCTTGAGGGTCATGCGAGTCTCCCAGTCAGGTTGTGGGCCACCGCGTGCAACGGCACGCGGGCCTTCGCAGATGTCTTGGATCGGGTATGAACGTGCCTGATTTAGGACGGAGGTGCCGGGGAGGGTCAACAGGTTTTTGACTGGCCGGGCGGGTCGAGACCGGGACAGCACCGGCTGCCGTCAGGTCAGGTCCCGGCACAGCAGCAGCGCATCCTCGGGCAGGGCGCCGGCGCGGGTATAGTAGCCCGCGCGCCGGGCGGCCTCGGCCCAGCCCGCCGCGCGGTACAGCGCCAGCGCGGCCCGGTTGTCCGCCGCGACTTCCAGGAAGGCCCGCTCCGCCTGCCGGGCGCGCGCCTGTGCCTCGAACCGGGCCAGCATGCTTCGGCCCAGGCCAATTCGTCGATGCGCCGGGTCGGTGGCCAGCGTCAACAGTTCGGCCTCTCCCGCCACCACCCGTCCCAGCGCGAAGGGGCGGGCATCGCCGATGGCGAAGACATGCGGGCTTGCCAGCAGGGCGGCGAA
>JBKHDP010000217.1:0-3743 GCA_046541255.1 Paracoccaceae bacterium | reverse complement strand
ATCTGTCGGGCCTCAACGTGGGCCTTCTGCTGGAGATCCCGGGCCGGATGGCGCGCGGCAACTGGACCGCGGCGGCCTATATCGACGAGCGCGCCAGCGAGGCCGCTTTCGAGGCGCTGGTGCGGATCTTCTCGGGCCAGGCCCGGGGCACGACGGGGCTGTTCTCGGTGCTGGTGAGCACTTTCCTGGGCGCCGAGCGCGCGCCGGTGCGGTTCGAGACCGAGGGCAAGACCCGCCGCCTGATGGTGGGCAGGAAGATCCAGGGCGCGGTCGAGCCGGTGCGCGGCGCCGATCCCGAGCGCGACATCGTGGTGCACAACACGCAATACTGGATGGGGCCGGACATCACCGTGGCAACCGCAACCCAGGGACGGGTGCGCGCGTTCGGACGGGTCTGGGATTTCGACGGGCGCAGTGCCGAGATCTGCCAGATCGACTGGTCCGGCCCGGGCGGCTGAGCTCGGCAGGCGCGGGATGGGACGCGCCCGGCGGGTCATTTCTGAAACGAGGACGCGGCCTTGCGCGGTGCGCGGGCCCTTGAGGGAGAGCGAGAATGTTCAACGCGCTGGTGGTCGAGAAGGACGAGGACAGCGGCAGGACGGCGGCGGCGGTCCGGCAGATCGGCGAGGATGACCTGCCCCATGCCGAGGTGACGGTGGCGGTGGAATATTCCACCGTGAACTACAAGGACGGCCTGTGCATCGGCCCGGGCGGCGGGCTGGTGCGGAACTACCCGCATGTGCCGGGGATCGATTTCGCCGGCACGGTCGAGGCCTCGGAGGATGACCGCTACAAGCCCGGCGACAAGGTGGTGCTGACCGGCTGGCGCGTGGGCGAGGCGCATTGGGGCGGTTATGCGCAGAAGGCGCGGGTGAAGCCCGAATGGCTGGTGCCGCTGCCCGAGGGGCTGACCACCCGGCAGGCGATGGCGGTGGGCACCGCGGGGTTGACCGCGATGCTGGCGGTGCAGGCGCTGGAGGATCACGGGCTGGACGATCACCAGGGTCCGGTGCTGGTGACCGGGGCCGCCGGCGGCGTCGGGTCGGTTGCCACGGCGATCCTGGCCAGTCTGGGCCGGGAGGTTGCCGCGGTGACCGGACGGCCCGAGCAGGCGGAGTATCTCGAAAGCCTGGGCGCCACGGAGATCGTCGCCCGCGAGGAGCTGACCGAGGTGACCCGCAAGCCGCTCGAATCGGAACGCTGGGCGGGCTGCGTCGACGCGGTGGCGGGCGCGATTCTGGGCCGGGTGCTCAAGCAGATGAAATACGGCAGTTCGGTCGCCGCGGTCGGCCTGGCGGGCGGCGCCGCGATCGAGGGGGCGCTGATCACCCCTTTCATCCTGCGCGGCGTGAACCTGCTGGGAATCGACTCGGTGATGCAGCCCTATGCGAACCGGGTCCGGGCCTGGGAGCGCATCGCCCGCGATCTGCCGATGGACCGGCTGGAGGCGATGGTGACGCCCGCAACCCTGTCCGATCTGCCGCGTCTGGGGGAGGAGATCCTCAAGGGGCAGGTGCGCGGCCGGGTGGTGGTGGACGTGAACGCCTGATCGTGGCCGGCGCGCCCGGCGGTGCGGAAAATGCCACGATGACACGCGATTGGCGGCCGCCGCGGGGGCGGCCCCGACGCCTGCTGCAGGCAATACGCTGAAAAGTCAGGGGTATTGACATTTCCGCCATGTCTTTTTTCGACCCCGAAACGCCCTGTCAATTTGCTTTTCCCCGGTCGGACGGTCTAGGGTTGGGCAGGTGGACGCGCCGCGGAGACGCCGTGGCGCCCCCTGCAAGACCGGAACGCGCGACCGCCCGCCTGGCAGCGCGGGCGCGGATATTCCCGGAAACGCGCGTCAGAGGAGGGAGTGAACCGTGTTCAGCAAGATCATGGCGCCGGTGGACCTGGCGCATCTGGACAAGCTGGAGAAGGCGTTGCGATGCACCGCCGATCTGGCACGCCACTACAAGGCCCGCGTGATCTACGTCGCTGTCACCTCGGCGCTGCCGGGCAAGATCGCCCACACGCCCGAGGAATTCGGCCGCAGGCTCGACGCCTTCGCCGCCGAGCAGGGCGAGACGCACGGGATCGAGGCCAGCGCCCATCCCATGCTCAGCCACGATCCGACCACCGATCTGGACAAGACGTTGCTCGAAGCGGTGAAGGAGACCGGCGCCGATCTCGTGGTGATGCAGAGTCACATTCCGAATATCGCCGATTATGTCTGGCCGTCGAACGGGGGCGACATCGCCGCGCATGCGAAAGTCTCTGTCTTCGTGGTGCGCGACTAGCGCCCTGACGGACGGGGCCGCCGCGGACGCGGCCTGAACGAACGACTCAACAAGAAGGGGAGGCCGCAGATGGCCGACGATTCCACGAACCAGGGCATTCCGGCGCCCGAGGGTGACGCCGACATCATCGACACAGATTACGAGATCGGCCAGGACAATATCGAGGGCAACCTGGGGCCCTTCGGTTTCGACATACACAACCCCGTTTTCGCGATCTCGGGGGTCGCTGTGGTCCTTTTCGTGGCCTGCGCGCTCATTTTCCCTCAGCAGGTCGGCGATTTCTTCGACTGGCTGAGGCCGGCGCTGACCTCGAATTTCGACTGGTTCTTCCTGCTTTCGGCAAATGTCTTCGTCCTGTTCTGCCTGATGCTGATCGTGAGCCCCTGGGGCAGCGTGCGGCTTGGCGGCGCGGACGCCACGCCCGATTTCGGCTATCCCGGCTGGTTCGCCATGCTGTTCGCGGCCGGTATGGGGATCGGGCTGATGTTCTTCGGTGTGCTGGAGCCCGCCTATTATTTCGGCACGCCCTGGGGGGATGAGCCGTTGGGCACCGTGCGGCCCTTCGACGAGGACGGCAACCTGATCGCGGCCAATGTGGAAGAGGCCCGGCGCATGGCGCTGGCGGCCACGTCCTACCACTGGGCACTGCATCCCTGGGCGATCTACGCGGTGGTGGCGCTGGCGCTCGCGCTGTTTTCCTACAACAAGGGCCTGCCGCTGTCCGTGCGTTCGGCCTTCTACCCGATCCTGGGCGACCGGGTCTGGGGCTGGTGGGGCCATGTCATCGACACGCTGGCCGTCTTCGCGACGCTGTTCGGCCTCGCCACGTCGCTGGGCATCGGTGCGCAGCAGGCCAATGCCGGGCTGAACTATGTCTACGGGCTGCCCAACAATGTCACCGTGCAGGTGATCCTGATCATCGGTATCACCGCGATAGCGCTTGTCTCGGTTCTGCGGGGTCTCGACGGTGGCGTGAAGGTGCTCTCCGAGATCAACATGATCGTGGCCGCAGTCTGCTGGTCTTCGTGCTGTTCGCCGCCGGGGCCGGGGGCATACTGACCGAATTCGTGAGCGGGCTGGGCGCCTATGCGCAGGAGGTCATTCCCCTCTCCAACCCGTTCGGCCGCGAGGATACGGGCTACATGCAGGGCTGGACGGCCTTCTACTGGGCCTGGTGGATTTCCTGGTCGCCCTTCGTCGGCATGTTCATCGCCCGGGTGAGCCGCGGGCGGACGGTGCGCGAATTCCTGATCTGCGTGCTGATCATCCCGACGCTCGTCTCGATCCTCTGGATGAACGCGTTCGGCGGGACGGCGATGAGCCAGTACTTCGATCAGGGCCTGGTCGGCGTGCAGCAGGCGATCGACGCCTGGACGCCCGAACTGTCGCTGTTCATGATGGCCGAAAACCTGCCCTTTTCGGGTTTGGTCTCGCTGGTCGGGATCGTGCTGGTGATGGTCT
>JBKHDP010000216.1:0-3781 GCA_046541255.1 Paracoccaceae bacterium | reverse complement strand
CGACGCCCCCGAGACCGCCGCGCAGGAGATTGCCTTCTTCTTCTCCGGGCTCGAACTGGTCGGCTGACCGCCGTTCCAGCACGAGGCCGCAAATCGAGGGCCGCCCCGCCGGGGCGGCCCTTCGCATGTCGCGTATCCTTCCGCACGGAGGGCGCCCGGTATGGGGCGCCGCAGGTCGCGCTTGCCCCGGGCCCCGCGCGATGTTACCCGTCGCGCATGACGACCAGGACCCGCATCATCTGCTGCTGCATTCCCCGCTGATCCAGCGCGGCGGGCCGGTCTTTCACGTTTCCAAGAACATCTGACCTTGCTATGCCCGCCGCGGGACGACCCGCGCCAGAAGGACATCGCATGACCGAGATCAGGCTCCACAATACAAGGACCCGCCGCAAGGAGCTGTTCGCGCCGTTCGACGCGGACAATGTGCGGATGTATGTCTGCGGGCCCACCGTCTATGACCGGGCCCATCTGGGCAACGCCCGCCCGGCCATCGTCTTCGACCTGCTCTACCGTCTCCTGCGGCATGTCTACGGGCCCGATCATGTGACCTATGTGCGCAACATCACCGATGTGGACGACAAGATCATCGCCCGTGCGCGTGAAACCG
Organism: Paracoccaceae bacterium; assembly: GCA_046541255.1. Taxonomy (GTDB): domain Bacteria; phylum Pseudomonadota; class Alphaproteobacteria; order Rhodobacterales; family Rhodobacteraceae; genus Rhodosalinus. The sequence goes on along the minus strand of JBKHDP010000216.1, from coordinate 3,174 downwards.
GACGGCCCATCGACGCCATCACCGAACAGACCACGCGCTGGTATCTGGACGACATGGCCGCGCTGGGCTGCCTTGAGCCCGACGAGATGCCGCGCGCCACCGGCTATATCCCGCAGATGATCGGGATGATCGAGACGCTGATCGCGCGCGGCCATGCCTATGCGGCCGAAGGCCATGTGCTCTTCGCGGTGGACAGCTATGCCGCCTATGGCGCCCTGTCGGGCCGGACCGTGGAGGACATGATCGCCGGCGCGCGGGTCGAGGTGGCGCCCTACAAGCGCAACCCGATGGATTTCGTGCTGTGGAAGCCCGCCGCCGCGGACGAGCCCGGCTGGGACAGCCCCTGGGGCCGCGGCCGGCCCGGCTGGCATATCGAATGTTCGGCCATGTCCCACGCGCTGCTGGGGGCCAGTTTCGACATTCACGGCGGCGGCAATGACCTGATGTTCCCGCATCACGAGAACGAGATCGCGCAAAGCTGCTGCGCCCACCCGGAGGGGCAGTTCGCGCGCTACTGGCTGCATAACGAGATGTTGCAGGTGGAAGGCAGGAAGATGTCGAAATCGCTGGGCAATTTCTTCACCGTCCACGACCTGCTGGCCCAGGGCTGGCCCGGCGAGGTGATCCGTTTCGTGTTCCTGTCCACGCATTACCGCAAGCCGATGGACTGGACCGAGGAAAAGGCGCGGGAGGCGCAGAAGCGGCTGGCCCGCTGGTATCGCAAGACCGATGCGGTTGATGCCTCTCCGACCGTTCCGGCGGTTGTCGAGACGGCGCTGGCCGACGATCTGAACACCCATCTCGCCCTGACCGAGATGGAACGGATGGGCGCGCGGCCGCTCAAGGCGGCGATGCGGCTTCTGGGCTTCCCGGATGCGGAGACGGTCGACTGGTTCCGCCAGGAAACCGTCGGGCTCGCGGAGGGTGCGACCTCGCAAGCGGGGCCGCAGGGGGACGCCCGTGCGCAACTCGCCGAGGTGCTGGCGAAATGGCAGCGCCTGCGCGAGGCCAGGGATTACGAGGGCGCCGACCGGATCCGGACCGCGCTGGAGGCGATGGGCATATCGGTCCGCGCCACCAGCGAGGGTCCGCAAGCCTCGCTGGATGAAGACAGCCGGCTCGATCCCGATGGGCTGGAGGCCTTGAAATGACCCCTCGCGCGGGCCCTGTCGCCGCGCCCCGTGCCGGCCTGTGCGACGGTGAGGGGCCAGCCCCTCACGCTCCCCGGGATATTTTCGCCAAGAAGAAGGGGGGTCGGCGATGACCCGCGAGCGGCTGTATCTCTACGACACCACGCTGCGCGACGGGCAGCAGACCCAGGGGGTGCAGTTCTCCACCGCCGAGAAGATCCGCATCGCGAGCGCGCTCGACGCGCTGGGGGTGGATTACATCGAGGGCGGCTGGCCCGGCGCCAACCCCACCGACAGCGCCTTTTTCGAGGCCCGTCCCGAGACCCGCGCCACCGTGGCGGCCTTCGGAATGACGAAGCGCGCCGGCCGCTCGGCCGAGAATGACGAGGTGCTGGCGGCGGTGCTCAACGCGGGCACGCAGGCCGTCTGCCTGGTGGGCAAGACCCATGACTACCACGTGATCCGCGCGCTGGGCATCACCCTGGAGGAAAACCTCGACAACATCGCGCGCTCGGTCGCCCATGTCGTGGCCCGGGGCCGCGAGGCGCTGTTCGATGCCGAGCATTTCTTCGACGGCTGGGCCGCGGATGCGGGCTATGCGATGGCCTGCCTGGAGGCCGCGCGCGACGCCGGCGCGCGCTGGATGGTGCTGTGCGACACCAATGGCGGCACGCTGCCGCCCGAGATCGGGCGCATCACCGAAGCGGTGATCGCGGGCGGCATTCCGGGCGCGCGGCTGGGCATCCATACCCATAACGACACCGAGACCGCCGTGGCCGGCAGCCTGGCGGCGGTGGAGGCCGGGGCGCGGCAGATCCAGGGCACGCTGAACGGGCTGGGCGAACGCTGTGGCAATGCCAACCTGACATCGCTGATCCCGACCCTGGTGCTGAAGGAATCCTGGTCCGGTCGCTTCGAGACCGGGGTGAGCGCCGAGGCGCTGGCCGGCCTCACCCGCACCAGCCGGATGCTGGACGAGATCCTCAATCGCGTGCCGGTCAAGCAGGCGCCGTATGTCGGCGCCTCGGCCTTCGCGCACAAGGCCGGGCTGCATGCGAGCGCGATCCTCAAGGATCCTGCCACCTACGAGCATGTGGCGCCCGAGCTGGTGGGCAACGCGCGCATCATCCCGATGTCCAATCAGGCCGGCCAGTCCAACCTGCGCCGCCGCCTGGCCGAGGCCGGTCTGGAGGTCGCGCCGGGCGATCCGGCGCTGGCCCGGATCCTGGAGCGGATCAAGACCCGCGAGGCGGAGGGCTATTCCTACGACACCGCGCAGGCGAGTTTCGAGATCCTGGCGCGCGACGAGCTGGGCCTTCTGCCGGACTATTTCGAGGTCAAGCGCTACAAGGTTACCGTGGAGCGGCGCAAGAACAAGTATGACCGCATGGTCAGCCTGTCGGAGGCCGTGGTGGTGGTGAAGGTGGGCGGCGAAAAGAAACTCTCGGTCAGCGAGTCGATGGATGGGGCGGGCAATGATCGCGGGCCGGTCAACGCGCTGTGGCGGGCCCTGGTCAAGGATCTGGGGCCGTGGCAGTCGATGGTCGACGACATGCGCCTGGTGGATTTCAAGGTGCGGATCACCCAGGGCGGCACCGAGGCCGTGACCCGCGTCATCATCGACAGCCAGGACGGCGGGGGGCGGCGCTGGTCCACCGTCGGGGTCAGCGCGAATATCGTGGATGCCAGTTTCGAGGCGTTGCTCGACGCGGTGCAATGGAAGCTGCTGCGCGATGGCGCGAAGGCGCAGGCCAGTGCCGCGCGGCGCGGCTAGGCCTGTGCGCGGAGACCGGGCGCGAAACCCGCGCCGCTCCCGGGGAGTTCTTCACCCATGACGGAGACCGACCCGATCGCCGCCTGTGCCTTGATCGTTCAGCGGGGCGATCCGGCCCGCTTCCGCGCCACGATGGCCGCGCCTCCCGCCGCGCGCCGGGTCCTGTTTCCGCTTTATGCCTTCAATATCGAGGTTGCCCGCGCGCCCTGGGTCACGGCCGAGCCGATGATCGCCGCCATGAAGACGTTGGCCAGCAGGTTGATGTAGGCC
>JBKHDP010000215.1:0-3811 GCA_046541255.1 Paracoccaceae bacterium | reverse complement strand
CTGAAAAATCACGGACCCTTCCGGATCACGGATATCCTCCATCGCAGAACGGCCCTCGTACCAGAAATCCCATTCCGCGGCGCTCAGATGGCCGCGCACCACCTCGGGATTCGACATGTAGGCCCCGCAGCGTGCCATCAGCGCGCCGGGGCGGCCGTCGAGCCACCAGTTGATGTAGTCATAGGCCGCGTCCCGCACCCAGCCCCGGGCCGACGCGGACAGCGCAAGACCGCCGAACCAGCCGCGATAGCCCTCGACCGGAGTGACCATGTTGACCGGAACGCCCAGCGCGCGCAGCTTGGTCAGCCCCGACCACCACAGCGACCCGATCACCGGCGTGTCGCGGCACATCGCGTCCACGACCTCGGCCTCGTCGGACCAGATGCAGCGGAAATGGCCGGACTGCACGTAGCCGTCGAGCTTGTCGGTCAGCGCATCGATCTCTTCCAGGGTCAGGTCGCAATCCTCGGAGGTCTGCAACGCGCCCAGGGCCTGCAGCGCCAGCAGCATGTCGATGCTGCCGATGGCCGCGTCGGCCTGCAACGCGACGCGGCCGGCCCAGTCCGGCGAAAGCAGCGACGCCCAGCTGGTGACGGTCTCCGGATCGGCCCCCACCACCGCGAAACTGTCGGCATTATGCACCGTCGGCACCATGCTGACCCGATCCGAGCAGAAATTCGCCAGCGCGCCGTCGGACTGCACGTAGAGCCGGTCCGAGGGGCAGCCACCCGCGGCGCGTGGCAGGTCGGGGCGCAGCCGGCCCGTCTTGGGCAGGGCGTTGATCTCGTCCCAGCGGTGAATCCGGCCGATATCGATGGGCTGCACCGAGCCCGTCGGCCAGATCAGGTCGATATCGTGAAACCACTGGTCGTAGACATCGAAACTGTCGGGGCGCAAGGCGCCCTGGCGCTGCGCCTCGGTGCCGTCGCGGGTGATGAACTCGAATTCCAGCCCCGTATCCTCGGCCGCCGCGCGCATCACGGCGCGGGTCTGGGTCACCGAGGTTCCCAGCACGCGCAGCGGTGGCCGCAGCCGCCGCACCGCGGGCGACAGGGGCGTGAAGCGGCGATCCTCGCCCATCGCCTCAGTCCAGCCCGGCGCGAATGCGATCGAGCAGCGCGGCGCGATCGGCCCGCGCCGCAAGCGCGGTTTCCATGTCCACCTGGACGAACCTCACCGGCGCATGGGGCTGCAACTGGCCGATCAGGTCCATGTCCGCCGAGATCACCGTGCCGATCATGAAATAGCCCCCGCCCGACACCGCGTCGCGATGCAGCACGATCGGCTCCGTCCCGCCCGGCACCTGCACGGAGCCGTAGGGATAGCAGCCATCGACGATGTTGGAGGGGTCCGACCCGGCGCCGAAGGGGCGCTCGCGCGGCTCGAATTCCAGCGGCCTGCCGCCCCGGAAACGGTAGCCCATCCGGTCGGCCTCCGGGGCCACGGCCCATTCATCGGCGAAGAAGCCGGACTGTGCGGCCTCGGTGATCCAGTGCCAGTAAAGCCCCGGCAACACACGCAGCTCGCAGGGCGCGCCCGGTCCGCGGCGCAGCGCCTCGGCGACGGTGGCGCCCTCCTTCGCCCTGCCCGAGGGCTGGCCCAGCGGCAGCTCATCCTCGGCGGCGATGGCGCGGCCCTCCACCCCGCCCAGAGCGCCGATGGCGTAGGTCGAACGCGAGCCGAGCGCCGGCGGCGTGTCGATCCCGCCCGAAATCGCGATATAGGCCCGCGCGCCGGCGCGCAGATAGCCGAAGCCCAGGCGCTGGCCGGCCTTCACCCGGAAGGCCGTCCAGCCGGGCTGTTCCACCTCGTCGAGGAAGATCGGCATGTCGGCGCCGGTCACCGCCACGGTGGCATCCTCGGTGAATTCCAGTTCGGGGCCCAGGAACACGGCCTCCAGCCCCGCCGCGCCCTCGTCATTGCCCACCAGCAGGTTGGCCGCGCGCAGCGCCATTCGATCCATCGCGCCGCCCATCGGGATGCCAAGGTGGAAATAGCCGGGGCGGCCGAGATCCTGGATCGTGGTCAGAAGACCGGGCTTGATGACCTTAACCGGCATTGAGCGCCTCCATCAGCTTGGCATTGGTGCCGTCGATGTCCTTGTTCCAGTCGTCGAGATCGAACGCGACCTGCGCGATGTTGGGCTCGTAGCGGCCCGCCTCCACATCGGCGAGGGTGGCGTCGTATTCCTCGCGGTCGATCGGGCGCCACTTGAAGATGTCCCCCGGCTTCGAGAACACCATGAAGTCGCGCAGGTAGCTGGTGGTCTGGCTGGGGTCGTAGATCGTCATCGGCGTGATGCCGAACATCTGGTAGCCCCCCGCGCCCCGTACCGAGTAGACGCAGGAGAAGCAGCCGCCATAGCCCACCGTCTGCCGGGGCGTGTCGGTGCGCGGGCGCAGGTATTTCGGCACCTGGAGCTGCCGGTCGCGATCCACCAGCTGGTAGAGGAAAGGCAGTCCCGACACGAAGCCCACCATCGACACGAACCACGGGTTCGAGTGATGCGCGACGATGAAATCCTCGGCCGTCTCGAAGCCGTTGATCCGCGCGGCGTAATCCAGATCCGTGCCCGAGGGATCCTGGTGCCGTTCGCGGAAGCGCATCAGCGTCTCATGCGTCCAGGGATCGTTGTAGAACACCGGCACCTCGACGATCCGGGTGGACATGCGCTTTTCCGCGGTCTCCGCGGCGCCTTCCAGTTTCCTGAGTTCGGCCAGCATGTCATCGGGCCTGATCACGTCCGGGTCGAACTTGATCTGGAAGGATGCGTTGGCCGGGCAGATCTCGGTCACGCCCTTGATCTGGCTGTCGCGCACCGCGTTGGTCATCGACAGGCTCTTGAAAAAGGCGTCGAGCGACATCTCCTCGTCGACCTCAACGAAGATGTGCTCGTCGCCACCGAATGAATAGCGTGTCTTCATCGTCTCTCGCCTCCTTGCCGCGCGGCGGCGCGGCCATTGGGTGAAAGGCCGCGCTCAGGCGGCCTCGATGGTATTGGTTTCCAGCCAGGTCTCCAGAAAGGCGGTGTCGGCCTCGCCCGCCCTGATCGCCGGATCCTCGGCCAGCGCCGCGTAAAGCGGCAGCGTGGTCCGGAGCCCCTCGATGCGGATCGATTTCAGCGCCGCGCGCAGCCGGTCCAGCGCGGCGTCGCGGTTCTCGCCATGCACGATCAGCTTGCCCAGCAGCGAATCGTAGAACGGCGGGATCGCGTAGCCTTCGTAGAGCATGGTGTCGAAGCGCACGTTGTCGGGCACCGACAGCGCGCCGGTCACGCCCGGGAAGGGCATGAACCCCTTCGACGGATCCTCGGCGTTCACCCGTACCTCGATCGCATGGCCGCTCATGCGGATGTCGTCCTGCACCAGCGACAGCGGCGCGCCGAAGCTCACCCGGATCATCTCGGACACCAGGTCGACGCCGGTGATCATCTCGGTCACCGGATGCTCCACCTGGATGCGGGTGTTCATCTCCATGAAATGGAACTCGTCCCGGGCGGGCTCGTAGAGAAATTCCAGCGTGCCCGCACCGCGATAGCCCACCGCCTCGGCCATGCGCACCGATGCCTCGCAGACCCGCTGCCGCGATTCCGCGCTAAGGCAGGCGGCGGGCGCCTCCTCCCAGACCTTCTGGCGGCGGCGCTGGAGCGAGCATTCGCGCTCGAACAGATGCACGGCGCGGCGGCCGTCGCCCATGATCTGCACCTCGATATGGCGCGCGTCGCGCACCATGCGCTCCACATAGAGCCCGCCATCGCCGCTGTTCATCCGGTCCTCGCTGGGCATGTCGCTGACCGAGGCCGGGCGGCGCT
>JBKHDP010000214.1:0-3832 GCA_046541255.1 Paracoccaceae bacterium | reverse complement strand
TTTGAGGTTTCCATCTGAGCTGGACGGTATTTCCTGGTGCGATGTTTGCGGTGTCGAGTTTTGATCTGTGGGTTTCGAGGCGGACCTGGAGGCGGTCGTCGAGATGGACGGTGACATGTGCGATCTGTCCGACGGGGTCGAGGGCGGTGACGGTTCCGGAGACGGTGTCCATTCCGGAGTTGGCCTGCGGGGCGTCGGCGGGATGGATCTCGACATATTCGGAGGGCACGACGAGATAGGCCGGGGTTCCGTTGGCGGCGGTTCCCGGCGGGTATCCGGGCAGGCCTGCCAGGGTTCCGAAGCGGGTTTCCACCGCGGCCAGGGCGCCGTCGCGGCCTTCGCGCAGGGTGCCTTCGATCATCTTGTTGCGGCCGATGAAGCGGGCCACGAAGGCCGAGCGCGGCCTGGTGTAGAGTTCGAAGGGCGGCGAGATCTGCTCGACGCGGCCGGCATTCATCACCACCACCCTGTCGCCCATCGACAGCGCCTCGGACTGGGCGTGGGTGACGAAGACGAAGGTGATGCCGAGTTCGCGCTGGAGGATCTTCAGCTCTTCCTGGATGGTCTTGCGCAGGTTGGCGTCGAGCGCGCCCAGCGGCTCGTCCAGCAGCAGGATATCGGGTTCGGTGACCAGCCCGCGGCCGAGCGCCAGGCGCTGCTTCTGGCCGCCCGACAGCGCGCTTTCGCGGGCCTGGGCCACGTCGGCCAGTTCCAGCTTCTCGAGCATGGCATCGACCTTGCGGTCGATCTCGGCCGGGTCCAGCCGGCGCAGCCGCAGCCCGAAGGCGATGTTCTCGCGCACGGTCATGTGCGGGAAGATCGCGTAGTTCTGGAAGATCGTGGCGGTGGGGCGCTGCTCGGCCGGCACCCGGGTGAAGCTGCGCCCGCGGATCAGCAGGTCGCCGTCGGAGATGTCTTCGAGCCCCGCGATCATGCGCAGGGTGGTGGTCTTGCCGCAGCCCGAGGGTCCGACGAAGGAGATGAACTCGCCCTTGTCCACCTTCAGGTCGAAGGCCTCCACCGCGACGGTGCCGCCGGGATAGACCTTGCGCAGCTTCACCAGTTCGAGGTCGTGTCGGGACATCTTGCGCGCGCTCCTTGGCTGGCCGGGATGGGATCGGGGGCGGTCGGGGTGGTGCCGGGCCGGGCCGCTTGCGGCCCGGGATGCTGTGGCGGGGTCCTGTTGCGGGGTCCCGTGGCGGTTCGGGCGGGGGCGCGCGCCCCCGCCCGCAGGCGTGCGGACCGGTGTCAGGCGCTGAGGAACTCGTCCCAGCGCATGATCAGGTGATCGTACTCGTCGGGCCACTGGTGCCAGTAGGAGACGTGGCCGGCGCGTTCTTCCAGCGAGCCGCCGTCGCGCAGGTCGCCCTCGTTGATGCCGCGCTCGGGCGCGCCCATCCAGGGCTTGCCCTCGTACCAGAAGCCGTACTTGTCCGGGTCCATGACCTCGCTGATCCGGGTGGTGGGCGAGTAGTAGCCCTGTTCGGACACGGTGATGCCCGGGGGCCCGGACAGCCAGTAGTCGGCATAGGCCTTCACCGCCGCCTCGTTGGGCGTGTTGGCGATCATCGACACGCCGATCGCCCAGGCCCGGTAGCCTTCCTCCGGCACCGCGTAGGAGCATTCGATGCCCTGCGCCTTGACCGCCATCACCGCCGGCTGCCAGGCATCCGCGAGGATCATCTCGCCCGAGGCCAGCAGGTTCACCAGCTCCCCGAAATCGCCCCAGAGCGCCCGGAACTGGCCTTCCTTCTTCTTCGCGACCAGGAACTTCGCCGCCTCGTCGATCTCGGAGGTGCTGGGGTTGCCGGGGTTCGGCACGTCCAGCATTCCCATCGAGTTCATCGCCAGGATGGCCTGGCCGAAGGCGATCAGCGGGTCGACGTTGAGCCCGGTCTTGCCCTTGAACTTCGGGTCGAACAGCGCGGTCCAGGTATTGGCTTCCTCGGCCTCCACCAGGTCCGGCCGGTAGCCGATCGAGTCGAAATTGTAGACCGTGGGCACCATCCACAGCCGGGTCTTGTCGTCATCGGCCCAGATCTGGCCGGAGATCTGCGCGCGCGCCTCCATCCGCGGGTCGGTCTCCACGAAGATGTCGCGGATGTCGGACCAGTTCGACAGGTCCGCCGCCGGGATCGGCCGGATCGTCTCGGTGATCGTCATCGCCGGCAGGCGCTCGCCGATGATCTCCCAGCAGTCATAGGCGTCCGAGCCCGACAGCAGCTCGGTCTGGGTGTTGGGGAAGATGTCGGCCTTGCCCGACACCTTCCCCACCCCCGACTTCTCCTGGAAGTCGTTCAGGATGCGTTCCTGCACGGTGACCGACAGGCCCACGGTGCGCAGCTCCTGGTCGCCCAGCGACTGTGCCCAGAGCATGTCCGGGCGCATCAGCGCCGCGCCGCCGGCCAGCGCGGATGCGCCGGCCCCGGCCCGGGCCAGGAACCCCCGGCGCGAGGTCGTGTATCTTGTCATGGTCTTGGTCTCCCTGTTCTTGTCTTGTTCACCACGTCACGAAGAGCCGGCCTCAGTAGCGGCCGACCAGCAGCCCCCCATCCACTGTCACGACCTGGCCGGTCATGTACCGGGCCGCGTCGGATGCGAGGAATAGGATCACGTCGGCGATGTCCTCGGGCTCGCCCACCCGGCCGGCGGGGATGAAGGACGCCGCCTGCGCCAGCCCCGCGGGGCCCAGCGAATGGTCCTCCGAGAGCGCCTGCGCGGTGCGGATATAGCCCGGCGCCACCCCGTTCACCCGGATGCCGTCGGCGGCCAGTTCCACGCCCAGGCCGCGCACCAGCCCGACCACGCCGGCCTTCGCCGCCGAATAGGCCGCGTGCTCGTCCCAGCCATAGGCCACCCCCATGATCGAGCTCAGGCACACGATCGCGCCGCGGCCCCGCGCCCGCATCGCGGGCGCCGCCGCCCGGATCACCCGGAGCATCCCCTTCAGGTCGACCTCGAACGTGTGGTCCCAGGCCGCGTCGGTCAGCTGCGCCAGCGGCACCTTGTGCGCGATGCCCGCGTTGCACACGATCACCTCCAGCGGGCCGTGCGCCGCCTCCACCGCGGCCACCACCGCGTCGGCCGCCGCTGTCGAGGTCACGTCCAGCGGGTGGAACTCCGCCGCCCCGCCCGCCGCGGTGATCGCCTCGGCCACCGCCCGGCCCTCGGCCTCCAGCAGGTCGGTCACGATCACCCGGTCGCCCGCCGCCCCGAAGGCCCGCGCCGTGGCCCGACCGATCCCGATCCCCGCCCCCGTGATCAAGACGTTGCGCATCCCCGCCCCTCCCTCACAGCATCACGTCGCCGGAATTGGGCCCCAGCGTCTGGCCCACGTAGATCGCCGCGTCCTCCGAGGCGAGAAACGCCACCGTCGCCGCCACGTCCTCGGGCGCGCCGAACCGGCCCAGCGGCAGCTCCGCCGCCTTGGCCCGGCGCCACTCCTGCGACAGGCCCAGCACCAGGTCGGTCGCGATCGGGCCCGGCGCCACCGCGTTCACCCGCACCCCGCGCGCCGAGACCTCGCGCGCCAAGGCCCGGGTCAGCCCGATGATGCCGGCCTTGGCCGCGCTGTAATGCGCCAGCTCCACGCCGCCGATCTGGCCCAGCTGCGAGGCGATGTTCACGATCGCCCCCGCGCCCGCCTCCAGCATCGGCCCGATCGCCCGCCGGCAGCCCAGGAAGGCGCCGCGCAGATGCACCGCCACCATCCGGTCCCAGTCCGCCGGGCTCAGCTCCTCGAAGCGGCGCTGCTGCACGATGCCCGCGTTGTTCACCGCCAGCGTCGCCGGACCGAAGGCCGCCTCGCAGGCCGCGAAGGCCGCCTCCACAT
>JBKHDP010000213.1:0-3858 GCA_046541255.1 Paracoccaceae bacterium | reverse complement strand
GCGGGTCGAGCAGGCCAGGGAGGTGCGGACCGCTTCCGCCGCCACCGCGGCGCCGCCGAGCGTCACGCCCGCCGTGCCGTCCGGCGCCTCGGTTGCGCGGCAGGCCACGGTGGAAAACGCGATCAACCTGCGCAAGGTCAACCTGATCGGCGTCTACGGGCAATCCTCGAACCGGCGCGCGCTGGTGCGCCTGCCCAATGGCCGCTACCAGAAGGTGCAGGTGGGCGACCGGCTGGATGGCGGCCGGATCGCCGCGATCGGCGAGACCGAGCTGCGCTATACCAAGAACGGCCGCAGCCAGGTGCTGCGGATGCCCGGCGGCTGAGGCGAGCGCCGGCTTTGAGGCCGGTCGCGCGACGGGGCGGCGCGCCCTGCCCCGCTCGGCTTCGCCGCGTTCGGGATCAGCCGGCGCGGGCCTTGCCGTAGATCTGCGCCACGCGTGCCACGGCATCCTCGGGCGGAAGCTCCTCGCTTTCGCCAGTGCGGCGGGATGTCAGTTCCACCACCCCGTTCTTCAGCCCGCGCGGGCCCACCGTGATGCGCCATGGCAGGCCGATCAGGTCCATCGTGGCGAATTTCGCGCCCGCGCGCTCGTCCGTGTCGTCGTAGAGCGGCTCCAGCCCGATCGCTTCCAGCGCGGAATGGATCGCCTCGCAGGCGGCATCGGCTTCCGCATCGCCGGACTTGAGATTGACGATCCCGCAGTGAAACGGGGTCACGCCCTCGGGCCAGATGATGCCGCGCTCGTCATGGCTGGCCTCGATGATCGCCCCCACAAGCCGGCTGACCCCGATCCCGTGGCTGCCCATGTGCACCGGCACCCGGTTGCCCTCGCGATCCACCACGGTGGCGCCCATCGGCTCGGAATATTTCGTGCCGAAATAGAAGATCTGCCCCACCTCGATGCCGCGCGCCTGGCGGCGCCGATCCTCGGGCACTTCGGCGAAGACGGCCGGATCGTGGGTCTCGTCGGTGCGGGCATAGAGCGCGGTGAACTCTTCCATGACCGCGCGGCATTGGGCGTGGCTGTCATAGTCGATCTCGCGGTCGCCCAGGCGGATGTCGGTCACCTTGCTGTCATAGAAGACCTCGGATTCGCCGGTCTCGGCCAGCACCAGGAATTCATGCGTGTCGTCGCCGCCGATCGGCCCGGAATCGGCGCGCATCGGGATCGCCTGCAGGCCCATGCGCTCGTAGGTTCGCAGGTAGCTGACAAGATGACGATTGTAGGCGTGCAGCGCGTCCTCTTTCGTCAGGTCGAAATTGTAGCCGTCCTTCATGAAGAACTCGCGGCCCCGCATCACCCCGAAACGCGGGCGGATCTCGTCGCGGAACTTCCACTGGATGTGATAGAGCGTCAAGGGAAGGTCGCGGTAGCTGGAGACATGGCTGCGGAAGATGTCGGTGATCAGCTCCTCGTTCGTTGGCCCATAGAGCATGTCCCGGCCATGCCGGTCGGTGATCCGCAGCATTTCCTCGCCGTAATCGTCATAGCGGCCCGATTCGCGCCACAGATCGGCCGATTGCAGCGTCGGCATCAGCATCGGCACATGGCCCGCGCGCTGCTGTTCCTCGTGCACGATCCGCTCGATGTTGCGCAGCACCCGGTAGCCCAGCGGCAGCCAGGAATAGATCCCGGCGCTGGCCTGCTTGATCATGCCGGCACGCAGCATCAGCCTGTGGCTGGCGATCTGGGCCTCCGAAGGGGTTTCCTTCAGGACGGGCAGGAAGTAGCGGGACAGGCGCATGGACGAGCCTCTGCATGGGTTATGGCATTCCCGCGGGTGTAGAAGAGGAAGCCCGCCGGCACAAGATCCCGCCGCCCGCCGCAAAAAACGCCGCGCAAGCCCCGGCCGCGCGCGGCGGCCGGGGCTTCGTTCCGGGCGCCGGGCAAACGGGCGCGCGCCGGCGCGTGGAACGATGGAGGCTCCGCCGAGGTTCGATCCCATGAGACCGGAAAAACTGTCGCTTGCGCTGCGGTCGCCAAGCCGCCAAAACCGTTGCATCCGTCTGAGGAGGGGACCTTGGGACTGCCGGTCCGGGAACAGGTGACTTACTGGGGCATCGCCGCAGCGGCGTTCTTTGTCGCGCTCTGGTATCTGGGCGACGTGATCCTGCCCTTCGTTCTGGGCGGGGCGATCGCCTATTTTCTCGACCCGGTGGCCGACCGGCTGGAACGCGCGGGCGCCAGCCGCGGGCTGGCCACCGCGATCATCACCGTCGTGGCGGTGCTGATCTTCGTGGTCATGGCCCTGCTGGTCATCCCGACGCTGGTCAAGCAGACGATGGACCTGGTCGACACGGCGCCCGAACTGCTGCGCAACCTGCGCGATTTCCTCATCGAACGCTTCCCCGATCTGGTGGACACCAACTCGACCATCCGCCAGTCGCTGGACCAGATCGGCCAGACCATCCAGTCCAAGGGCGGCGAGCTGGTGAATACCGCGCTGTCCTCGGTCTCGTCCCTGCTGAACATCGTGCTGCTGTTCGTGGTCGTGCCGGTGGTCTCGGTCTACCTGCTGCTCGACTGGGACCGCATGGTGGCCCGCATCGACGAGTTGCTGCCGCGCGACCATGCGCCGGTGATCCGCCACCTTGCCGGCGAGATCGACGCCACGCTGGCCGGCTTCATCCGCGGGATGGGCACGGTCTGCCTGATCCTGGGCACCTATTACGCCGTGGCCCTGATGCTGGTAGGTCTGCAGTTCGGGCTCGTCGTCGGCTTCGTCGCGGGCATCCTGACCTTCATCCCCTATGTCGGTGCCATCGTGGGCGGGTTGCTCGCCATCGGCCTGGCGCTGTTCCAGTTCTGGGGCGACTGGTTCTGGATCGTGGTGGTCTGGGCGATCTTCCAGTCGGGACAGCTCATCGAAGGCAACGTGCTGACCCCGAAGCTGGTGGGCGATTCGGTGGGGCTGCACCCGGTCTGGCTGCTGCTTGCGCTGTCGGTCTTCGGCTCGCTGTTCGGTTTCGTGGGGATGCTGGTGGCGGTTCCTTTGGCGGCGGCGATCGGTGTGCTCGCGCGCTTCGCCGTCGGCCAGTACAAGCACAGCCGCCTGTATCGCGGGCTGAGCGGGCAGGACGAGTGACGTGACCCGCCAACTCAGCTTCGATCTGCCCGTGCGCCCCGCTCTGGGGCGCGAGGATTTCTTCGTCTCGCAGGCGAACTCGGTCGCCGTGGCCGTGATCGAATCCTGGCGGAGCTGGGCCGGCGGCAAGCTTGTGCTGATCGGGCCCAGGGGCGCGGGCAAGACCCATCTGGCGCATGTCTGGGCCGGGCTGTCCGGCGCGACGCTGCTGCCGGCTGCCGCGCTGCCCGGGGCCGACATCCCCGCGCTTGCGCGCGCGCCGGTGGCGGTGGAGGATGCCGACCGCATCGCCGGCGATCCGGCCGCCGAGGCCGCGCTCTTCCACCTGCATAACCTGGCCCTGGCCGAAGGCGCGGCGCTGCTGCTGACCGGACAAAGCCCGCCCACGCGCTGGGGCGTGGCGCTGCCGGACCTCGCCAGCCGGTTGCAGGCCACGCAGGTGGCCAGGCTGGACCCGCCCGACGACGCTCTCCTGTCGGCGCTGCTGGCCAAGCTGTTCGCCGATCGGCAGCTCTGGCCCTCGCCCGAGACCATCGCCTATCTGACACGACGCATCGAGCGGTCCTTCGACGCGGCACAACAGGTGGTGGCGGACCTGGATCGCGCGGCCCTGGCCGAACAGCGCCCGGTATCCCGGGCCCTTGCATCGAAGGTCCTGGATGCCAGATAATGGCAGGTCTGGCGGCGTCACGCTTCGGTTACACTCGCGCATCACAAGGCCCTCATGACACAGGCAGATTTCCTCAAGGCCCCGTTCCCCGACCCGGTT
>JBKHDP010000212.1:0-4099 GCA_046541255.1 Paracoccaceae bacterium | reverse complement strand
CCCTCGTTGGGGAGGGGTGTCCCACCGCCGCACTTACGGCCCGCCACGACGCCGCGCAAGCGCAGAAATGACGCAGAGACGGCACTTGAGATGCAAAATGCGGCGTGGCCGGTTCCGATAGGAAACCGGCCAGGGCGGATGGGCGGTGCGGGCGCCTTGTTCCCGCGTGCCGGGCAGCGCCATCGCGCGGGCTGGTTTTTCCCGCGTCTCCAGGTCTATTCAGGCCCGGACGATTCCCGCAGGAGGCCCGCGCCGCATGTTCATCTGCACCCTGATCGCCCGCCCCGGCGGGCTGGAGCCCGCGCTGGTGGACAGCCTGCGCAACGCGATGGGTGGCGGCGCGGCGCTGTGGCTCTCGCCCGACGAGGCGGCGGAATTCGTGTTGCCCGCGCTGCCCGGCAACCGCTGGGAGACGTGGGAACAGGTGCAGGCGCTGGGCGTCGACCTCGTGTTTCAGCCCGAGGCCGACCGGCGCAAGAGGATGCTGCTGGCCGACATGGACAGCACGATGATCCGCCAGGAATGCATCGACGAGCTGGCCGAGGAGGCGGGCGTGGGCGCCCATGTGCGCGAGATCACCGCCCGCGCGATGAATGGCGAGCTGGATTTCGAAGGCGCGCTGACCGAACGGGTGGCCCTGCTGAAAGGGCTCGAGACAAGCGTGATCGGCAAGGTACTGGAAGAGCGGATCACCTTCATGCCCGGCGGGCGCGAACTGGTGGCCACAATGCGCGCTGACGGGGCGCACACGGTGCTTGTGTCGGGCGGGTTCACCGCCTTCACCTCCCATGTCGCCGCAGCGCTGGGCTTCGACGAGGCGCGCGCCAACACGCTCCTGATCGAGGATGGCCGGCTGACCGGCGCTGTTGCCCGGCCGATCCTTGGCCGCGCGGCCAAGGTGCAGGCCCTGCGGGAAGTCTCGGCCCGTCTTGGTCTGACCGAGGCCGACGTGATCGCGGTGGGCGACGGGGCCAACGACCTGGGCATGCTGGGACGGGCCGGAGCCGGGGTGGCGCTGCATGCGAAACCCGCCGTGCAGGCGGAATGCGAGATCCGCATCAACCACGGCGACCTGACGGCGCTGCTGTTCCTGCAAGGCTACCCGCGCGAGGCCTTCCGAGGCGCGTGACCCGCGCCCGACGCCAGTGCAACCGCAACCGCGAAGAACGCCGGGCGATCAGCCCAGCGCGGCGGCGGGGCGAATCTCGCCGGTCTGGAGTCCGCGGCGATTGAGGATCGGCACGGTCCTCCGGCGGCGCACCGCCGGATCTTCGGCCTCCAGCACGCCCAGCCGCACCAGCAGCGCCGCGATGGCGCATTCCGAGGCACGGGTGGCGCCATCGGCGATCTTGAGCGCGATGCCCAGCCCGAGCTCCGGCAGGATCGCGGTGAACACCCCTTCCGCCCCGGTCTTGAGCGCCGCGCGCCCCCGCGCCGCGCGCATCAGTTCAGTGCAGGCGCGGCCCTCGCCGGCGACGAGTTCGGGATGCGCCATCATCGCCCGGACCAGCCGTGCCGCGGCCCGGCTCTCGGCATCCTGCCGGCCGGCCGCGCCCGCGAACCAGCCCATGGCGCGGGCGACGCCGCCCAGCGTGGCGGCATGGTTTGGCAGCGAGCAGCCGTCGATCCCGTAGCCCGGGCTGGTCTCGCCGGTGACCCGCTCGAAGGCCTCCAGGCAGGCGCGCTGCACCGGGTGGTCGGCCTCGTGGTATTCCGGCCCCGCCCGAAGATGACGCGTCAGCGTCAGCATTCCGGCATGCTTGCCCGAGCAGTTGTTGTGCACCTGGCAGGCGGGGGCGCCCTCGCAGCGGATCGCGTGCCGGGCCTCCGGGTCGGACGGGACTTGCGGGCCGCAGCGAAGATCGTCGTCGCCCAGTCCCAGCGCCCCCAGCCAGGCCCGCACCCGGCCGGTATGGATCGCCGCGCCGCTATGCGAGGCACAGGCCAGCGCCAGATGCTCGGGGCCCAGGCCCGACGCATCCGCCGCGCCCGAGGCGACAAGCGGCAGCGCCTGTATCATCTTGATCGCGGAGCGCGGCAGGATCACCGCATCGGGATCGCCCCAGGTCTCGACCACGCGACCGGAGGAATCGCAGATTACCGCCTGGCCCAGATGCACCGTTTCGATGAAGGCGCCACGGGTGATCTCGGCGAAGGGAACAGCATGGGTCATGGATCGGGATGCTCACGAAAAGGCGATTTTCCGCCAAGAGGTCTTTCGCGGCGGTCCTGTTTCACGCTAGTTTAGATGCGTCGAGATGGAAATCCCCGCGCCGCAGGAACAAGGCCGCAGAACGGCCACGGCACGGGCGGCATTTGAGGCAAGGACAGCTTGGAGGCTGGAGCAATGACATCACGCATGGCGCTTGGCTTGGCCGGTGTGCTCGCCGCGCTGGCGACGAACGCTGCGCTCGCCCAGGAAACCAGCGACAATCGCGTCGCGGCCGAGACCGACTGGAGCGTCTATGTGGAAGAAAGCCCGGAACGGGAATGCTGGGCGGTCTCTCAGCCCAAGGAGACGGTGAACACCCGCGATGGCCGGGTGGTGGCGGTGCGCCGCGGCGAGATCCAGCTTTTCACCTTCTTCCGGCCGGGATCGGGGATCGCCGGGCAGGTAACCTTTACCGGCGGCTATCCCTTCGCGGACGAATCGACCGTCAATCTCGACATCGACGGCACGGAATTCGAGCTGTTCACCGACGGCGAGTGGGCCTGGCCTGCCTCGCCCGAGGATGACGCCAGGATCGTGGCGGCCATGAAACGCGCCTCTGACGCGGTCCTGACCGGGCGAAGCTCGCGCGGCACCAACACCGAGGACACCTTTTCGCTGATGGGCTACACGGCCGCGGTGGAAGAGGCCGAGCGTCGCTGCGCCGACGACTGACGCACCCGGCACCCGCGGGCAGGGTAGATCATCACTTGCGCGCGGCCCGAGCTGGACCGCGCGGAATGCTTTGGCATTTCCGCGCTGTTGTTGTATGAAAGCCGCTTGTCGATTCACGGACCTGCCCCCATGACCGCCACCGCCCCCGTAGCACAGGATTTCCTCACCCTCCCGCGCAAGCTGCCCGAGGGGCCGGTGAACCTCGTGGGCCTGACCCGCGCGCAGCTACGCGAGGCGCTGATCGCCGCCGGGACGCCCGAGACACAGGCGAAGATGCGGACCGGCCAGCTCTGGCAGTGGATCTACCAGAAGGGCGTGCGCGATTTCGACGCCATGACGAACCTGGCCAAGGCCTACCGGACTCAGCTGGCGGATGCCTTCGTGATCGAGCTGCCCGAGATGGTCAGCAAGCAGGTCAGCGCGGACGGCACGCGCAAGTACCTGATGCGGATCGCCGGCGGCCACGAGGTCGAAACCGTCTACATCCCCGAAGAGGATCGCGGCACGCTCTGCATTTCTTCCCAGGTCGGCTGCACCCTGACCTGCTCGTTCTGCCATACCGGCACCCAGAAGCTGGTGCGCAACCTGACCGCGGGCGAGATCGTGGGCCAGATCATGGTGGCGCGCGACGATCTGGGGGAATGGCCCAAACCGGGCGAGGGCATGGGCGAGCGCCCGCGCCTGCTGTCCAACATCGTTCTGATGGGCATGGGCGAGCCGCTGTACAATTTCGACAATGTCCGCGACGCGATGAAGATCGCCATGGATGGCGAGGGAATCAGCCTCAGCCGGCGCCGCATCACCCTTTCCACCTCGGGCGTGGTGCCCGAGATCGCCAAGACCGCCGAGGAAATCGGTTGCATGCTGGCCGTCAGTTTCCACGCCACCACCGACGAGGTGCGCGACAAGCTGGTGCCGATCAACCGCAAATGGAACATCGCCACGCTGCTCGACGCGCTGCGCGCCTATCCGCGCCTGTCCAATTCCGAGCGGATCACCTTCGAATACGTCATGCTCAAGGGCGTGAACGACAGTGACGCGGATGCCCGCCGCCTGGTGCGGCTGATCGCGGGCATCCCGGCCAAGATCAACCTGATCCCCTTCAACGAATGGCCCGGCGCGCCCTACGAGCGGTCGGACTGGACACGGATCGAGGCCTTCGCCGACATCATCTACAAGGCGGGCTATGCCAGCCCGATCCGCACGCCGCGCGGC
>JBKHDP010000211.1:0-4105 GCA_046541255.1 Paracoccaceae bacterium | reverse complement strand
GTTGATCATCAGGTCGCAGCCATGCATCGCGAGATTGGCCTCGTAGAGCCCGTGCATCCCCAGCATCCCCAGCCAGTGCCTGCCGGAAGCCGGGTAGGCCCCCAGGCCCATCAGGGTGGAGGTGATCGGGATGCCGGTGGCCTCGACCAGTTCGCGCAGCAGCTGGCTGGCGGCGGGGCCGGAGTTGATCACCCCGCCTCCGGTGTAGAAGACCGGGCGCTCGGCGGTTTCAAGCGCGGCCACCAGCTCGGTGATGGTGTCCAGGTCGCCCTTGACCTGGGGCTGGTAGTGGCTGACCGCCGCGCGCGAGGGCGGCGTGTAGATGTCGGTGGCGAACTGCACGTCCTTGGGAATGTCGATCAGCACCGGGCCGGGCCGGCCCGAGGTGGCGACATGGAATGCCTCGTGGATGATCCCCGACAGGCGAGCGGTGTCCTTCACCAGCCAGTTGTGCTTGGTGCAGGGCCGGGTGATGCCCACGGTATCGGCTTCCTGGAAAGCGTCCGAGCCGATCATGAAGGTGGGCACCTGGCCGGTGAGCACGACGATCGGAATCGAATCCATCAGCGCATCGGTCAGCCCGGTGACCGCATTCGTGGCGCCGGGCCCCGAGGTCACCAGCACGACACCGGGTTTTCCGGTGGCGCGGGCATAACCTTCGGCCGCGTGCACCGCGCCCTGTTCATGCCGGACAAGATAGTGCCGGATTCCGTTCTGCTGGAAAATCTCGTCGTAGATCGGCAGCACCGCGCCGCCGGGATAGCCGAATACCGTGTCCACGCCCTGATCCTTGAGGGCTTGAACCACCATTTTCGCTCCGGTCATCTGACGTGTCATGCGCTTGCTCCGTTTACGCCGTCGCTTCCATTAAGCAAAAAAAAGCCCCCGCTCTTTCGACCGGGGGCGCATGGGGGACCAGTATGGTGTCCGTTACCGACCCATGCGCCACTTCGCTACGATTACGATCAGCCGTGTCATCGTGGGCTCCCTTTCGCTTGAGGCTGACATATGCACGCAAGGCAGGCGGCGTCAACCGCAAAGCCCGGAGAAAATGTCGCTGCGGGCCGGTTCCCGGCAACTTTCTTTCCGGGGTTCCGTGGGTCCGGGCGTCGCCATGGCGAGACCTGCGGCAAAAGGGTATACTGCGCCTGTCGAAAGACCGGACTTGATCGGGATCAAGGATGAGCCTTGCACAAAAGACCTAGTGTGCAGGCAACAATTGACCAAGCTCGAAAGGAGTGACCATGGGACGCACATTGCCCGCCCTTCTCGCCACCGCCAGCGTCATGGCCAGCGCCGCTTCCGCGGACGATCTGCGTGACCTGGCCAACGACTATTTCACCGCCATCCCCTCGACCATCCCGGCGCTGAACGACAACGTCATCACGCCCGAGAAGATCGAACTCGGCAAGGCGCTGTTCTTCGATCCGCGCATGTCCGCGTCGGGCGTCTTCTCCTGCAACTCGTGCCACAACCTGGCGACGGGCGGCGACGACAACATGCCCACCTCGATCGGCCATGGCTGGCAGAAGGGCCCGCGCAACTCGCCCACCGTGCTGAACGCCATCTTCAACGAGGCGCAGTTCTGGGACGGCCGCGCGCCCGACCTTGCCGAACAGGCAAAGGGCCCGGTTCAGGCCGGCGTCGAGATGGCGAACACGCCCGCCAACGTGCTCGCCACGCTGAACTCGATGCCGCAATATGTCGAGTGGTTCGAGGCCTCCTTCCCCGGCGAGGAGGACCCGGTGTCCTTCGACAATTTCGCCAAGGCGATCGAAGCCTACGAGGCCACGCTGACCACTCCGGCGCCGTTCGACGCCTGGCTGAACGGGAATGACGACGCGCTGAACGACGAAGAAAAGGAAGGTCTGCGGGTCTTCATGGATGCCGGTTGCGCAAGCTGCCACAGCGGCGTGAACTTCGGCGGCAACGGGTATTACCCGTTCGGCCTGATCGAGAAGCCGGGTGCCGACATCCTGCCCGAGGGCGACAAGGGCCGTTATACGGTGACCGAGACCGCGGCGGACGAATACGTGTTCCGCGCCGCGCCGCTGCGCAATATCGGTGTGACCGCGCCCTATTTCCACTCCGGCGTGGTCTGGGATCTGAAGACCGCTGTCGAAATCATGGCCTCGTCGCAGCTTGGCGCCGAGCTGAGCGAGGGTGAGGTCGATTCGATCGTGGCCTTCCTGCACAGCCTGACCGGCGAAGTCCCCGAGGTGGTCTATCCGGTGCTGCCGGCCGAAACCGAAACCACCCCGCATCCGACCGGCGAGGTGGTGCCGGAGGAGGCGGTGCAGTAGCAGCAAGCCGCGGCCGATCCTGACGCGCAGACGGGCCGCCCCTCGGGGCGGCCCGTTTTGCGTGCCGGCCTGCCAAGCCCCTGGCGTCCGGCCCTGCCGGGGCGTCCCGCCCACGGGCCCTGAAGGCGCCGCTCAGAGCCGCGCGCCGGTGCCCTGCAGCACCCCATGTTCCAGCGCGTAGCGGGTCAGCCCCGCGGTGGAGGAGATGCCCAGCTTGCGCTTGATGTTCCTGCGGTGGGTCTCGACCGTGCGCACCGAGATATCCAGCGCCAGCGCCACTTCCTTGTTCGACTTGCCCTGCGCCAGTTGCAGCAGGATCGTCTGCTCGCGCCCGGTGAGCTGTTCGCGCCCGCCGGACCGGAGCGGCTTCAGCGAGCCCTGCGCCCCGGTGCACAGAAAGCGCTCGCCGGCGGCGACCTTGTCGATGGCCCGCTTGATCACCTCGGTGGGCACGTCCTTGAGCACATATCCGACCGCGCCGTGGTTGAGCGCGGTGGAGATGTATTCCGGACTGTCATGCATCGACAGGATCAGGATGCGGGTTCCGGGCCGACGTTCCAGGATGATCTCGGTCGCCGAGAGCCCGCCGACCCCCGGCATGTTCAGATCCAGAAGGATCACGTCCGGGGCAAGTTCCTCGACCCGGTCGATGATCTGCTGGCCGTCCGACAGCGTGGCCAGCACCTCGATGTCGTCATAGCCGGCCAGGATCGCCTCGATCCCCTCGGCCACCATGGGATGATCGTCCACGATCACCACCCCGACCCTTGCCGTCATGCGCTGGCCCTCTGCGGTTCGGCGCCGCGGCCCTCCTCGGGCGGCAGCATGTGGGAAAGCGGCACCTGCGCCTCGATCACGGTGCCCGAGCGCGACGACAGGATACGCAGCCGGCCGTCGAGCTGTTCGACCCGTTCCTGCATGTTGCGCAGGCCCAGCCCGCCGCCGCCGGCGGGGCGTCCGGCCGCTTCGATGCCGCAGCCATCGTCCGAGATGCGCAATGTGGCGCCGCGGGTATGGCCGCGCAGGTCGATCTCGACCCGGCGCGCGCCGGAATGCCGCTCGATATTGGTCAGGGCCTCCTGGGCGATGCGGTAGAGCGCGATCTTGGCCTCCTGGTCGAGCCGGTTGCGGAACACCACGGTGTCGAAGCGCGTCTCGATGCCGGTACGGGCATGGAAGTCTTCGGCCAGCGCCTTGATCGCGGGGCCGAGGCCCAGATCGTCAAGCACGCCGGGCCGAAGGTCGCGGCTGATCCGGCGCACCTCGGCGATGGCAACCTGCAAATGGCCGATCCCGCGGTCGAGCGCGTGTTCGGCGCGCGTGTCGCCCTGATCCAGCCGGCGCCGGGCGATGTCCAGCGCATAGCGCACGCCAACGAGGATCTGGCTGATCCCGTCATGAAGCTCGCGGGCGACCCGGCCGCGCTCTTCTTCCTGGGCGTCGAACACCCGTTGGGTCAGCGCCTTGAGCTTCGCGTCGGCAAGCCGGCGTTCGCGAAGGTTGAGGATCAGCCCGCTGAGGAACACGGCCAGCAGCGCGGTCAGTGTGATCGCCCCGATATAGAAGAAGGTCTGCCGCGCCCGGCGCTCGGCATCGGCGCGTGCGGCGGCCACGCCGCTCAGCACGTCATCTATGAAGATGCCGGTGCCCACCGCCCAGCGCCAGTCGGGCAGACCGACGACATAACTCACCATCCGGCCGGTCTCGCCGGTAGAGGGGCGCGTCCACTGGTAGCTGTGATAGCCCCCGCCCGAGCGCGCGATGCGGACAAGCTCGTCGGTGACGGAGATGCCGCCGGCATC
>JBKHDP010000210.1:0-4124 GCA_046541255.1 Paracoccaceae bacterium | reverse complement strand
ACCCGCCGCGGCCGGGCCAGACTGCAACCGGCCTAATCCCCTTCCCCGCGCGGAGACGCCTGCCCCATGACACCGGAAATGAAATCCGAGATGTCGGGCGCCTCGGCCATGGCGGCGGTGAAACGCTGCTCGAAGCTTGCATAGAGCGGCAGGATCGGCCGGTCCGCTGCGTCGCGGCACATGTCGCGTATGGATCGCAGCAACAAGGCCTGGATGTCCTGCACGTTCATCCCTCCGAGGTCAGGCAAGGATGCCCGGTCGCCGTTCGACGTGCCCGGGACGCGTGACCGGACAGGCCAACAACCGCCTGGCCAAGCGCATGGTCAAGGCAATCCTGCCGCCTGCGCAGGCCTTATCCTTCGCGATGGAAAGCGCCAGGCCGATGCTCACCATTCGGCGGGGCCCAGATGCCGTTCGCCCCGCGCGCGCGCCAGGGCGATCTGCTTCTGTCGCTCGCGAAACCGCGCCTTGTCGGCCTCCGTGGTCTCGTCAACGCAATGATGACAGCTCACGCCCTCCTCGAAACCGGGGCGGGCGCGGTCCGCGGGCAGGATGGGGCGGCGGCAGGCATGGCACAGCTCGTGCGGCCCCTCGCGCAGCCCGTGCCCCACCGACACCCGGCCGTCGAAGACGAAGCATTCGCCGCGCCAGAGGCTTTGCTCTTCCGGCACTTCCTCCAGATATTTCAGGATGCCACCCTTGAGATGATAGACCTCGTCCACCCCCCGCTGCCTCAGGAAGGCTGTGGATTTCTCGCACCGGATACCGCCGGTGCAGAACATGGCGATGCGCTTGTTGTGAAACCGCGCCTTGTTGGCCTCCCACCAGGCGGGGAAGTCCCGGAAACTCTCGGTCGCCGGATCCACCGCGCCCTCGAAACTGCCGATCGCCACCTCGTAGGCGTTGCGCGTGTCGATCACGGCCACGTCCGGGCTGCGGATCAGCGCGTTCCAGTCGGAGGGCTCGACATAGGTTCCGACGATGGCCCGCGGATCGGTCCCCGGCACGCCCATCGTCACGATCTCGCGCTTCAGCCGCACCTTCATCCGGCCGAAGGGCTGCTCCGCCGCGGTGCTTTCCTTCCATTCCAGGTCGGCACAGCCCGGCAGGGTGCGGATATGCGCCAGCACCGCATCGATGCCCGAGCGCGACCCCGCGATCGTGCCGTTGATCCCCTCTCCGGCCAGCAGAAGCGTGCCCGTGACGCCCTGCGCGGCGCACAGGTCGCGCAACGGTCCCTGCAAGGCGGCGGGATCGTCGAAGCGGGTGAAATGGTAGAGCGCGGCCAGAGTGAACATGGCCGGGCCTATAGTCCCGCCTCCCGCACCGGCGCAAGCCCCCGCGATTGACGCGGGCCGCGCCGCGTCCTACCCCTTGAGACAGAACCGGAGGCCCCATGCGCGACACGACCGAAGCCCTGATCGTCATCGATGTCCAGAACGATTTCTGCCCGGGCGGGGCGTTGGCCGTGCACGAGGGCGACGCGATCGTGCCGGGCATCAACGCGCTGATGGCAGAGTTCCAGGCGGTGATCCTCACCCAGGACTGGCATCCCGCCGATCACTCCTCCTTCGCCAGCCAACATCCCGGCCGGGCCCCGATGGAAATGGCGGAAATGCCCTACGGCCCGCAGGTGCTCTGGCCCGATCACTGCGTGCAGGGCAGCCAGGGCGCGGCCTTCCACCCGGCGCTGGCCACCGACCCGGCGGACCTGATCCTTCGCAAGGGGTTCCGACGGGACATCGACAGCTATTCCGCCTTTTTCGAGAATGACCGCGCCACCCCGACCGGGCTGGAGGGCTATCTGCGCGATCGCGGCATCCGCCGGTTGACGCTCGTGGGGCTCGCCACCGATTTCTGCGTGACCTACTCGGCGCTCGATGCCGCGAAACTGGGCTTCGAGGTGGAACTGCGCGAGGAACTCTGCCGCGGGATCGATCTGGACGGCTCTCTCCCCGCCGCGCTCAAGGCGATGCGCGAGGCCGGCGTGCAGGTTCTGTGAAGCCGGCCGACAGGAATGCGCGGTTTCTTGCCGTTGTCCTTGTCAACCGCACCATGATACGTATCTGTTAGAACATGATCGACAAAACGGGAAAAACTCCATGATCCTTCGGCAAGAAAACCTGTCTCGAGGGATCTTGGGCCTCGCGACCGGCCTGTTTCTGGCCCTGTCCCCTGCGGTGGCGCAGGAGGCCGAGCGTGACGACTGGCCCGGCTGGCTGCCCGATGCGCTCGATATGCCTTCCGAAGTCGAGATCCGGATCGACCGGGAGGTGGGTTCCTACATCCGCATGTTCAGTTTCTCGACCACCGCGGATGGCACCAAGCTGCTGAATGAGTGGCAGGCCGCGATGGAAGAGGCGGGCTATTCCGTCTCCGAGCCGCAGGAGACCCTGGAGAACGTGTTCGAGTTCACCGGACGCGGCGTGCAGAACGGCAAGGTGGCCCTGCTGCCCGGCGCCGAGGAAGGCACCTCGCTGGTAGAGGTGGATGTCACTCTGGAGTGAGCGGCATCTCGGCATTTTCCCGCCGACCTGTTTCACATCGCCCTCCAAGCACCCTAGGTTGAAAAGCGGGGGCGACGCCGTCCCCACGGAAATCGCAAGAAAAGGAGAACGCGATGCAAATTCCCAGGACCGTCGCAGCGGCGCTTGCCGCCGGGTTCCTGGCTGCGGCCATGCCGACCGTATTGCCCGCTCAGGATCAGCCCGCCCAGACCGAAGTGTCGGAGAATGAACTCGACGCCTTCATCGTGGCCTATGAGAACGTCTCCGAGGTGGGCACGCAGTATGACGAGCGTCTGCGCGCCGCCGAGGACGAGGCGGCCCAGCAGGAAGTGCTGCAGGAAGCCGAGGCCGCGATGGTCGAGGTGATCGAAGAAACCCCCGGAATCGATCTGGACCGCTATGTCGAGATTCTCGACCTGGCGCAGACCGACCAGGAGCTGAATGCCCGGATCATGGAAGAGCTGAACGGCTGACACCGCCGCATCGCATCTTCCAGTGACCCTGCCATGCCGCCTGCACCCGAACGGGCGCGGCGGCATGGATACCATCCCGCTACCGATACCTTTCAGTCACGGTATTTCCCGGCCGGCGCGACTTTCAGAGTGACGCCTGCCAGAGTTGCACCTTGAGGCTGCCATGCGCCACTGGCGCGCCCGCCTGTATTGACAGCCCGGTGGCCTTGGCAAGCCCGGGATCAGAAGTGACGATCCCCACACGCCATCCGCGGAAACGGTCTTTCAGCACCGCGCCAAGGCTGCCATAGAGACCGTAGAGCAGCTTGCGCTCGCCGATCCGGGCGCCATAGGGCGGATTGACGAGCACCAGGCCCGCAGGCCCGTCGGGCCGTTCCAGCGCGCTGATCGGCTGACAGGTGAAGCGGCACCAATCCGCCACCCCGGCGCGCGCGGCATTCTCTGCCGCACCCCGTACCGCGCCCTGGTCGCGGTCATGGCCGAGGAAGCGCCAGGGCGCGGATATGCCACCCTTCGGAGCCGCGGGCATGGCGGCGCGCGCAATCTCCAGCGCCTCGGCGCCGCCGGCCAGCGCCTCCAGGGCAAAGCCTCGCGACCGGCCGGGCCACAGGCCCAGCGCGATCTCGGCAGCCTCGATCGGGATCGTGCCCGAACCGCACATCGGGTCCACCACAGACACTGGCGCCGCCGCGGTGAACCCCATCTGCCGCAGGAAACCCGCCGCCATGGTCTCGCGCAATGGCGCTTTCGCCACGAACTGCTTGTGGCCCCGGCGGTGCAGCGGCTCGCCCGTGGTATCAAGGCTGATGGTGCAAAGGTCGTCGTCGATGCGAATCTTCACCACCAGCGCGGCATCGTCCGAAACCGTGGCCCCCAGCCCCTCGGCGATCGCCCGGGCCACCCGCCCGGCCGCCGCCTTGTGATGATAGATCCGCGAGCGGTGGCACACCGCCTCGACCCGCAGCGGCACATGCGGACTCAGCCAGGCCGCCCAGTCCACCTTGCGGGCCCGCTTGTCGAGCTGTGCCAGGTGCATGGCGCGAAATTCGGCCACCCTCGCCAGCACCCGCACCGCGCAGCGCAGCCGCAGGTTCGCCCGCGCCGCCTCGGCCAGCCCGCCCGCGGCCAGGACCCCGCCCGGCAC
>JBKHDP010000209.1:0-4129 GCA_046541255.1 Paracoccaceae bacterium | reverse complement strand
CGGCGCATGGCAGACGGGCTTTCCACAGCTTGTCCGGACGATGTGGAAAACGGCCATTCTTATGCAAATATGAAACATCTCGGGACAAGATCGGGAGATTTCGGCCTCACAAGGTCGAGATAGTGCAATCCGACAAGGGCGCCACGGGCCGCCGGGCGCCTGCAGGCCCGTTCCGGAACGTGCCGCCTTGCGGCAGGCCTTCGGGTTCCCGGCCAGACGGTCGGACCGGAGCCCTCAGTCCCGCCGTCGCGTGGCCGCGGAGAGCGCGGCGCGATCGTAGATTCCGCAGAGCAGATCCAGCACCTGCGCGGCTTCGTGCAGCGCGGTCTCGCCGTTCTCGATCCGCTCCAGCAGCGAGACCAGCAGCGCGCGGCGCACCTGTGTGTAGCGATCGGTCACGTCGCGCCCCTTCTCGGTGACCGAATAGACCACCCCGGTGCGCGAGGCACCCTCGCGCTCGATCAGCCCGGCCTTCGCCAGCTTGCGCAGCCCGTACTGGATGTTGGGGATGTCCTCGCGATTGGTGAGCCGGGCCAGTTCCTTCACCGATTTGGGCCGGTCGTTCATGCGGATCACATGCAGCAGCGCGTTCTCGGGACCGCTCGCATGGATCTCGCCGCTGGCGGCGAGGCATTCGGCCTGCCAGCGGCCGAACGATTCCGTGGTGCGCATCAGCGCATATTCCAGTTGCGCCAGTCGCCGCTCCAGCGGTTCCTCCGCCAGATGCCAGCGGTGGTCAAGATCCGGAAAGCCCGGCTCGACTGCGGCGGTATCGCGCTTTTTCGTCATGGAAATCAGCATGCAAGCCCCGCCGCCCTGGTGCAAACGAAAATAATGTTTGATTTTTGAAGATGTTTTAGATTGAATTTTTATTCAATAATCAACCAGGGAGACCGACAATGCGCAAGTTCCTCGAAGCCGACCATTTCAAGCTGGGCACCTTCTCGACCAACTGCTCCTCGGGCATGACGGTGACGAAAGTGGCCGAACGCTGGGACAACAGCTGGGCCAACAACCTGCGCCTGGCGCAGATGATGGATGCGGCCGGCATCGATTTCATGCTGCCCATCGCGCGCTGGATCGGCTACGGCGGCGAGACGAATTTCCACCACAACGTGCTGGAGACGATGACCTGGGCCACCGCGCTGCTGGCCCGCACCGAGAACCTCACCGTCTTCGCCACGATGCACACCGCCGCCAACCATCCCGTCGTGGTGGCCAAGCAGATCGCCACCGCCGACCAGGTGGGCAATGGCCGGATCGGGCTGAACATCGTGGCGGGCTGGAACCGCCCGGAATACGAGGCGCTGGGGCTGTCGCTGCCCGACGATCACGAAAGCCGCTACGGCTATGCCCAGGAATGGTTCGACGTGGTCCAGAAGCTGTGGGAGGCCGATGAGGCGTTCGACTGGGACGGCGAGCATTTCAAACTGAAGAACGTGCTGGGGGCGCCGCGCCCGGTGGATGGCCGGCCGCCGATCCTGAACGCCGCAGGTTCCGGCCAGGGCCGCGAATTCGCCACCCGCAACGCCGATTTCCTGTTCACCCCGGCGATCGACCTGGAACGCTCTGCCGGCGAGGTGCGGGACATCAAGGACCAGGCCGCCGCGAAGGGCCGCAAGGTGGGCGTGCTGACCTTCAGCCATATCTGCTGCCGCCCGACCGAAAAGGAAGCCCGCGAGGTGCACCAGTGGTACGCGCAGGACAATGCCGACTGGGAGGCGGTGGACAACCTGGTGAACCTGCAATTCGCCAATGCCCAGAGCTTCCCGCATGACCTGCTGGCCCTGATCCGCGACCGGATGGCGGCGGGCCATGGCGGCTTCCCGCTGGTGGGCACGCCAGAGCAGGTTGCCGACGGGATCGAGAGCCTGGCCAGGGCGGGCTTTGCGGGGTCCACCATGTCCTTCCTCGATTATGCCGAGGAGTTTCCCTATTTCCGCGACGAGGTCCTGCCCCTGCTGGCCGAGAAGGGCCTGCGCCCGGCCCCCGGCGCTGCGCGGGAGAAAGAGGTCGCCTGATGGCATTGCCGGAGGACATGAGCTGGCGCTACGCGGTCAGGCGGTTCGTGCCGGGCGCGCGCGAGGATGCGCGTCTGGCGCAGGCGCTGGAAGCCGCGCGTCTGGCGCCCTCGGCCTTCGGCCTGATGCCCTGGCGGATCGTGCAGGTGGAGGGCGCGGCGACCCGCCGCGCCCTTCTCGATCACGCCTACGGGCAGGACAAGGTGGAAAGCGCCGGGCATCTTCTGGTCTTCGCCAGCCGCGCACCGCTGACCGAGGCGGATATCGACGCGCATGTGGCCCGGCTGGCCCGCGATCGCGGCCTCGATGACGCGGCGGCCGGGAAACAGCGCGCCTCGCTGATCAGGAACACGCTGGCGCGGCATGACGCGCGCGGGCTCGATGAATGGTGCCGGGCGCAATGCTACCTGGGTCTCGGCGTGTTCCTTGCGGCCTGCGCGAGCCAGCGGCTGGACGCCTGTCCGATGGAGGGGTTCGCCCCGGCGCGATTCGACGACATCCTTGGCCTGCGCGCGCATCGGCTGACCGCCCGGGCCCTGGTCACGGCAGGCCATCGCGCGCCGGAGGACGCATCGGCCAGCCTGGCCAAATCCCGCCCCGGGATGGACGAATTCCTGCTGACGGTCTGATCCGCGGGCAGCCCTAGTAGGGATGCGCACGGCCGTCCCATGTCTCGAAACAACCGGTGGTTTCGAGGCCCAGCGCGGCAAAGCGCGCCACCAGCCCCTCGGCGGAGTCGCGTTCGGAGATATCGGCCGCGCTGCCGCCCATGTCGCTCTGGACCCAGCCGGGATGATAGATGCCCACGGCGATGCCCTGATCCGACAGGTCGGTGGCAAGATTGCGGCCCAGGTTCAACGCGGCGGCCTTCGACGCGCGGTAGATGTAGCTGCCGCCCGGCGCGCGGGTGTGGCTGGCCATCTGGCTGGAGATGATCGCGATCTTCGGCGCCTGCGACATCCGCAGGTTGGGAAGCAGGGTCTGCACCGTGAGGAACACGCCGGTCACGTTCACCGCGAAGACCCGCGCCCACATCTCGGGCGGGTAGCCGTCGGCAAGGCGCTGTCCCTTGTCGGGATAGATGCCCGCGTTGCAGATCAGCAGATCGACAGGCCGGCCGTTCAGCGCCCGGGCCAACCCCGCGAATTGCGCGGGATCGGCCACGTCGAGCGGGATCTGCGCGCCCTCCGCCCGGGCCGTGCCCGAAACCTCCCAGCCGTCCTCGCGCAGCCTGGCAGCCAGCGCGGCACCGATCCCGCGATTGGCGCCGGTGATGACGGCATGGGACATGTTCAGTTGCTTTTCCGCCCGAGCGCGAAGGGCAAGGGCGCCACCGGCACGCCCTCCTCCATCAAGGCGCGGGCCTCGGAGGGCTTCGCCTCGCCGTGGATCGGGCGCTCGGGCGCCTCTCCGGCGTGGATGGCGCGGGCCTCGCGGGCGAAGTCGCGGCCCACATCCTCGGAATGCTGCTCGACATAGGCGCGCAGGCGGCGCAAGGCCAGCTCGGCGGGATGCGCCGGGGTCTTCAGCGGGCGCGCCGGCACTGCGGGTTCCGCCGTCTCGGCCGGCTCTCCGGCCCCGGACACGGCAGGCGCCATCACCGCCTTCTCGACCGCGGTCGAGCCGCAGACGGCGCAGGCCACCATCCCCGCATCCTGCAGCTTGTCGAAGGCGGAGGCGGACTGGAACCAGCTCTCGAAACGGTGGTCCTGGTCACATTTCAGGGCGTAGTGGATCATGGCAGCGTCCTTGAGCGCGTCCGACCAAAGATAAGCGGACCAACAGCCTGTTCAACCGGAATCTTCAGGCGCGGGCAGATGTTGCAGCAAAGCCGCCAGCACCGCATCCGGCGCATCGCGGCGGGCCAGCGCGGCACGCGCCCGGCGCGCCTGCGCCGCCTGCACGGCCGGATCGGCCAACTCCACCAGCGCGCGGCCAAGCGTCTCGGCATCTGCGACCTGCCGCGCGGCGCCGGCCTCGGCCAGCCGCCCATAGGCGGGGCCGAAATTGTCCAGATGCGGGCCGTGCAGGAGGGCGCAACCGAAGGCCGCGGGCTCATAGGGGGTATGGCCACCCTTCGCCACCAGCGAGCCGCCGACGAACACGGT
>JBKHDP010000208.1:0-4135 GCA_046541255.1 Paracoccaceae bacterium | reverse complement strand
GCTGGAGGCGCTGCCGGCCGAGATCGAGCGGCTCGAGGCCGAGATCGGCAAGCTGGAGGCGCTGCTGTCCGATCCGGGCCTCTACACGCGCGAGCCGGTGAAATTCGCCAAGGCGACCGAGGCGCTGACCCAGCGGCAGGAGGCGCTGGCCCGGGCCGAAGAGGAATGGCTGGAACTGGCCGAAAAGGCCGAGACGCCCTGACCTGAGGCGCAGGCGCTTCGCGCCACCGGTCCGTATCAGCGTGTGAGCACCAGCTTGCCCTCGCCGATCTCCAGCCGGCCGAACCTTTGCAGATAGCTCATGCCGAGCAGCGATTCAGGCATCGCGCCCTCGTTGACCCAGGCCCGCACGCCGCTGTCCCGAATCGGGCCGGTGCCGATGCTGTCCAGCGTCACCGGCGCGGTGCGGACTTCGCCATTGGCGGTGATGGCGCGGCCGAGATAGACCAAATCGCCGGTGTCGATCCCGATCCGGCGGGCATCCTCCAGAGAGATCACGATGTCCGTGGCCCCGGTATCGACCATGAAACGCAGCGGCGTGCCGTTGACATCCAGGGTCAGGTAGTAATGCCCGTCCGGGGCGCGGGGCGCCTCGATCCGGCCGGTCTCCGTGATGACCGACTGTCGTGGCCCCACGGTCTGGCGAATATCGGCCCACAGCCCCACCGCGGCGATGGCGGCGAGAAAGATCAGCCCCCAGATCGCCGCGTATTGCGCCAGCGTGCCCGCCCGCAGCCGCGTGCGCGCAAAGGCCCAGACGGCGATCAGCCCCCCCAGCAGCAGCAGGTAGGCGAGTTGTCCGAACTGGTCTCCGGTCATGGGCGGGGCTCCGGTGGTGTGGATGTGATCTAGGGTCTGGGGCGGGCGTTGGAAAGGTTCAGCCCGCCAGACCGAAGGCCTGGAGCCCATCCAGCACGAATTGCACCGAGAGCGCGGCCAGCAGCATCCCCAGCAGCCGCGTGACCACGTTGATGCCGACGCGTCCCAGCGCGCGCTCGATCAGCCCGCCGGCCAGGAACAGCAGGAACACCGCCGCGACCACGCTCACCATCACGCCGATGACCCAGGCAAGTCCCGCGACACCGGGCTGCTGGCCGGTCAGCAGGATCACCGAGGCGATGGCGCCGGGCCCGGCGATCAGCGGGATCGCCAGCGGAAAGACCGACGGATCGGGTTGGTCGCCTTCGGTCTGGTCCTCGCGGCGGCGGGCGCGGCGCTCGAACAGCATGTCGAGCGCGGTCAGGAACAGCAGGATGCCGCCCGCGATGCGGAAGGCCGGCATCGAGATGCCCACGAAACCCAGCACCGCCTCGCCGAACACCGCGAAGAGCGTCAGCACCGCGACGGCCACGCCGCAAGCGCGCAGCGCGATGGCGCGGCGTTCCGCGCCGGTCATGCCCTGGGTCAGCGCCACGAAGAGCGGGGCCAATCCGATCGGATCGATCACCACGAAGAGCGTGGTGAAGGCGGTGACGAGAAAGGCGGTTTCCATGGCAAAGGGGTAGGGCCGGGGGCGCGGCCGCGCAAGGGGTCAGGCGCGGGTCTCTGCCCGTTCCAGCCGCTCGAGCGCGGCTTCCCACAGCGCTTCGGCGCGGGCCAGCCCGTCCTCGATCTCGGCGAACTTGCGGTTCCAGACTTCCAGATCGGCGGCATTGCCCTCCTCGTAGAGGGCCGGATCGGCGAGCCGGGCCGAGAGCTTCTGGCGCATCTGTTCGATCTTCGCGACGCGGTCCTCGCATTTGCGCACCTCGGCGCGCAGGGCCAGCAGCCGCTCGCGCGGCGCGCGCGCGGGCTTCGGGGCATCGGGTCTTTGCGGTTTCGGACGATCGCCCTGGGCGCCGCCGTCGGAGGCCAGCAGCATCCGGCGATAGGCCTCCAGGTCGTCCTCGTAGGGCGCCACGGTGCCGCCAGAGACCAGCCAGAGCCGGTCGGCCACCAGCGCCAGCAGGTGCATGTCATGGCTCACCAGGATCACCGCCCCGGCATAGGCGGCCAGCGCCTCGACCAGCGCCTCGCGGCTTTCGATGTCGAGATGGTTGGTGGGTTCGTCGAGGATCAGCAGGTGCGGCGCGTCCAGCGTGGCCAGCAGCAGCGACAGCCGCGCCTTCTGCCCGCCCGAGAGCCGGCCCACCGCCGTTTCGGCCTGCGCGGCCATCAGTCCGAAGCCCGCCAGCCGCGCGCGCAGCCGTGCCGGTGCCTCGTCCGGGCGTTCGCGGCGCAGATGGTCGAGCGGCGTCTCCGCCACCCGCAGCTCGTCGACCTGGTGCTGGGCGAAATAGCCGATCCGCAGCTTGGAGGCGCGGGTGATCCGCCCCTCCATCAGCGACAGGCGCCCGGACAGCAGCTTGGCCAGGGTGGACTTGCCCTGGCCGTTGCGGCCCAGAAGCGCGATCCGGTCGTCCTGGTCGATCCGCAGGTTCAGCCCGCGAAGCACCGGGGTGTCGCCATAGCCGGTCACGCCCTCCTCGATGCGGATGATCGGCGGCGACAGCTCCTCCGGTTCGGGAAAGCTGAAGACGGTGCGCGCGGCGTCCTCGGGGGCGCGGATCGGCTCCATCTTCTCGATCATCTTCAGCCGGGCCTGGGCCTGGCGCGCCTTGCTGGCCTTGGCACGGAAGCGATCGACGAAGCTTTGCAGATGGGCGCGGCGGGCATCCTGCTTGCGGGCCTGGGCCGCC
Source organism: Paracoccaceae bacterium (assembly GCA_046541255.1). Lineage (GTDB taxonomy): Bacteria > Pseudomonadota > Alphaproteobacteria > Rhodobacterales > Rhodobacteraceae > Rhodosalinus. The sequence goes on along the minus strand of JBKHDP010000208.1, from coordinate 1,457 downwards.
TGTACCGCGCGCTGCTCGGCGCGGGTGCGCGCGAAACTGTCGTAATTGCCCTGGTAGAGCGTCAGCTGGCGGTCCTCCAGGTGCAGGATCGCGCCGACCGCGCGGTTCAGCAGCCCGCGATCGTGGCTGATGACGATGACGGTGTGCGGATAGCGCGCAAGATAGCTTTCCAGCCACAGCGCGCCTTCGAGATCCAGGTAGTTGGTGGGCTCGTCCAGCAGCAGCAGATCGGGCTGCGCGAACAGCACGCCCGCCAGCGCCACGCGCATCCGCCAGCCGCCCGAGAAGGCAGAGCAGGGCATCGCCTGCTGCGCGGTGTCAAAGCCCAGCCCCTTGAGGATCGAGGCCGCGCGGCCCTCGGCCGACCAGGCGTCGATATCGGCCAGCCTGGTCTGGACTTCGGCGATACGGCCCGGATCGGTGGCGGTCTCGGCTTCGGCCATCAGGGCCGCGCGCTCGGTATCGGCCGCCAGCACCGTGTCCAGCAGCGACACCTCCGAAGAGGGGACTTCCTGCGCCACGCCGCCGATGCGGGCGCGCGGCGGCAGGGTGATCTCGCCGCCCTCCAGCGCCAGCTCGCCCCGGATCAGGCGAAACAGCGTGGTCTTGCCGGTGCCGTTGCGGCCCACCAGCCCCACCTTGTGGCCCTCGGGGATCGTGGCGGAGGCCTGCTCGAAGAGCGGCCGACCCTCGACCGAATAGGAGATGTCCTGGATGCGCAGCATGGAGCCCCCATGCCGCAAGAGGCCTGCCGCGTCAATCCGCGGTCACTGGCGGCGCGGCGGCGGCACGGGGCGGCAAGACCCTGCCACCCCGCGCCGCCGCGCTGGGCAGGTTTCCGCCGATCCGCAGGTCGGGCATTCGCGGGCCGAAACGGGCCGCCGTGCGGCGGCGTTGAGGAGACGTGTTCGAACTGCAGAAAGGAAAAATCATGATTCGCAGGAATTTGAGGCTGGTCACCCTGGCCGCGGTCGCGCTTCCCGTCTTCGCCGCGCCGGTCGTCGCGCAGGATGACGACGCCCCGATCGTGTCGGAGCAGGGCAGCGACGAGCTGCGCGGCGACTGGATCATCGGGGCAAGCATCACCACACCGGATGACGAGGCGATCGGGGCGATCGAGGACATCATCGTGGACCAGGAAGAGGGGACCGTGAGCGCGGCGATCGTGTCGGTCGGCGGGTTCCTCGGATTCGGCGCCAAGCAGATCGCGGTGGATTGGGACGAGCTGAGCTTCGATTACGACGCCAATGTGGTCGAGCTCGACATCACCCGCGAAGATGCCGAGGAGGCCGAGGAGTACGCGTTCCGCGAGCGCGAGAACGAGCCCGCGCCCGAACCTGAAATGGGCACCGGAACCGGCACCGGCACCGGGAGCGGCGGCACGGGTATGGGTACCGGCACGGGCACGGGCACCGGAACCGGCACGGGCACCGGAACCGGCACGGGCGACTAACCCT
>JBKHDP010000207.1:0-4161 GCA_046541255.1 Paracoccaceae bacterium | reverse complement strand
GCCCGCGGCGGCATCAAGGACGTGCTGGTGTCGAACCAGGTGCGCGACCCGGCCAAGATCGATCGCCTCGCCCGGATGCCGAAGCTCGGCGCCCGGACGCTGTGCTGTGTCGACGACCCGGCCAACGTGGCGGACCTGTCCGAGGCCGCGATGCGGCACGGTACCCGGATCGAATGCCTGGTGGAGATCGATTGCGGCGCGGGCCGCTGCGGCGTGACAACCACGCCCGAGGTGGTGGAGATCGCCAGGGCGATCGACGCCGCGCCGGGCCTGAAATTCGCAGGCCTCCAGGCCTACCAGGGCGCGATGCAGCATCTTGACAGCTATGACGCGCGCAAGGCCAAGATCGACATCGCCGTGGCGATGGTGCGCGACGCGGTGGCGGCGCTGAAGGCCGAGGGGCTGGACTGCGACATCGTCGGCGGTGGCGGCACCGGCTCCTATTATTTCGAGAGCAATTCGGGGGTCTACAACGAGCTGCAATGCGGCTCCTATGCCTTCATGGATGCCGATTACGGCCGCATCCTCGACAAGGACGGCAACCGCATCGACCAGGGAGAATGGGAGAATGCGCTGTTCATCCTCACCTCGGTGATGAGCCATGCCAAACCCGACAAGGCCATCGTGGATGCCGGCCTCAAGGCGCAATCGGTGGATTCGGGGCTTCCGGTGATCTTCGGCCGGGACGACGTGACCTACGTGAAATGCTCGGACGAACACGGCGTGGTGGCCGACCCGGAGGGCGTGCTGAAGGTCAACGACAAGCTGAAGCTGGTGCCCGGCCATTGCGACCCAACCTGCAACGTGCACGACTGGTATGTGGGCGTGCGCGGCGGCAAGGTCGAGACGCTCTGGCCGGTCTCGGCCCGCGGCAAGGCCTACTGAACCCGGCGCGAAGAACCGGCCTTCGGCCGGTGCGCTCCGCGGGGGATATTTTTACCAAGAAGAAGGAGGGCGCGCCGATGTGGATCGTGCCGGAAGCGGAGATCGCGGCGCTGGTGGACGAGGCTGTGGCCTTCGACGCCGTGGAGCAGGTATTCGCGGCCATGGCGCGGGGCGAGGCGCGCAATTTCCCCGTGGTGCGGGAGGCGCTGGGCCATGCCGATGCGCTTTACGGGTTCAAGTCGGGCTTCGATCGGGCCGGGCTGGTGCTGGGACTGAAATCGGGCGGCTACTGGCCCGGAAACGCGGCGCAGGGGCTGACCAACCACCAGTCGACCGTCATGCTGTTCGATGCCGATAGCGGCCGGCCGTCGGCACTGGTGGGCGGCAACCTGCTGACGGCGCTGCGCACCGCGGCGGCCTCGGCGGTGTCGATCCGGCATCTCGCGCCTGCGGGCGCCAGGGTGCTGGGCATGATCGGCGCCGGGCATCAGTCGGCCTTCCAGCTGCGGGCCGCGGCCCGGGTGGGCGCGTTCGAGCGGGTCCTGGGCTGGAACCTGCATCCCGAGATGCTGCCGCGGCTGGCGGAAACCGCCGAGGCGCTGGGCCTGCCTTTCGAGGCGGTGGACCTGGATCGCCTGGGGCGGGACGCCGACGTGATCGTGTCGATCACGTCGAGCTTCGCGCCGCTGCTGATGGACGGTCACGTCCGGGGGGCCACGCATATCGCCGCGATGGGCACCGACACCATGGGCAAGCAGGAGCTGGACGCGGCGCTGGTGGGCCGGGCGCGGCGCTTCACCGACGAGGTGGCGCAATCGGTCGCGTTGGGAGAATGCCAGCACGCGGTGGCCGCGGGGCTGGCCTCTGCCGAGAGCATCACCCCGCTGGGCGCGGTGATCGAGGGCATCGCCCCGGGGCGCGCGGCCGACGAGGTGACGCTGTTCGACGGCACCGGCGTGGGGCTGCAGGATCTCGCCGTGGCCGCGGTCGCCGTGGAACGCGCCATCGCGGCGGGTGTGGCGGTGCGGGTCGATCTCTGATAGCTCCGGCTCTGCATCGCGGCAGAGGACGACGGACATGGCGGAGCGACCCATCAGGCTGGCATTGAACGGTTTCGGGCGGATCGGCCGGACGCTGTTGCGCCAGTTGCTGCGCGACGGCGAAGGGTTCGATCTGGTCTGCGTCAATGACATCGTGGCGCCCGAGCTGTGCGCCTATCTGTTCCAGTATGACAGTGTCTTCGGCCCGTTTCCCGGGGCCGTCGAGGCGCAGGACGATGCCCTGGTCGTGGATGGCCGTCGACTCCCGTTTCATCGCGCCGAGCGGCTGGATCAGCTCGACCTGTCCGGCGTGGATATCGTGCTGGAATGTACCGGCCGCGCCACGACGCCCGAGATCGCGGCCGAAGGGCTGCGTGCGGGGGCGGGGCGGGTGCTGATCTCGGGGCCGTCGCCGGCCGCCGACCTGACGGTGGTGCTGGGCGCGAACGAGGAACGCCTGGCCGGCCAGAGCATCGTGTCCAACGCCTCCTGCACCACCAATGCGCTGGCCCCGCTCTTGCGGCTGCTGGACGACATCTGGGGCGTCGAGAGCGGCCACATGACCACCGTGCATTGCTATACCGGCAGCCAGCCCACGGTGGACAAGCCGCGAGACACGCCGGAACGCTCGCGCGCGGCGGCGCTGTCCATGGTGCCGACCACCACCAGCGCGGGTCGGCTGATCGGCGAGGTGCTGCCCCATCTTGCCGGGCGGGTGGAAGCGCGCGCGATGCGGGTGCCGACCGCCTCGGTCTCGGCCATCGACCTGACGGTGATGACCCGCGATCCCGTTACCGCGGAGCTGGTGAATGCCCGGCTCCGCGACGCGGCCGCCACCTCGCCGGTCTTTGGCTGGATCGAGGCGCCTCTGGTCTCGACCGACCTGCGCGGCCGGCCCGAATCGCTGATCGTCAGCGGGCCGGAGACCTCGGTTTCCTCGGGCGGGTTGCTGCGCCTGTTCGGCTGGTACGACAACGAATGGGGGTTTTCCTGCCGGATGCTGGACATGGCAAGGTTGATGATGGGTCGGAGCTGACGCCACCCGGCACCTCTGCCCGGGCGCGCAACGGCTTGGCCCGAGCCGGCCCGAGGGTGTAGTCAGGGGCCATGCGCTGCTTCATCGCCATCGAATTGCCCGAGGATCTGCGCGACGCGCTGGAAGAGGTGCAGGCCGACCTTCCGGTGGGCCGCACCATCGATCCCGAAACCCTTCACCTCACGCTCGCCTTTCTGGACGACCAGCCCGAGGAGGTGGTGGAGGCGGTACACGAGGCGTTGCAATCTTTGCGCGTCCCGGCGTTCCGGCTCGAGCTGCGGGGGCTCGATCTGTTCGGAACCGCTCGCCCGAGGGTGGTCTGGGCCCGGGTTCGCGAGACTGCGCCGCTGGCCGACCTGCATGACCGTGTGCTGGCGCGGCTGCGCGCCGCGGGGCTGCAACTCGCGCGGCGGAGATTTCGCCCGCATGTGACCCTGGCGCGATTCGATCGGCGGCTTTCGCCGTTCGAACTGGCCCGGCTGCGCGATTTTCTGGAAGGCCGGGGCGATCTCGCGCTGCCCGGCTTCGAGGTGCGGGAGATCGCGTTGCTGCGCTCGGTGCTGCGGCCGGGCGGCGCGCTGCACGAGGTGCTGGCGACCTATCCGCTCGAAAGCGACGAGGCGGGCTGACCGGCGCCGCGGCAGTTGCCCGGCCCTTGAGGCCGGGACGGGACCGACGGCGCGGCGCGGCCGCATGCATCTTGACGGCGTCCGGTGCGGTTCATGCGCCGGTGGCGATGCGCGGGGCGGCGAGGAAGGCCTCGATCAGGTCCACCATCTGATCGGGGTCTTCCTCATGCGCGAGATGGCCCAGCCCCGGCAGGTGGATGACCTGTGCATCTGGCATCCGTGCCGCGGCGCGGTCGGCGACCCGTGGCGGCACCGCGCTGTCTTTCGCGCCAGTGATGAACAGGCACCGCGCCGTGATCTCGGGCAGGCGCTCCAGCAGGGGGTCGATGCGCCATTGCGCCATCATCCGCAGTGTCGCGTCCACATGGCCGCGATCGCCCATCAGCCTTGCGTAGAGCGCGAGGCCTTCGGCGTCGAGCGTGCTGCCGGTGGAGGCGATCAGCCGGCCGGTGCGGGCGGGACTCGCCCCGCCCAGCGTCAGCATCGCGGCCGAGAGCGGGTTGAGCGCCAGCGCCTTGGCCAGCGCCGGGAAGAGCCACCCGGCGACCCCCTCGAAATTGCCCAGCGCCGG
>JBKHDP010000206.1:0-4170 GCA_046541255.1 Paracoccaceae bacterium | reverse complement strand
CAGGATCCGCGCTCGGACATGCCGGCGACCCAGTTCAACATGAAATGGGTGGAACAGGCGGGTCTGGTGAAGTTCGACTTCCTCGGGCTCAAGACGCTGACGGTGATCCAGAACGCGATCGACCTGATCCGTGCCTCGGGCCGCGACCTGCATGTCGCCGCCGATGGCAGCCGGATCTACGACCCCTTCGAGGGGGCGGAGAACGATATCGGCCAGATCCCGCTGGATGATGCGAAGACCTACGAGCTTTACGCCCGCGCGCGCACCGTGGCGGTGTTCCAGGTGGAAAGTTCGGGGATGATGGATGCGCTCAAGCGCATGAAACCCACCTGCATCGAGGATATCGTGGCGCTGGTGGCGCTCTACCGCCCCGGTCCGATGGAGAACATCCCCACCTATTGCGAGGTCAAGAACGGCCAGCGCGAGATCGCCTCGATCCACCCGTCGATCGATTTCATCCTGGAAGAGACGCAGGGCATCATCGTCTACCAGGAACAGGTGATGCAGATCGCCCAGGTGATGGCGGGCTACAGCCTGGGCGGCGCGGACCTGCTGCGCCGGGCGATGGGCAAGAAGATCGCCGAGGAGATGGCCAAGGAACGCCCCAAGTTCATCAAGGGCGCCACCGAAAACGGCGTGAGCAAGGAAAAGGCCGGCGAGGTCTTCGACCTGCTGGAGAAATTCGCCAATTACGGCTTCAACAAGTCGCACGCGGCGGCCTATGCGGTGGTCAGCTACCAGACCGCCTGGCTCAAGGCCAATCACCCGGTGGAGTTCATGGCCGGGGTGATGAATTGCGACATCCATCTCACCGACAAGCTGGCGGTGTATTTCGAGGAGGTCCGCAAGGGATTGGGCCTGCCATGGGATCCGCCCTGCGTGAACCGCTCGGAGGCCACCTTCACCGTGCGCGAGGGCCGGCTGGTCTATGCGCTGGGCGCGCTCAAGAACGTGGGCGTCGAGGCGATGCGGATGATCGTGGCGGGCCGGGGCGGCACGCCTTTCGCCACCCTGTTCGACCTGGCCCGGCGGGTGGATCTCAAGCGGGTGGGCAAGCGTCCGCTGGAAATGCTGGCGCGCGCGGGGGCCTTCGACCAGCTCGATCCGAACCGTCGGCGTGTGTTCGACAGTCTCGATGCGCTCGTGGCCTATTCCGCCGCGGTGCACGAACAGAAGGACAGCGCACAGGTGTCGCTGTTCGGCGAGGCGGGCGAGGACCTGCCCGAGCCGCGGCTGGCGCGCGTGCCCGACTGGCTGCCGGCCGAACGGCTGGGCGAGGAATTCGCCGCCGTGGGCTTCTACCTGTCGGGCCACCCGCTGGATGACTACATGCCCGCGCTGCGCCGCAAGGGTGTGCTGACGCTGGACGAGGCCACCGCGAAGGCCGAGCGCGGGCCCTGCCTGGTCAAGCTCGCGGGCGTCGTGACCGCGCGGCAGGAACGCAAGTCCGCGCGCGGCAACCGCTTCGCCTTTCTCGGCCTGTCGGACATCACCGGGGCCTACGAGGTCACGCTGTTTTCCGAGGTGCTGGAGAATTCCCGCGCGCATCTGGAAAGCGGGATGCGGGTGGTGGTGACCGTCGAGGCCACGATGGAGGCCGAGCAGTTGAAGCTGCTGGGCCGCTCGGTGGCGCCGATGGACATGGCCGTGGCCGATGCCGGGGTCAGCGGGCTGCGCGTCTTCGTGCAGGCCGAAACCGCGCTGCGCTCTGTGGCGAGCGTTCTGGATCAGGCCAGGGCGCAGGCCCAACGCGCTCCCAGGGGGCCGATCTACCTGTGCCTGATGGCCGACGGCGTGGGCGAGGTGGAGATCGATCTGAACGCCGAATTCCCCGTGACCCCGCAGATCAGAGGGGCGATCAAGAGCCTGGACGGCGTGCTGGACGTGCAGGAGGTCTGATCTCCGCGAAGGGCCAATCGGCGGCAGGCCGCCGCAGCGCGGCGCGCGCTGCTGGACCGGGGCGCGGCGCTGCGCTATCGCTGGAGTGCTGGGAGGAAGGCCGATGCGCCACGCGGGACATGTTCTTCTGGCCTGCGCCGCGCTGGCGGCCTGCGGGGCAGAGCGCCCGGAAGTCGGGCGGCTGTCGGAGGTCGAGCTGGCGGCCGACTCCGCGCAGGTCGCTGCCCTGACCGACCCGGCCGAGATGCGCGCCGGCGGCGGGCTGTTTTCGCGTTTGTTCGGCCGTGGCGGCCCGGAAGAGGATACGGCGGCCGCAGCCGAGCCGGCGGCCGAGCAGGCGCCCCCGCCCGAAACCCGGACCGCCGCGCTGGCCCCCGATCCCGAACCGGGCGGGGGCGGCGGGTTCCTCGGGCGGCTTTTCGGCGGGGGCGGCGCGAGCCGTGCCGCGCCAGGCGACGGGCCGGATCGGCGCGACGTCGCCTTCGGCACCGTCCTGCCCTATGGCGAGCTGGCGCGGGTCTGCGACTATCCGTCCGGGGCGCTGGGCCGCGAGGTCGCCCGCCATCCCGAGCGCGGCCGGGGCTATCGCATCCATGACAGCGATCCGGGTAACACCGCGCCGCATACCTTCTATGTCACCGGCTTCGCCGATGGTTGCGCGCGGCAGTTCACCGCCGCGCTGGCGGTCTTCGGCAGCCCGGAGATGCACGAGCAGCTGCGCTATGGCCTTCCGGCGCAGGTGCAGCCCTATTCAACCACCGACGAGGCCTACGAGACGTTGAAATCCCGGATCTGCCGGGTGCGGCGCAACAGCCCCTGCGGGGCGCGGATCGACCGGCTGGAACGGACGACCGTCTTTGTCAGCGTCTACGAGCGGTTCGGGGACAATGCGCGGTGGAAGAACATCCTGCTGCATGATGGCGCGGTGCTGGCGCTGGACATGAAGAGCCGCTGAGGCCCGCCGATGCGCCGCCCGGCTCAGTAATGCGGCGGCCGCTCGTCGCCCAGCACCACGGCGCCGCCCTGCGCCTCGCGCTCGGCCTCTCTGCGCAGCAGCATTTCCACCCGCGCGGTCAGCCGGTCGATCTCGCGCGATTGCGCCGCTACCGTGTCCGACAGGTCGTCGGCTGCCCGCTGCAGGTCGGCCACCAGATGTTCCAGCCGTTCGAGCCGCTCGTCGTTCATCTTGCCGTCCCCTGCCGATCCCGGGCCACTGTGCCAGCGGTCGGGCGCGGGCGCAATCGCGCCCGCTTGCCCCTCTGCCCCCCTTGGGCTAGACCCCGCCGCGACATCTCCGGCGAGGACGCGCCATGGCCAAGCAGAAGAAACAGCCCCGCCCGAAGGCCGAAAACCCCAAGGGCTTCCGCGACTATTTCGGCGCCGAGGTGACCGAGCGCGCCGCGATGCTTTCCACGATCGCGGAGGTGTATCATCGCTACGGGTTCGACGCGCTGGAAAGCCCCGCGGTCGAGACGGTGGAGGCGCTGGGCAAGTTCCTGCCCGACGTGGATCGGCCCAACGCGGGTGTCTTCGCCTGGCAGGAGGAAGAGGAGGGCGGCCGAGGCGACTGGCTGGCGCTGCGCTACGACCTGACCGCGCCGCTCGCCCGCGTCTACGCCCAGCACCGCAACGACCTGCCCACGCCCTATCGGCGCTATGCCATGGGGCCGGTCTGGCGCAACGAGAAGCCGGGGCCGGGGCGCTACCGGCAGTTCTACCAGTGCGACGCGGATACGGTGGGCAGCGGCTCGGTGGCCGCCGATGCCGAGATCTGCGCCATGCTCGCCGACACGCTGGAGGCCGTGGGCATCCCGCGCGGCGACTATGTCGTGCGGGTAAACAACCGCAAGGTTCTGAACGGCGTGCTGGAGTTAGTGTTCGGTGCATTCGAACCGAGCACCCCCGAAGAGGAAGAACTTTCGGCGGTCTACGAAGAAGGCGTTGCTGACGCGATACTCCGAACCATCGACAAATACGACAAGGTTGGAGAGCAGGGCGTGCGCGAGCTTCTTGGGGAGGGGCGGCTCGACGAGTCGGGTGCATTCATCGAAGGCTGGAACCGCAGCGACGAGGAAATCGAAGTTGTGCTCAGATTCATGCGGGCTCGCGGAAACACGAACGCTGAAACCATCGCAGAGCTTCGACAACTGGTGGCCGACAGCGAGACTGGCAGCGAGGGTGTGGATGAATTAGAACAAATCGCAGCACTCTTGGAAGCCCAGGGCTACGGCCCCGACCGCATCGTGATCGACCCCTCGGTGGTGCGCGGCC
>JBKHDP010000205.1:0-4198 GCA_046541255.1 Paracoccaceae bacterium | reverse complement strand
GCTGCGCGCGCTGAGCCGGGCGCCCAGCACCGCCACCGGCACGCCCGCCTCGGCGCAGGCCGCCAGGCGGTTGGGCCAGAGTTCGGATTCGACGATCCAGTGCGCCCGCACGTCCCAGCCCCGGATCAGCCGCCTTGCCGCGCTGCGCAGATCGAACGGAGCACATTGCGCGTCGATCCCCCAGCCCAGCGCCAGATCGCGGCCGCTGACGCTGTTGGCCGTGACCAGCAGCCGCAGGTCGGGCCGGGCCGCGCGCAGCCGGTCGAGCAGCGGCCGGACGGAGGCCAGTTCGCCGTTGGAAGCGGCGTGCAGCCAGATCGTCGGGCGGCGGTCTCGCGGCAAGGGCGCGCGGCCCAGCCGCGCCGCCAATGCCGCGCGATCCTCGCGGCCGCGCAGCGCGCGCAGCACGGCCGCCGTGACCAGCACGGGCATGGCGAGGATCAGGAACAGGCGGTAGAGCGTCACGGACGGCCCTCGCTGCGGTTGCGGCGCAGGGGTAGCCGGGCCGGCCGCGGCGCACAAGTGGCGGGCGGGTGGCGACCGTCGCGGCAACGCCCCTGGCCGGCCGGACATCGCGCCGCGCCCTGCCCTCGGCGTGTGGCCCATTGCGCTTGTCCCGCACCTTCCGTAAACCCGGCACGATGCGCGCAAGCCCGGGAATGCCATGTCCATTCTGGTGATGAAATTCGGCGGCACCTCCGTCGCCACGCTCGACCGTATCCGACGCGCCGCCAAGCGGGTGGGCGTGGAGGTCGCCAAGGGCCATGACGTGATCGTCATCGTCTCGGCCATGGCGGGCAAGACCAACGAGCTGGTCAACTGGGTGGGCGAGATCTCGCCCTTCTACGATGCCCGCGAATACGATGCCGTGGTGAGTTCGGGCGAGAATGTCACCGCCGGGCTGATGGCGCTGACGCTGCAGGAGATGGAAGTCCCCGCCCGCAGCTGGCAGGGCTGGCAGGTGCCCGTGCGCACCACGTCGGCGCATTCGTCGGCCCGGATCGAGGAGATCCCGACCGCCAACATCCTGGCCAAGTTCGCCGAGGGCATGAAGGTGGCCGTGGTCGCGGGATTCCAGGGCATCAGCCCGGAGGGCCGGATCACCACGCTGGGCCGGGGCGGGTCGGATACCACCGCCGTGGCCTTCGCCGCCGCCTTCGACGCGGTGCGCTGCGACATCTATACGGATGTGGATGGGGTCTATACCACGGACCCGCGGATCTCCGACAAGGCCCGCAAGCTCGATCGCATCGCCTTCGAGGAGATGCTGGAACTGGCCAGCCTGGGCGCCAAGGTCCTGCAGACCCGCTCGGTCGAGCTGGCGATGCGCTACAACGTGAAGCTGCGGGTGCTCTCCAGCTTCGAGGAACAGTCGGACGAAGCCGGAACGCTGGTCTGCGCCGAGGAGGAAATCATGGAATCGAACGTCGTGTCCGGGGTGGCCCATTCGCGCGATGAAGCGCAGATGACCCTGATCTCCGTTGCCGATCGGCCCGGCATCGCCGCCGCGATCTTCGGCCCGCTGTCCGAGGCCGGGGTGAATGTGGACATGATCGTGCAGAACATCTCCGAGGAGGGGCGCACCGACATGACCTTCTCGCTGCCCACCGACCAGGTGCTGCGCGCCGAGAAGGCCCTGGAAGCGGCGAAGGCCGCCGGCCAGATCAATTTCCACGGGCTGGTGGCCGACCAGGGTGTGGCCAAGGTGTCGGTCGTGGGCATCGGGATGCGCAGCCAGTCCGGCGTGGCGGCCAGAATGTTCAAGGTGCTGGCCGACGAGGGTATCAACATCAAGGTCATTACAACCTCCGAGATAAAGATTTCCGTGCTTATCGACCGGAAATACATGGAACTCGCGGTTCAGGCCCTCCATGATGCCTTCGAACTGGAGAAAGCACGTTAAGGGGCCCCGCCGCCCATGCCCGAACGGACAGAATCGGAAAGCCGCAAGCTTCTCGGCCGGCTGCGCGATGCGCTGGCCGGCGAAAGCGCGGGCCAGGAACGCCTGAACCGGATCACCGGGCTGATCGCCGATTCCATGGGCACCGAGGTGTGTTCGATCTACCTGTTCCGCGATGTCGAGACGCTGGAACTCTGCGCCTCCGAAGGGCTCAAGCCCGAGGCGGTGCACCAGACGCGGATGCGCCTGGGCGAGGGGCTTGTGGGCCGGGTGGCGCGCTCGGGTCGGATCGTGAACACCGCCGATGCGCCCGCGGAGCCAGGCTTCCGCTACATGCCGGAGACCGGGGAGGAGGCCTATTCCAGCTTCCTCGGCATCCCGATCCAGCGGCTGGGCGAGACGCTGGGCGTGCTGGTGGTGCAGTCCAGGGAAGCCCGCCAGTTCACCGCCGATGAACTCTACGGGCTCGAAGTGGTGGCGATGGTGCTGGCCGAAATGACCGAGCTGGGCGCCTTTGTCGGCGAAGGCGCGGCGATGACGGCCCGCCACCAGCAGCCGATGATGATCCGCGGCACGATCGGCCAGGAAGGCATCGCCGGCGGGCATGCCTGGCTGCACGAACCGCGCGTCGTGATCACGAACCCGATCGCCGACGACCCGGAGACCGAGACGAAACGGCTGCACGAGGCGGTGGAAACCCTGCGCGTGGGCGTGGACCGGATGCTCGACGGCGCCGCGGGCGGCGATGCCGAACAGCTGCAGGTGCTCGAAGCCTATCGCATGTTCGCCAATTCCCGGGGCTGGATGCGGCGCATGGAAGAGGATATCGCCCGCGGCCTTTCGGCCGAGGCGGCGGTGGAGAAGGAACAATCCACCGCCAGGGCGCGCATGGCGCAGGTCACCGACACCTATCTGCGCGATCGGCTGCACGATCTCGACGATCTCAGCAACCGGCTGCTGCGCATCCTGACCGGCCAGGGCAAGGACACAGGTGCCGCGATGCCCGACGACCCGATCCTGATCGCGCGCAATATCGGGCCGGCCGAGTTGCTCGACTACGGCCGCAGGCTGAAGGGGATCGTGCTGGAGGAAGGCTCGGTCGGCAGTCACGCGGCGATCGTGGCGCGCGCGCTGGCGATCCCGCTGGTGATCCATGCCGCGCGCATCACCAACGAGGCGCTGAACGGCGACCCGATCATGGTCGATGGCGACCAGGGGGTGGTGCATCTGCGGCCCGACGACACCGTGGTGGCCGCCTTCCGCGACAAGATGGCGATGCAGGCCGAGGCACAGGAACGCTACGCCTCGATCCGCGACAAGCCCGCAGAGACGCTGGATCGTACCCGGATCACGCTCGAGATGAATGCCGGGCTGATGGCGGACCTGCCCTCCCTGCCCTCCTCCGGCGCCGAAGGCGTGGGCCTGTTCCGCACCGAGCTGCAATTCCTGATCCGCAGCAAGATGCCCCGGCGGGCGGAACTGTCGGCGCTCTACGCGCGGGTCATGGACGCGGCCGCGGGACGTCGGGTCGTGTTCCGCACGCTCGATATCGGCTCGGACAAGGTGCTGCCCTACATGAAGACGCTGCAGGAGCCGAACCCGGCGCTGGGCTGGCGCGCGATCCGGGTCGGGCTGGACAAGCCCGGGGTGATGCGGATGCAGCTCCAGGCGCTGATCCGGGCGGCGAACGGGCGGCCGCTCACGGTGATGTTCCCCTTCGTGGCGCAATTCGAGGAATACCGCGCCGCCCGCGCGGAGATGGACAAGGCACTGGCGCGGGAGCGGGTTCTGGGCCACCGGCTGCCCGCAAGGCTGGAGGTGGGCGCGATGCTGGAAACCCCCAGCCTCGCCTTCGCGCCGCGCCAGTTCTTCGAACTGGCCGATTTCATCTCCATCGGCGGCAATGACCTCAAGCAGTTCTTCTTTGCCGCCGACCGCGAGAACGAACTGGTCCGGCGCCGCTACGACACGCTGAACGTGAGTTTCCTGACCTTCCTCGAAAGCATCGTGAACCGCTGCGCCGAGACCGGGACGCCGCTGTCCTTCTGCGGCGAGGATGCGGGCCGTCCGGTCGAGGCCGTCTGCCTCGCGGCGATCGGATTGCGCAGCCTGTCGATGCGGCCCGCCTCGATCGGCCCGGTCAAGCACCTGCTGCGACGCACCGATCTTTCCGAACTGCGCGCGGTGATCGACGAGTCCCGCGCCCGCGGCGACCAGTCGGTCCGGGCGGCGGTGATGGATCACCTGCGCCGCTGAGGGGGCGCCGCCCCCTCTTGGCCTGCGGCCAATTCACCCCCG
>JBKHDP010000204.1:0-4208 GCA_046541255.1 Paracoccaceae bacterium | reverse complement strand
GGAATTCCGTGTCACGGGTGAAGTCTCCCGTGACGATCTCATGGCTGTTGACCACCGCGCCGGTGCGGCCCGTCGCGGTCAGCCCGAGGGTCTTGGCGCCGGCACTCACCACCAGGTCGCCGCCGATCAGCGCATCGGCCTCGCCGGTGGCCACGCGAATCGCGGAGATGTCGTCGGGCCGTTCGGCCAGCCGCAGGTGGATATGCACCGCGCCGCCCTTCTGCGCGAGCCCGGCCATTTCCATCATGGCGGCGCCCTTGCCGTCGATCTGCGCGGCCTGCGCCAGCACCGCGCCCAGCGTGACCACGCCCGTGCCGCCGACGCCGGTGATGATGACGTTATGGGTGCCCCTGATCGCGGGCAGCTCGGGCGCGGGAAGGTCGGGCAGGTCCAGCGCGGCGGAAGCCTCCTTCTTCACCTGTGCGCCTTCAAGCGTCACGAAGGAGGGGCAAAACCCTTTCAGACAGGAAAAATCCTTGTTGCAGGCCGATTGGTCGATGGCCCGCTTGCGGCCCAGCTCGGTCTCCTTCGGCGTGATCGCCACGCAGTTCGACTGCACACCGCAATCGCCGCAGCCCTCGCAGACATCGGTATTGATGAACACCCGGCGGTCGGGATCGGGAAACTTGCCGCGCTTGCGGCGGCGGCGTTTCTCGGCGGCGCAGGTCTGGATGTAGACGATGGCCGTGACGCCCGGCACCTCTCGCAGCTCCCGCTGCACCCGGTCCAGCTCGGCACGTTCGTGCCAGCCGACCTCGCCTGGAAAATCCTCGCGCCGGGGCTCTTCCTTGGCGTCATAGACCACCTCGACCCGGCCCACGCCCATCGCCCGAAGCTCGCGCGCGATGCGGTCGGGCGAGAGGCCGCCCTCGTTGCCCTGTCCGCCCGTCATCGCGACGGCATCGTTGAACAGGATCTTGAAGGTGATGTTGGTGCCCGCCGCCAGCGCCGCGCGGATCGCCTGCACCCCGGAATGGTTATAGGTGCCGTCGCCGAGATTCTGGAACACATGCGGCGTCCTGGAGAACGGCGCCTCGCCGATCCAGTTGGCGCCCTCGCCGCCCATATGGGTGAAGCCAAGGGTGCCGCGATCCATCCATTGCACCATGTAGTGGCAGCCGATGCCCGCATAGGCGCGGCTGCCCTCGGGGACGCGGGTCGAGGTGTTGTGCGGGCAGCCGGCACAGTAATAGGGCAGCCGCGTGGCGATCTCCTGCGCGTTGTCCGCACGGCGCGCCTCGGCCAACTGCGCCAGGCCCGCCCGGATGCCCTCGGTCTCGCGGCCCTCCTCGATCAGGATGCCGCCCAGCTTCTCGGCGATCCAGACCGGGTCCAGTGCGCCGCGGGTGGGAAACAGCTCTTCGCCATGCATCGAGCCCGCGCCGCCCCCCTTGTACCAGCCATAGACCCGCCGGCCGCGGCGATCGTCGAAGATGGCCTCCTTGATCTGCACCTCGATCAGCTTGCGCTTTTCCTCGACCACGACGATCAGGTCGAGCCCCTCGGCCCAGTCGTGAAAACCCTTCATGTCCAGCGGGAAGACCTGTCCCACCTTGAAGGTGGTGATGCCCAGCCGTTCGGCCTCGGCCGCGTCGATATTGAGCAGCGACATCGCATGCATCAGGTCGAGCCAGTTCTTGCCGGCCGCCACGAAGCCGATCTTCGCGCCGGGCTTGCCCCATACGCGCCTGTCGATCCCGTTGGCGCGGGCAAAGGCCTCGGCGGCGAAACGCTTGTAGTCGATCATCCGCGCTTCCTGCGCGTGCGGCGTGTCGGCCAGCCGGATGTTCAGCCCGCCCTCGGGCATGTCGAACTCGGGCAGCACGAGCGACATCCGCTCGGGCCGGCCATCGACAACGGCGGTGGCCTCGATCGTGTCCTTCATCGTCTTCAGACCGACCCAGAGCCCCGCGAAGCGCGACAACGCATAGCCGTAGACGCCGTAATCCAGGATTTCCTGAACCCCCGCCGGCGAGACGATGGGCATGTAGGCATCCACCAGGGCCCATTCGGACTGGTGCAGCACGGTGGAGCTTTCGCCGGTATGATCGTCGCCCATCGCCACCAGGACGCCGCCATGAGCCGAACTGCCCGCCATGTTGGCATGACGGAACACGTCGCCCGACCGATCCACGCCCGGCCCCTTGCCGTACCACAGGCCGAACACCCCGTCGAAGCGCCCCTCGCCGCGCAGTTCCGCCTGCTGGCTGCCCCAGAGCGCGGTGGCCGCGAGATCTTCGTTCAGCCCGGCCTGAAAGCGGATGTCATGCTCGGCCAGCACCTTGCCGGCACGGGTCATCTGCATGTCCACCGCGCCCAGCGGCGAGCCGCGATAGCCCGTCACGTAGCCGGCCGTGTTCAGACCCGCCGCCTGGTCCCGCGCCTTCTGGATCAGCATCAGCCGTACCAGCGCCTGCGTGCCGTTCAGAAGCACCGGCGATCTGGTCAGGTCGAACCGGTCGTTGAGCGAAATCTCCTGCTTGGTCATGCGCGCCTCCCTGTCATGGATCTAGTCCATTTCCCCTTGCATAATAGGTCGCAATTGCTGACCAGAACAGGGGGTAAACTCTGCGCTGAGGCACCGGTTCGCCGTGCAATCCGATCAACAAAAGGGTATTGCCGAAAGCGCGTGCGCAGGAAACGGGATGTTGCGGCCATGGACTGGGACAAGTTGAGAATCTTTCATGCGGTGGCCGATGCGGGCAGCCTCACCCATGCGGGCGATGTGCTGCACCTGTCGCAATCCGCGGTCAGCCGACAGATTCGCGCGTTGGAGGAAAGCCTGAACACCACGCTGTTCCACCGCCACGCGCGCGGGCTGATTCTGACCGAACAGGGCGAATTGCTGTTCGACGCCACCTCGGCCATGACCAAGCGGATCGACGCGGCCTCCGCGCGCATCCGCGACAGCGAGGAAGAGGTGTTCGGCGAGCTGCGCGTGACCACCACGATCGGCTTCGGCTCGCTGTGGCTGGCGCCGCGGCTGACCAAGCTCTACGGCAAGTATCCCGATCTCAACATCGACCTGATGCTGGAGGAACGGGTGCTGGACCTGCCGATGCGCGAGGCCGATGTCGCGATCCGCATGAAGGAGCCCAGCCAGGCCGATCTGATCCGCAAGCGGCTGATGGGGGTGAGGATGCGGCTTTACGCCTCGCCGGGCTATCTTGAGGCGCGCGGCCGGCCGGAGACGCCGGAGGCCCTGACGCATCACCGGCTGATCTGCCAGAGCCTGAACGCGACGCAGGTGGGCGCCGGCGCCAATCTGGTCAAGGAACTGATGACCTACAACATCAGCTCCACCCTGACGGTGAACAACTATTTCGGTGTCTTGCAAGGGGTGCTGAACGGGCTGGGGATCGGGGTATTGCCCGACTACCTGACGCTGGATTTCCCCGATCTGGTGCGCGTGCTCGACGAGATCGAATCCGTCGAGGTGCCGGTCTTCCTCGCCTATCCCGAGGAGCTGCGGCATTCCAAGCGCATCGCCGTGTTCCGGGACTTCGTGCAGGAAGAGATCGTTGCCCATCGCAAGCATCTGCGCGAAGAGGAAGCCGCGAGCTGAGACATGCACAGGATGCATATCTGAGTTGCCGCAACCGAGACACGAAATGTCTTGAAGGATTCAGGACCGCTGACTATTTCAACTTTCGAAGGCGATGCCAGCTTAATTGCTCATCATCTTCATACCTCCCTGTTGGACTTAGGCCGAGACTTAGTCTCGGCCTTTTTTTTGGCCGAAGCCACTTCGAAGCAGTCCGAGGGCCGGATTGCGGGCCCCGCCCCGCGCCGCGCCGGCAAGGGGCCGGCGCCGCATTGCGACGCCAGCCCCTTCCTTCGCGCAGCGGTCTGGCCTATGACAAGCGCGCAGCGATCCGGGGGACGACAGGAAACATGCAGGAACCGCCCATCACGCCCGACCTCATCGAAGCGCATGGCCTCAAGCCGGACGAATATGCCCGCATCCTGGAGATCATCGGGCGCGAGCCCAGCTTCACCGAGCTGGGCATCTTCTCGGCGATGTGGAACGAGCATTGTTCCTACAAGAGCTCCAAGCGCTGGCTGCGCACCCTGCCCACGACAGGCCCGCAGGTGATCTGCGGACCGGGCGAGAATGCCGGCGTGGTCGATATCGGCGACGGGCAGGCGGTGGTCTTCAAGATGGAGAGCCACAACCACCCCTCCTATATCGAGCCCTACCAGGGCGC
>JBKHDP010000203.1:0-4269 GCA_046541255.1 Paracoccaceae bacterium | reverse complement strand
CCAGCAGGTCGAACATCGCCACCTTGCGCTCCTGCTCGATCTCGGGCGTGGGCGGTGGCAGGTTGGAATCGTCAAGCTCGATATTGCTGATGCGGGACATGGTCTTTCCTCTCGGCTCCTGCCTTAGCGGGTGGGGCGGCTCCGCACAATCCGGAGCGGCTGCTCAGCCATTGAGCTTGCGCAGCCGGGCCGTCACGCTCATCCCATGTGCCTGCAGGCTTTCCGAAGTGGCCAGCCTCTCGGCCGACGGGCCGATGGCGCGCAGCGCCTCGGGGCTCATCCGTGCCAGGGTGGTCCGCTTGAGGAAATCCAGCACCGACAGGACAGAGGAGAACCGCGCCGAGCGCGCCGTGGGCAGGACATGGTTGGGCCCGGCCACGTAATCGCCGACGGCCTCGGGCGTCCACTGGCCCAGGAAGATCGCCCCGGCATGGGCGATCCGGTCGCTCAGCGCCTCCGGGTCCGCCACGCAAAGCTCCAGGTGCTCGGGCGCGATCCGGTCCGAAAGCGCCGCCGCCTCGTCAAGGTCGCGGACAAGGATCACTGCGCCGAAATCGCGCCAGCTCGCCCCGGCGATGGCCCGCCGTTCCAGCGTTTCGAGGTGCCGCTCCACCGCCTGTGCCACGGCCCGCGCCAGATCCGCATCCGGGGTAATCAGGATGGATTGCGCGCTTTCGTCGTGTTCGGCCTGGCTCAGCAAGTCGAGCGCGATGAAATCGGGGTCATTGTCGCCATCGGCAATCACCAGGATCTCCGAGGGTCCGGCGATCATGTCGATCCCAACCTTGCCGAAGACCCGACGCTTGGCCGCCGCCACGAAGGCATTGCCGGGGCCGGTGATCTTGTCCACGGGGGGGATCGTCTCGGTGCCATAGGCCAGGGCCGCGATGGCCTGTGCGCCGCCCACCCGGTAGATCTCGTCCACCCCGGCGATGCGCGCGGCCAGCAGCACCAGAGGGTTGATGATCCCGTCGGGTGTGGGCACGGCGATCGCCAGCCGCTCCACCCCGGCGACCTTGGCGGGGATCGCGTTCATCAGCACCGAGGACGGGTAGCTGGCCAGCCCGCCCGGCACGTAGAGCCCGGCGGCGGAAACCGGCGTCCAGCGCCAGCCCAGCGTCGCGCCTTCCGGGTCGGTCCAGCTGTGGTCCTCCGGCATCTGTCGGGCGTGGTAGGCGCGGATCCGCTCGGCGGCGCGTTCCAGCGCGGCGCGATCCTCGGCCGAGACCTTCGCTATTTCGACATCCACCTCCGCAGGGCTGAAGGCCAGCCGGTCCGGCGTGAGTTCCAGCCGGTCGAAGCGCGCGGTCAGCTCGATCAGCGCGGCGTCGCCGCGGGCGCGGATATCGGCGATGATGTCGGCCACCACCGCATCCACGTCGGGGCTGTCCTCGCGTTTGGCGCCCAGCAGCGCGGTGAAGCTGGTCTCGAAATCCGGATCGGCGGTGTTCAGATACTGGGGCATGGGCTCTCCTGTCACGCGCAAGCCTTAGCGCCGCATGGCGCGGGGCTCAAGCGCGCCATTGCGCGCGGTCAATGCGCGAAGGCCGGGACGAGATCAGTGTGGGATTCCGGTCCTGCAGGGAATGTGTTCCGATGATCCTGAAACCTTTCATGGCGCTGTGCCTTGCGGCCGGCCTTTCCAGTGTCGCGAACGCCGACGAGGCGGGCCGCGCCGAATATCTTGCAAGCTGCGCGTCCTGCCACGGCGAGGCCGGGGCAGGGGATGGCCCGCTGGCCGAAATGATGACGGTGCCCGTGCCCGGGTTGACCGGGCTGTCGGCGGCCAATGACGGTGCGTTTCCGATGCTGGAGACGATCCAGGTGATCGACGGCCGCACCGGGATGCGCGGCCACGGCTATCCGATGCCGGTCTGGGGCGCGCGCTACAAGGCCGAAGCGATGGGGGCGGGCGACTACTCCGCCGAGATCCGGGCCCGGGGGCGTGTCCTGTCGCTGGCGCTCTACCTTCAGTCGATCCAGGAGTAGCGGTTCTCAGGCGCCGTGATCCGGTGCCTTGCCCGAGGGCGCGGCATAGGGGCGCGTGACATCGCGCAGCCGGGCCTCCAGCGCCTCGACCTGCAGCCGGATCGCGCCGTCCCCCGCCAGCACCAGCGTCACATGGCCGCCGGTCTCTCCGTCGGGTTCGAATTCCAGCGCCAAGAGCGACAATATGGTGTCGCGATCCTTCGGGTCGACGCCCTGGCTGGCAACGCCCAGCACGTGCTCGAAGGCCAGCACGGATTGCGCGCGCTCAAAGGGGCGGCCGCGCGCTTCTGCCGCCGGGCGATCCTCCCAGCGGAAGCGGTTGAGCAGCAAGGCGAAGCGGCGCCGCGTCGACTCCCAGCGCATCTCGCTGCCCGGGAAGACCGCGTCCTGCACCAGCGCCGACAGCACCCGCAGATCCTCGGCATCCTCGGCGCCCAGGTTCAGCGGGGCTTCGCGCCCCTCCTCGAATGTCGCGTCCCGGGTCATGCCCTGATCCGTTCGATCCGCGCACCCACGGCGGAGAGCTTTTCCTCCACCCGCTCGTAGCCGCGATCGAGATGATACACCCGGTTCACGATGGTTTCACCCTCTGCCGCCAGCGCGGCGAGGATAAGCGAGACGCTGGCCCGCAGATCGGTGGCCATCACCGGCGCGCCCTTCAGCCGCTCGACGCCCGTCACCCGGGCGGTGCCGCCCTGCACGTCGATCCGTGCGCCCATGCGCATCAGCTCGGGCGCGTGCATGAACCGGTTCTCGAAGATCCGCTCTTCCAGCACCGAGGTGCCTTCGGCAGTGCAGAGCAGCGCCATCATCTGCGCCTGCAGGTCCGTGGGAAAGCCGGGGAAGGGCTCCGTGGTCACGTCCACCGCCTGCACCCGGTCGCCCCGGCAGGCGACCTTCAATCCGGCGTCGGTCTCGGTCACCTCGATCCCGGCGGCGTCGAGCCGTTCGCAGAAGGCACCCACAAGTTCCATCCGGCCGCCCAGGCATTCCACCTCGCCGCCGGTGATCGCGGGCGCCAGCATGTAGGTGCCCAGCTCGATCCGGTCGGTCACCACACGGTGCGTGGCGCCGTGCAGCCTGTCCACCCCCTGCACGGTGATCTCCGGGCTGCCCTCGCCCTCGACCTGTGCGCCCATGGCGCGCAGGCAGCGCGCCAGGTCGACGATCTCGGGCTCGCGGGCAGCGTTTCGGATCACCGTCGTGCCGCGCGCCAGCACGGCCGCCATCAGCGCGTTCTCGGTGGCCCCCACCGAGACCAGCGGAAACACGATCTCGCCGCCCTTGAGGCCCCCGGCCGGGGCGGTGGCGTGCACATACCCGTCGCGCAGTTCCATATCCGCGCCCAGCGCCTCCATCGCGCGCAGATGCAGATCCACCGGGCGGGCGCCGATGGCGCAGCCGCCGGGCAGCGACACCTCGGCCCGGCCATGCCGCGCCAGAAGCGGGCCGAGCACCAGGATCGAGGCGCGCATCTTGCGCACGATGTCGTATTCCGCGCGATGGCTGGACAGCGCATGGCTGGACAGCGCCAGGACCTGGCCATCCTGCAGCGCCGACACCTCGGCCCCCAGAGATTGCAGAAGGGTCGTCATGGTGCGGATGTCCGAAAGCCGCGGAGCGTTGGTCAGCGTCAGCGGTTCTTCGCTCAGCAAGGTTGCGGGCATCAGCGCGAGGCACGCATTCTTTGCGCCCGCTATGGGAATCTGCCCGCGCAGGGGGCCATTGCCCTTCACCAGGATCGAATCCATCTACTGCCCCTTGTCGCTGCTCTTGCCTGTGTCATCCGCGCCCTCGTCCCGTGCGCGGGCCTGTTCCTTGCGCCGCGCGAGATTGGCCTTGAGCGCGGCTTTCAGCCGGTCTTCGCGGCTTTTCTTGCGCCGGTCCTCGGTGTTCTGCTTGCTGGCGCTGCCTGTCATGCGCCCTCTCTACCCCAGAGGCGAAAACGCGTCCAGATTGCGCTTGCACGGTCCCGGATTTGCGTCTAATCAGCCGCCCACGACGGGCTGCCGTAGCTCAGGGGTAGAGCACTCCCTTGGTAAGGGAGAGGTCGAGAGTTCGAATCTCTCCGGCAGCACCAGAAATCCTCGATTTTTGCAAACTTGGCCGATCGTTCGGGTCTTTCCCGGGTCAGGAACATGTTCGGTCGGACTGCCGTTCACCCTGCCTTGGCCGGGGCGATGATGCTCGCCGGTGTTCTCGGCCGCTTCCCTCCCGTCAGGCGCGTGCTCTTGCCGGGGCCGGCAGGGAGGGCTCCGAGAACAGGAACTGCGACATGCG
>JBKHDP010000202.1:0-4293 GCA_046541255.1 Paracoccaceae bacterium | reverse complement strand
CCGTCTCGTAGACCGGCGACAGCGTCTCGTGCACCGCGTCGGCGGGCTTGAGCGCATCGAATTCCGCCTCTTTGGTCAGGGTGGACAGACGCGGCCCCTCGCCGGTGACGAACCACAGATCCGCGCCCAGCGCCTGCGGCAGAAGCAGGATGTCGGCGAACAGGATCGCCGCGTCGAATCCGTAGCGCCGGATCGGCTGCAAGGTGACCTCGGCGGCCAGTTCGGGATTGTAGCACAGGCTCAGGAAATCTCCGGCCTGCGCCCGGGTCGCGCGGTATTCGGGCAGGTAGCGCCCCGCCTGCCGCATCATCCAGATCGGCGGCGGGCTCAGAGCCTCGCCAGCCAGCGCCCGCAGGATCGTCTTCGTCTCGGCCATCGTCACCCTTTCGTGCTGTCAGCCAGACTGGTCACTTGGCGGGCGCGGGATGTCAAGACAAGCTTGTCAGCGCCGCGTCGCCCGACTAGAGGGAACGCCATGACAGACACGCTGCCCACCCCCGACGCCCCGCTCAAGATCGGCACCCGCGGTTCACCGCTGGCGCTGGCCCAGGCCCACGAGACCCGTGACCGGCTTGCCGCCGCCTTCGGGCTGGCGGCCGAGGCCTTCGAGATCGTCAAGATCAAGACCACCGGCGATGACCGCGCGCTGATCGCGACCGACACCCCTCTCAAGGAGCTGGGCGGCAAGGGCCTCTTCACCCGCGAGATCGAGCAGGCGCTGCTCGATGGCGGAATCGACATCGCCGTGCACTCGATGAAGGACATGCCCGTGCTGCAGCCCGAGGGGCTGGTGCTGGAGACCTTCCTGCCACGCGAGGACACGCGCGACGCTTTTGTCAGCCCTGACCATGCCAGTATCCACGACCTGCCGGAAGGCGCCGTGGTGGGCACGTCCTCGCTGCGCCGGCGGGCGCAGCTTCTTTGGCGGCGCCCCGACCTGGAAGTCGTGCAGTTCCGGGGCAATGTGCAGACCCGGCTGAAGAAACTGGAGGACAAGGTGGCCGAGGCCACGTTCCTCGCGATGGCCGGGCTGAACCGGCTGGGAATGAGCCATGTCTCGCGCGGGCCGATCGCCCCCGAGGACATGCTTCCCGCCGTGGCGCAAGGCGCGATCGGGATCGAGCGGCGGATGGACGACAGCCGCACCGCGACCATGCTGGAAGCGATTCACGATCCCGGCACCGCCGCCCTGCTGGCCGCCGAACGCGCCTTTCTGGCCACGCTGGACGGCTCCTGCGAAACCCCGATCGCCGCACTGGCCGAGATCGAGGGTGGCCGGCTGCGGCTGCGCGGCGAGATCCTGCGCCCCGACGGCTCGGAATGCCTGTCCGACGCCTGCTCCGGCGCGGTCGAAGACGGCCCCGAGATGGGCCGCGAGATGGCGCAGAATCTGCTGGCGCAGGGCGGGCCGGGCTTCTTCGACTGGCGCGACTGAACGCGCCCGCGCGACCCCGGCACCGGCCCTGCGGGCGCGACCTAGCGTCGCGCCGGGGTCAGGCCCGCCTTGCGCAACTCCGGCACCCGCACGGCTTGTGACAGGTGTCGAACCGCGCCTGCAGCTTCAGGTTGGCGGGTGGATTGGTCATCGCGCGCGGCCCCGCATCGGCCATCATGCCAACCACCCGCTTGGCATGGAAATCGTCCATCGAATGCTTCGAGATCAGGTGCGAGCCGATCTTGTCCATGTTCCGGGGTCCCCGCGTTCGAGGCAGGGGCAGACCGGGCGCTCTCGGCGGGGTCGAACGGCATGGCGCCAGGGGGCAGGCGCGTTCAGGGATTGCACCGGCCGACTGCTGAAAGCTGGCGCGAGCCTGATTCGTTTGCACGGCTCCAGGAGGTGGCCGGACCGCAACGGCCCGTGAAACCGCCCGAGCCGCCGGCACCCGACCGCGCGCGTCTGCCTCAGCCGGGCAGCAGCTTGCCGGGGTTCAGAATGCCCTGCGGGTCCAGCGCGGTCTTCACCGCACGCATCGCCGCCAGCGCCACCTTGTCCTTGCGCCGCGCCATCGAAGCCAGCTTGGACAGCCCGATCCCGTGCTCGGCCGAGAAACTGCCGCCCAGTTCCAGCGCCACCTCCTCGACGGCCTCCATCACCGCGTCGGCGACCGCCGGATCGTCCGAGGTCAGGTGCACCGGGTAATGCACGTTGCCGTCGCCCAGATGCGCCACCGGGATGGTGACGCAGCCGGGATCGACGCGGGACACCGCCGCATCCGCGCGGGCAAGGAACGCCTCCACGCGGTCCAGCGGCACGGCGATATCATTGGCGATCAGCGGCTTGCGGCTGAGGCAGACCTCGGCCGCGGCCTCGCGCCGGGCCCACATGACGCGGCGCTGCGCCTCGTTGCGCGCCACGACCGCGTCCAGCACGGCGCCCTCCTCGAACAACCCCTCCAGCACCTCCTCCAGGTAGCGCACCAGCGGCACCTGCCCCTCGGCATCGGGCGCGGCATCGCGCGGGGCGGTGGCGCCCACCTCCAGCAGGATGTTGACCTCGTGCATCGTATCGAAAGGCGCGCGGGCCTGTGGATCATGCGCCAGATGCGCCTCGACATAGCGCCGGGGCATGTATTCGAACGCCTCCACCGCCCCGCCGGTGGCCTCCTGCAGGCGATTCAGCAGGTCCAGCGCCACGCCCAGGCCCGGAACCGCCACCATCGCCGTGGCATATGCGCGTGGTTTCGGTGCCAGCTTCAGCACCGCTGCCGTGATGATGCCCAGCGTGCCCTCCGCGCCGATCATCAGGTGGCGCAGGTCATAGCCCGAATTGTTCTTGTGCAGTTCGCTCATCAGATCCATCACCTCGCCCGAGGCCAGCACCACCTCCAGCCCCAGACACAGATCGCGCGTGTTGCCATGACGCAGCACGTTCGACCCGCCGGCATTGGTGGACAGGGCGCCCCCGATCATGGCCGAGCCCTTGGCCCCGAAGCTCAGTGGAAAGACCAGATCTTCCGCCTCTGCCGCCTCGTGCAACGCGGACAGGATCACCCCGGCCTCCACGATGGCCACCCGGGCGGCGGGCCGGATTTCACGGATGCGGTTCATGCGGTCGAGCGACAGCAGGATCGCCCCCTCCGCCTGCGCGCCGCCATTGAGCCCGGTATTGCCCCCGACAGGCACCACCGGCGTTCCGCTGGCGCTGGCCAGCCGCATCACCTCGGCCACCTGGGCGGTGCTGTCGGGCCGCGCGACCGCCAGCGGGTGCGAGACATACTTGCCGGTCCAGTCGGACTGCCAGCGCGCGGTATCCGCGCCGATGGCCAGCCCTTTCGTTCCCAGAACGGCAGTCAATCTCTCGATGATGTCCATGCGGCGCGGCCCTCCCCTTTTGCGGCGCCACTCTCACCCAGCGGACCGGGCGGTGCAAGCGGGCCGGGCGGTTCAGGGGCGCACGGGGAACCGCTCCCCGGCTTCGGCGATCAGCACCAGCCGCTCGCCATCGCGCATTTGGGATCGCAACGCTCCGGGCCTGCCGGCCACGCCCCGATTTCCACCTTGCGGAAACCCCGTCACGACGAGCGGTTCCGTCGCCAGGCGTTGCGCCCCCGGCTCAGGCCACCATCTTCTCGGCATTCTTGAGGTCCACGCTGACCAGCTGGCTCACGCCTTTTTCCTGCATGGTCACGCCGAACAGCCGGTCCATCCGCGCCATTGTCACCGCATGGTGCGTGATGATGAGAAAGCGCGTATCCGTACGGCGGCACATCTCGTCCAGCATGTCGCAAAAGCGGGTCACATTCGCGTCGTCCAGCGGCGCATCCACCTCGTCCAGCACGCAGATCGGGGCGGGATTGGCCAGGAAGACCGCAAAGATCAGGGCCAGCGCGGTCAGCGTCTGTTCGCCCCCGGACAACAGGGACAGGGTGGACAGCTTCTTTCCGGGCGGCTGGCACATGATCTCGAGCCCCGCCTCGAGCGGATCGTCGGATTCCACCAGCACCAGCTTGGCCTCTCCACCGCCGAAAAGGTGGGTGAAGAGCAGGGTGAAGTTGGAATTGACCTGCTCGAAGGCCGTCAGCAGCCGTTCGCGCCCCTCGCGGTTCAGGCTGGCGATGCCGTTGCGCAAGGTGCGCACGGCCTCTTCCAGATCGGCCTTCTCGCGCACCAGCTCGTCATGCTCGGCCTGCACCTCGCGGGCGTCTTCCTCGGCGCGCAGGTTCACAGCGCCCAGCGCGTCGCGCTGCCGCTTCAGCCGGTTTACCTCGGTCTCGATCGCCTCCGAACCGGGCATCGCCGCCGGATCGACGTCCAATCGTTCCAGCAGCGCGGGCGGCGTGATTTCCAACTCGT
>JBKHDP010000201.1:0-4309 GCA_046541255.1 Paracoccaceae bacterium | reverse complement strand
CCGGCGGCGAGAGCAGCGTGCGCCGTTCCGGGTCGACGCGCAGCGGCGCGGTGCGCGCGCAGGCATCGACGCCGCGCGCCCGCCACTGGAAGGAGATGCCGTTGCGCCCGCGCACGAAGCCGCCCGCGGCGGCGATCCCGGCGATCTCGAACGGCGCGCAGAGCTGGGCCAGCCAGCGCGGTTCCGGCACGGCGTCGTCATCGACGAACGCCACGATGTCGCCGGCGGCGCGGGCGATGCCCGCATTGCGCGCGGCGGAGATATTGGCCGCGGCGAAGGGTTCGATCTTGAGATGCGCGGCGAGGCCGGTCGCCTGCGCAGCGGCCACGCCTTCGGCATCGGCCACCACGATCACCTCATAGGCCGGATGGTCGAGCAGGGCCACGGCTGCCAGACATCGGCGCAGCGCGTGCGGCCGGCCCCGGCTGACGATGATGACGCTGACCCGAAGCGCGGTCATGGCGACTGGCGGGCCGGGAGGCTCACCCCGCCTTCAACTCCACGCCGGGCGCGTGGGCGATGAAGAACGGATTGGCGAAGCCGGGCTTGCCATAGGCCAGCGGCGCGTGATCGTCGAAGCGCACGACGCGCCCGCCTGCGCCCAGCAGCACCGCATGCCCCGCGGCGGTGTCCCATTCCATGGTCCGGCCCAGCCGCGGGTAGAGATCGGCCTCGCCGGCCGCCAACAGGCAGAATTTCAGCGAGGAGCCCGCGCTGGTCATGTCCTTGACCGCGTATCTGGCGATATAGGCGTCGGTTTCGGCGTCCCGATGCGACTTGGAGGCCACCACCACCAGCGCGGAATTGTCGGGCTCCGACACCGCGAGCTGCCGGGTCTCGCCGGGGGCCTCCCGGTCGAACGGGCCGGTTTCCTCGACCGCGCGGCCTGTGGCGGTGGTGTAGAACAGCCGGCCGCGCGCCGGCGCGTAGACCACCCCACGCAGCGGCAGGCCCCCTTCGACATAGGCGATGTTCACCGTGAACTCGCCCCGGCGCTTGACGAATTCCTTGGTGCCGTCCAGCGGATCCACGATCAGGAAGGTCGAAACGTCCTGGCCGTGGGTCTCGGCCTGTTCCTCGGTCACCAGCGGGATGTCGGGAAAGGCCGCGCGCAGCCCGTCGGCGATCAGCCGGTCGGCGGCCTCGTCGGCGGCGGTGACCGGGCTTTCGTCGGCTTTCGCGCGCACCTCGAATTCGGGACCGTCATAGATTTCCATGATCGCGTCGCCCGCGTCGAGCGCCAGGCGGCGCATCACTCCGGTCAGTGTCTCGAAATCCACGCGCGATCCTCCGCCTGCACCCGTCTCGTTGCCAAGACCCTTCGGCCCTCTTATGATGATCCCGTAACGGAACGGCAAGAATTCCGTGCCAGAAGGGCATCTCCAGGGGGCAGACGGGATCGATGTTCCAGCAAACCAGACCCAGAACACGGATGGGGTCCGCCGTCACGATCGCCGAACTCGTCTATCACGGCGTCGTGCGCAGCATCCGAAAGACCCATGGCAATCCGATCATGTCGATCGCGCTGAACGTCATGCAGACGGTGATCTTCGTGCTGGCCTTCTACGTGATGTTCTCGATCCTGGGGCTGAAGGGGCTGCGGATCCGGGGCGATTTCCTCGTCTTCATCATGACGGGGATCTTCCTCTACATGACCCATACCAAGACGCTCGGCGCGGTGGTGGGCTCGGAGGGGCCGGCCTCTCCGATGATGCAGCACGCGCCGATGAACACGGCCATCGCGATTCTTTCGGCGGCCTTCGGGGCGCTCTACATCCAGGTGCTGTCGATGGTGCTGATCCTGTTCGTCTACCACGTCGCCTTCACCCCGCTGGAGATCCACGATCCGATCGGCTGCATGGCGATGATCCTGATGGCCTGGTTCACCGGCGCGGCGATCGGGCTGGTGCTGCTGGCGCTGAAGCC
The DNA here is from genome assembly GCA_046541255.1 of Paracoccaceae bacterium. Lineage (GTDB taxonomy): Bacteria > Pseudomonadota > Alphaproteobacteria > Rhodobacterales > Rhodobacteraceae > Rhodosalinus. The sequence goes on along the minus strand of JBKHDP010000201.1, from coordinate 2,383 downwards.
GTGGTTTCCCACCTTCGTCAACCTGTTCTCGACGATCTACCAGCGCGCCAACATGATCGCATCGGGCAAGATGTTCGTGGCCAACACGCTGCCGGGCTACATGCTGGTGATGTTCGACTGGAACCCGCTGTTCCACGCGATCGACCAGTCGCGCGGCCATGCCTTCGTGAACTATTTCCCGCGCAACAGTTCGTGGGAGTATCCGCTCTACCTCGGCCTCGTCCTGGTGATGATCGGGCTGATGGGCGAGTATTTCACCCGCAAGCACGCCTCTGCCAGCTGGTACGCCCGACGCTGATGATGGGCGGAACAGGCGGCCCCAGGCCGCGCTCCTCGCCCCGTTGCTCAGGCCACCACCCGCAAGGTCAGGTTGATCCGCCCGCCCTGCGGCAACAGGCTGGACGAGCCGAAGCGGATCCGGTCCACCCCATGCCACGCCAGCCGGGCCGCGCCGCCCATCACCGCCACGTCGCCCGAGCGCAGCCAGGCGGAGCGGGTGGACGCGCCGCGCTCGGTGCCGCCCACGCGGAACAGCGCCTCGTCTCCCAGCGAGACCGAGACCACCGGCCAGTCGAAATCGCCTTCGTCGCGGTCCTGGTGCAGGCCCATCCTTGCGCCTTCGCCATACCAGTTGACCAGGCAGCAATCGGGCATGCGCGCCAGCCCCGTGACCCCGTGCCAGATCTCCAGCACCGGGGCCGGGATCGGCGGCCATGTCACACCCGAGGGGTGGCGCGGTTCGTAGCGGTATCCGCGGCGGTCGGTGACCCAGCCCAGCCGGCCCAGCGAGGTCATCCGAACCGACATCTTCCGCCCGCCGGGCGTTTCGGGCGTGAAAAAGGGGGCCGCGCGCACCGTTTCGCGCAGCGTTTCCACCAGCCGCGCCTGGGCCGTGGCGTCCAGCCAGCCGCGATGGATCGTGACACCGTTCAGTTCCTGTCGCTCGACCATGGCCATGGCTCTCCCGCTGCCGGTGATGCGCGCAATCCTCGCGATCGCGTGCGGGCCGGTGCTTGCAGCCCTCCGGACCCCTCCTTATATACCCGTCGAAGCGCGGCGGGGCAGGCAACGCCCGGCCGCTCGAACGGATCGGGGCGGAGATGCCGTAACGGGTCTCGTGCCTCGTGTCATCGCCTGAATTGAAGAGGGATCGAAACCATGGCCAAAGTGATCGGCATCGACCTTGGGACCACCAACAGCTGCGTCGCCATCATGGACGGGTCGCAGCCCCGCGTCATCGAGAACGCGGAGGGCGCGCGCACCACGCCGTCCATCGTCGCCTTCACCGACGACGAACGCCTTGTCGGCCAGGCCGCGAAGCGGCAGGCCGTCACCAACCCGGACAACACGATCTTCGGCGTCAAGCGCCTGATCGGCCGCCGCATCGACGATGCGGACCTCGCGAAGGACAAGAAGAATCTTCCCTTCTCCGTGATCGATGGCGGTCAGGGCGATGCCTGGGTCGAGGCCAAGGGCGAGAAATACTCCCCCAGCCAGATTTCCGCCTTCATCCTGCAGAAGATGAAGGAAACCGCCGAGAGCTATCTCGGCGAAGAGGTGACGCAAGCCGTCATCACCGTGCCGGCCTATTTCAACGACGCCCAGCGTCAGGCCACCAAGGATGCCGGCAAGATCGCCGGGCTCGAAGTGCTGCGCATCATCAACGAGCCGACGGCCGCCGCGCTGGCCTACGGGCTCGACAAGAAGGAAACCCGGACGATCGCCGTGTACGATCTGGGCGGCGGCACGTTCGACGTGACCATCCTCGAAATCGATGACGGCTTGTTCGAAGTCAAATCCACCAACGGGGACACGTTCCTCGGCGGCGAGGATTTCGACATGCGAATCGTCAACTACCTGGCCGACGAGTTCAAGAAGGAACACGGCGTCGACCTGACCCAGGACAAGATGGCCCTGCAGCGTCTCAAGGAAGCCGCCGAGAAGGCCAAGATCGAGCTGTCCAGCGCCACCCAGACCGAGATCAACCAGCCGTTCATCTCGATGGACCGCAATACCGGTCAGCCGCTGCACATGGTCATGAAACTGACCCGCGCCAAGCTGGAAAGCCTGGTGGGCGACCTGATCAAGGGCTCGCTCAAGCCCTGCCAGGCCGCGCTCAAGGATGCGGGCCTCACCACCTCGGATATCGACGAGGTGGTGCTGGTGGGCGGCCAGACCCGGATGCCCAAGGTGCTGGAAGAGGTCACCAAGTTCTTCGGCAAGGAGCCGCACAAGGGCGTGAACCCCGATGAGGTGGTTGCGCTGGGCGCGGCGATCCAGGCCGGCGTGCTGCAGGGCGACGTCAAGGACGTGGTGCTGCTCGACGTCACGCCGCTGTCGCTCGGCATCGAGACGCTGGGCGGCGTGTTCACCCGGCTGATCG
>JBKHDP010000200.1:0-4343 GCA_046541255.1 Paracoccaceae bacterium | reverse complement strand
ACCACGTCGCCCAGTTCCACCACGCCGCGCCCGCCGGGCAGGGCGTTGGCGGGCACCGGGGTGGACAGCGTCACCGCGTCCATCACCCGCTCGCCGCGGTCGCGCGCGATCACGATGGGGATCGGCCGCCGGCCCTCGCCGCGATGCGAATAGCCCACCGTCACCGAGCCGTTGAGCAGGCGCAGCGTCTCCAGCGCGTCGGCCTCCTGCACCCGGTAGAAATCGAGGTCCGAAGGCTTCAGTTCCGCGCGCAGCTGGCGCGGGCGTTCGCCATAGCTGTCATCCACATCCACCACGAAGGGCACGTCCTCGAAGGCGCCGCGCACCTTCGCGGCAACCTCGCGACGGGTCTCCGGGTCGGGGCCGTAGACCTCGGCCAGCAGCGTGGCGATCACCGGCGGGCCCGGGGGCGGTTCGACCACCTTCAGCACGGCGCCCTCGGGCAGGTCGAGCGCGGCCAGCCGCTCGCGCAGCTCCAGCGCGATGTCGTGGCTTTCGCGGTCGCGGTGGTGCTTGGCCTCGAGGTTCAGCTGCACGTCGCCCATCTCGGGGTTCTGGCGCAGGTAGTAATGCCGGACCAGCCCGTTGAAGTTGAACGCCGCCGCCGTGCCGGCGTGGGTCTGTGCCGAATGCACCTCGGGCAGGTCCAGCGCCACCCGCGCGGCGGCCTGGGCCACCGCGTCGGTGGTCTCGACGCTGGCGCCCTCGGGCAGGTCGATGACGATGGACAGTTCCGACTTGTTGTCGAAAGGCAGAAGCTTGACCGTGACATCCTTGGTATAGAGCAATCCCAGCGAGCCGAAGGACAGCACCGCCACCACCAGCAGGAACAGCGCGCTGCGCCCCTTGGTCCTGAGAAGGGGACGGGCGAGGGCCGCATAGGCGCGACCCAAGCGCCCGCCGGGAAAGCCGCTCTCCGCGTCGCCATGATGCAGCGGTGCGCGGCCGGCGATCTTGAGCATCAGCCAGGGCGTGATCATCACCGCCACGAAGAAGGAAAAGATCATCGCGGCCGAGGCATTGGCGGGGATCGGGCTCATGTAGGGGCCCATCAGCCCGGACACGAACAGCATCGGCAACAGCGCCACCACCACCGTCAGCGTGGCCACGATGGTGGGGTTGCCCACTTCCGCCACCGCCGTCACGGCCGCGCCGAAGCGGCTTTGCCCCTCGCGCTTCATTCCCCAGTGCCGGGCGATGTTTTCGATCACCACGATGGCGTCGTCCACCAGGATGCCGATCGAGAAGATCAGCGCGAAGAGCGACACCCGGTTCAGCGTGTAGCCCATGATCCAGGCCGCGAAGAGCGTCAGCAGGATCGTCACCGGTATCACGATGGCCACAACCACCGCCTCGCGCCAGCCGATCGCCAGCAGGACCAGCGCCACGATGGAGACGGTGGCAAGCCCGAGGTGGAACAGCAACTCGTTGGCCTTCTCGTCCGCGGTCTCGCCGTAATTGCGGGTGACCTCCACCTCGACGCTGTCGGGGATCAGCCCGCCCTGCATCGCCTCGACGCGGTGCAGGATCTCGTCGGCCACCACCACCGCGTTGGCGCCCGCGCGCTTGGCCAGCGCCAGCGTCACCGCCGGGCGGCGGGTGAGCGAGCCATCCTCGGCCCGGTGCAGGGTGGCGACATGGCGCTCGTCCATGTCCGACACGAAACCCACCCGGGCCACGTCGCGGACATAGACGGTGCGGCCGTCCCGCGCCGTCAGCTCCAGCCCGCCGATCTGTTCCGGGGTGGAGAGCGTCTCGCCCAGCACCAGCCCGATCTGCTCGCCACCGTCGCGCAGCAGCCCCGCGGGCGCGGCGCTGTTGGCGCCCTGCACCTTGCCGGCCAGCTGTTGCAGGGTGATGCCGTAGAGGGCCAGTTTCTCGGGGTCGGGGGCCACGCGCAGCGCCTCGTCGGTGGCGCCGATCAGATAGGTCAGGCCCACATCCCGGATCGAGGCCAACCGCACCTCCACCTCGCGCGCGATCCGGGTCAGCTCGGCCGCGCCGATGCCGTCCTGTCCCTCGGCGGGGCTGAGTGTCAGGCCCAGGATGGCCACGTCGTTGATCCCGCGGCCCACCACCAGCGGCTGCGGGATGCCCACCGGGATGCGGTCGAGATTGGCCATGATCTTGTCGCGGACCCGCAGGATCGCGGTGTCGGCATCGATACCCACCTCGAACCGGGCCGTCACCATCACCCGGTCGTCGCGGGTGTCGGAATAGACATGATCCACATCGTCGATACCCTTGACGATGGTCTCCAGCGGCTCGGTCACCAGCTTGACCGCATCCTCGGCGCGCAATCCGTGCGCCTCGACATGGATATCGACCAGCGGCACCGAGATCTGCGGCTCTTCCTCGCGCGGCAGCGCGACCAGCGCGATCAGACCCACGGCAAGCGAGGCAAGCAGCAGAAGCGGGGTCAGCGGCGAGACCAGAAAGGCCCGGGTCAGGTATCCGGCGATCCCCAGCGCGCCCTTGGGCGCGTGATGTCCGTCGTCACTCATCGGCCGTCACCACCGTCTCGCCGGGTTCCAGCCCGGTCAGAATCTCGCGCCAGTCTTCCCCGTCATGATCCAGGGCGGGCCCGGGCACCACCACGCGGCGCACCGGGCCCTCGGGCCCCTCGACGGTGACGAAATCCAGCCCGCCCTCGCGGGTGAGCGCCGCGGCGGGCACCAGAACCGCCTCGCGCGTACCCACCGGCAGACGCACGGGCACGCGGCGGCCGACGAAGCGTTCGTCCAGCCCGTCGACCTCGACATCGGCCTCGACGCGGCCGCCGGAAATCTGCGGGTAGAGCTTGACCAGCCGCCCGGCCCGGGGCCTGTCGCCGCCGCCGATCTCGATCGTGTCGCCCTCGGCCAGATCGCCCGCATGGCGCTCGGGCACCGCGAGCCGCAGGAAGAAGCCGCCGCCGCCGATCTCGGCCAGGGCCTCGCCCGGCGTGACGACCGATCCGCGCGACACCGGCACCGTCAGCACGATGCCGGATTCGGGCGCCAGCACGGCACCTTCCTCGATCTGCCGCTCGACCGTCAGGCGCTCTGCCTCGGTGGTGGAGATCTCGCCGGAGATCACGTCGACCGTGGTCTGCAACTCTTCCAGCCGCCGGCTGGTGATCACGCCGCGTTCGATCAGTCGCTCGCCGCGCGACAGTTCCGACCGGGCGGTGTCCATGCGCGCGCGCAGGGCCTGCAGTTGCGCATCCAGCGCGTCAAGACGGAAGACCAGCTTGTCATCCTCGATCATGGCGAGGCGCTGGCCGGCCTCGACCCTGTCGCCCTCGCTGATCGCGAGCTCGGAGACGATGCCGCCGATCCGCGCACGGGCCGGAACGCGGTCGCGGGTTTCCACCTGGCCAAAGACCGACTTCCATTCGGTCACGGGCTGCGCCATGGCCTCGATCCTGTCGGCAAGGGCCGGGCCGGCGACGAGAAGCGCCAGAAGCGACAGAAGGAACTGTTTCATGTCGGACTCCGCATGAGGGACTTACGATGCGTAATCCGGTACCGCGCTCTATCGCATTGATCTAACGCAAGTTCCGGGGCCCGCCTGCGGCCAGTCATCGCAGGGAGGTTCGGGCCGCCCCGCCTTGCGCGCAGCAGCCGATAGCACAGCATCCCGCGCGGTGCCGGGGCCTGTTCAGAGCAGGGCGAGTTCGCGCGCGATCATCGCGGCGTGGGTGCGATTCTTGGCGCCAAGCTTCTTGCAGATCATCCGCATGTGCATCTTGACGCTCATCTCGTTCGAGACGAGATCGCGGGCGATTTCCTTGTTGGTATAGCCTTCGGCGGCGCGGCGCAGCACGAAGAGTTCCTTTTCCGACAGCTGGGCCTGTTCCCGCGCAGGGGAGGCGTTCTCGCCTTGCGAAAGCTGCGCCGGAACGAAGATCTGGCCCGAATCCACCAGCCCGATGGCGCTCAGCAGCGATCGCAGGGGCAATGTCTTGGGGATCAGCCCCAGCGCGCCGGCCTTGATCGCGCTCTGCACGAAATTCGCATCGGCGCTGCCCGAGAACAGCACCACGCGGCCGGGCTCGTTGGCCTTCACCACCTGGCGGATGCTTTCGATGCCGTTCATCCCCGGCATCTTCAGATCCAGCATCACGATATCCACCGGCCCCTGATCCTCCAGCACTCGCAGCGTGTCGGGCAACGACATCGCTGTCAGCACCTCGAAATCGCCGCTGCGCTGCAACAGCCGCGCCACGGCTTCGCTGATGAGCATGTGGTCGTCGGCAATCAGAATGCGCGTCTGGTCTGTTTCGTCTTTCATTGTCCCGGCCAATGCCGCCCGTTCCGCTGTCACTACGTCAATTCCCGAATTTTCTCATCAGCGCCCGG
>JBKHDP010000199.1:0-4380 GCA_046541255.1 Paracoccaceae bacterium | reverse complement strand
GTCAATGGGAAAGACCATCTTGAGCAAGGAGATGCCACGGATCTGATCATGTGTATCCACTTCTCGACCGTGGTTCAGCGAAGTGCATCTTTGCCACCTGATGCAGGCCCGCGGCGCAATGGCCTGTCGCCTCGCCAAAGTCGGCCTTGGCATGACCGGGCGGCTGTGCCAGCGGCACGAACATCTCGCGGCCGCGCCCCTCGCTCCGACCCCAGTAATCCGTCACGATCGCGTGCCTCTGCTGTCACGCTGCTGTCACCGACGACCGCTAGCGACACGTCGTAGTCCTGAACCGAGAGAGATCATTCACCATGCGGACACCGATTTTATCGTTTGCCTTCGCCGCGCTTGCTTCCGGCGCCATCGCCCAGTCCGGGCCGTTGGTCATCTACACCTCCACGCCGACCGACCAGATGGACGAGCTTGTCGCGCGCTTCAACGAAAGCCATCCCGATATCGAAGTAGAATACTTTCGCTCGGGCACGACCGAGGTGATGAACCGCCTCGAGGCCGAATTCACCGCCGGCGATCCGCAGCCCGATGTCCTGCTCATCGCCGACACCGTGGTGATGGAGGGGCTGAAGGCCGAGGACCGGCTGATGGCCTTCCCCGACGCGGACACGACAGGCACCGATGCCGCCCTGCACGATGACGAGGGGCACTATTTCTCGACCAAGCTCATCACCACCGGGTTTGCCTACAACACCGATCTTGTCGACGATCCCGCAAGCAGCTGGGCGGAGCTGACCGATCCCGACATCGCCGGGCGCCTGACCATGGCAAGCCCGCTCTATTCCGGGGCGGCGATGATCCATGTCGGCACCGTTGCCGAAACCGAAGGCTTCGGCTGGGACTACTACGAAACGCTGGCCGAACACGGCGCCATTGCCGGGCGCGGCAATGGCGGGGTGCTCTCGGCGGTCGCCAATGGCGAGGTCGATTACGGCATCATCATCGACTTCATGCCGCTCAATGCCGCGGCCGAGGGTTCGCCCGTGGCCTTCGTCTTTCCCGATGAGGGCGTGACCGCGGTGACGGAACCGGTGGCCATCCTGTCGACGGCAGAGAATGTCGAGGCGGCGCAGGCCTTCGTCAATTGGCAGCTGTCCGAGGAAGGCCAGCGGTTCCATGTCGAACAGGGCTATCTGCCGCTGCGCGACGGCATCGACCGGCCCGCGAGTTTCCCGGATGTAGAGATCGACATCATGCAGGTCGATCCCGCGACGCTGCTTGAGAAATCCGACGAAATCAAGCGCCGCTTTGCCGATCTCTTCGGCGGCTGATGGCTGCGGGCGCCTTTCGTCTTCGCCACGACCGGCGTCTGCCGTTCTCGATCGAGGCGCTGCTTCTCGCAGCCCTCGGTCTTTACGTGCTGGGACTATGCGTCTGGCCGCTGATGCGACTGCTGGCGGTAGTCTTTGCGGACGGGCCGGTCGCGGGGCTGGGATTCATCGGACAGGTCTGGGCGAGCGAGGCGGCGCGCGTGGCCACCCTCAACACGCTCGACGCCGCCCTCTGGGGCACGGCGCTGTCGGTGCTTCTGGGGGGCGGCATGGCGCTGCTGGTAAGCCTGACCGATCTGCGCGGGCGCGTTGTGCTGATCTTTCTGCTGATCCTGCCGCTGCTGATTCCGCCGCAGGTCTCGGCGCTGGCCTGGCTGTCCCTGATCGGGCCGCAAAGCCCGATCTGGGCGCTGCCGGGTCTCGACGGCCTCCAGCCGGCGCGCAACCCGCTGCTGGGCCGCGAGGGCGTGATCCTGGTGCTGGGGATCGAACATGCGCCGATGGTCTTTCTGGCGCTGCGCGCGGGGCTGCGCGCCTTGCCGGGCGATCTGATCGATGCGGCCCGCAGCATCGGCGCCCGCCCGCCCGGCATTGTGGGCCGCGTGGTGCTGCCGCTGATGCTGCCGGCCTTGGTGGCCGGCGCGGCGCTGGCCTTCGTGTCGGCGATCGGAAATTTCGGGGTGCCGGCACTGCTGGGTATTCCGGGGCGCTTTCCGGTGCTCTCGACGCTGATCTACCAGCGGCTCTCGGGCTTCGGGCCGACCGCGTTGCCGGAGGTGGCCGCGCTGGCGCTGATCCTCGCCGGCATCGCCGCGGCGGGCATCGCGCTGCAAGCCCTCGCGCTGCGCCGCTTCGCGGTTCCGACCGATCGAACCGGCGGTGGACATCGGGGGTTTCAGCTTGGCCGTGCCCGATGGGCGGTCACCGCCGCGGTCTGGGCGCTGATGACCGTCATCGCGATCCTGCCGCTGCTGGCGCTGCTTGCCGCGGCGCTGGTGCCATCGGTGGGCGTGCGGCTGTCACCAGGCACCGCAACCATATCCAACCTCGTCGAGGTGGTCGCCGGACTGAGCATGACCCAGCGCGCCTTCGTCAACAGCCTGACATTGGCGACGCTTGCCGCGATCCTGACGGTGGCGACGGCAGTGCCGATGGCCTGGCTCGCGGCGCGGGGCTTCCGCATGGCGCGGGGCCTGAACCTTGCCGCGGACATTCCTTACGTCCTGCCCGGAATCGTGCTGTCGATCGCTTTCATCCTGACCTTCCTGCCACCGCTTCCTGTCCTTGGACTCAGCCTCTACAACACGCTCTGGATCCTGCTGCTCGCCTATCTCGCCCGCTTCTTCGCGCTCGCCCTGCGGCCGGTGATGTCGGCGCTGACCCAGCTTGACCCCGGGCTGGAGGAGGCGGCGCGCAATGCCGGCGCCCGCGGCCTGCGCCGGCTTGTGACCATCGTGCTGCCGCTGGTCGCCCCGGCAGTGGGCGCGGGGGCGATCCTCGTCTTCCTCGGCGCGTTTTCCGAACTCACCGTCTCCGCCCTGCTCTGGTCGCAGGGCAACGAGACGCTGGGCGTGGTGGTCTTCTCGCTTTATGACGAAGGCCGGACGACAATGGCTGCGGCCGTGTCGATCTGGGTCCTGGCGGTGGTCATGACGCTGGCGGGCCTTGTGACGCTGCTGGCCCGCGGCCTGCCTGAAGGAGTGCTGCCGTGGCAGTCGTGAGACTTTCGAATATCGGTTTTTCGGCCGGCGGCGCGCAGATCCTGACCGGCATCGACCTCGCTTTGACCGAAGGCGAGTTTCTTGCCCTGCTTGGCCCGTCGGGGTGCGGAAAGTCGACGCTGCTGCGCCTGATCGCCGGGTTCGAGGCAGCCAGCGAAGGCACGATCGACTTGGACGGGCGCACCGTGTCCGGCCCTGGCCACCATGTCCTTCCCGAGGATCGCGGGATCGGCATGGTGTTCCAGTCCTACGCGCTCTGGCCGCATCTGGATGTGGCGGGCAACGTGGGCTTCGGGCTGCGCGTGCGCCGGATGCCGGCGGCCGAACGCGCCCGGCGGGTGGCCGAGGTGCTGGAGACGGTGGGTCTTGCCGGGTTCGAACGCCGGCGGGTGCAGAACCTGTCCGGCGGCCAGCGCCAGCGGGTGGCGCTGGCACGTTGCCTTGCCATGAAGCCGCGGCTGCTGCTGCTTGACGAGCCGCTTGCCAATCTCGACGCGCATCTGCGCGAGGCGATGGTGGACGAACTGCGCCGCCTGCACCGGGCGACCGGCGTCACGGTGATCTATGTCACCCATGATCAGGCGGAGGCGATGGCTCTGGCCGACCGCATCGCGGTGATGGAGGCAGGACGCGTGCTCCAGATCGAGGCCCCCCAGCGGCTCTGGCGCGAGCCGGCCAGCACTGCCGTGGCGCGGTTTCTGGGCCGGGGTCAGATCGTGCCGGGCGACGTGCTCGACCCGGGCTCGGATGTCCGCGTGCGCGTGTTCGGCCACGAGGCCCGGCTGCGCGCGCCCCAAGACATGGTCAGTGGCCCGGCTGACGTGTGTCTGCGCCGCGGCGATCTGCGCCCGGGGCCGGACGGTTTCAAGGCCCGCCTGATCGACTGCCGGCCGCTTGGGGATACCTATCTGCTCACCGTCGAGCCCGAGGCCGCGCCGGGTATCCTCTTGCGCGCGGAAGCAACCTGCGCTCCCTCCGCCGACCGTCCGCTGCGCATCGCCATCAACGATGGATGGGTCCTGCCGAATGCCGGCGGCGTGCAAGCCGCTGCCGAGTGACCGCGCGGACAAGCTGCCCCAACTCTCGGTCGGATACCGGCCGGGTGTCAACGGCGCAGACAGATCCCGCCACCTAGGGTCAGGGCCATTGGTTCCAGCTACTCAGCGTGATCTACAACCGCTGGAAGCGATGGAGTGACAAGGCGTCTTCGCCAAGATCATGGCCCGTCTCCCGAGCGGCCGTGAGACCCTAACCGGCTGACTTTTGAGCCAGGAACAAGGCCGGCCGGGCTCCCGTGGAACCCTGTGATACGAAAGGAGAAGCCACCGGCGGGGGTATCGTCAAGCGGCAAGAATTCCTCTCTTTGCCAAGGAGTT
>JBKHDP010000198.1:0-4385 GCA_046541255.1 Paracoccaceae bacterium | reverse complement strand
GCCAACCGCTTCGAGGTGGTGGAATGCGTGGCCGCGCTCCAGGCCGCGCGCGAACATGATCTCGATGGCGACCCGCGCGGCCCCGGCCCGCTTGACGTGCTCTGTCAGCAGATCATGATCGTCGCATGCGCCGGGCCGGTCGATCCCGACGCGCTTTTCGCCGAGATCCGCAGCGCCGGCCCCTATGCCGATCTGTCGCGCGCCGCGTTCGACGACTGCCTGGAATTCGTGGCCACCGGCGGCTACGCGCTGCGCGCCTATGACCGCTGGCAGCGGCTGAGCCAGCGGCCGGACGGGCTTTGGCAGCTGCGCGACCCGCGAAGCGCCCGCCGCATCCGCATGAATATCGGCACGATCCAGGACAGCGACACGCTCAAGGTGCGGATGAAAGGCCGCGGCGGGGCGCCACTGGGCGAGGTGGAAGAGGCCTTTGCCGCCTCGCTGACACCGGGCGACACCTTTCTCATCGGCGGCAGGATCGTGCGCTACGAGGGGCTGCGCGAGCTGACCGTGGAGGTCAGCAACAGCCCGCGCCGGACACCCCGGATCGCGGTCTTCTCGGGCACCAAGTTCGCCACCTCCACCCAGCTCAGCGCGCGCATCCTGCGGATGTTCCGACAAGGCGACTGGCCCGAACTGCCCGCCCACACCGCCGAGTGGCTGGCGCTCCAGCGCCAGGTGTCGCGCCTGCCCGAACCGGGGCGGCTGCTGCTGGAAAGCTTTCCGCATGAGGGCCGCCAGCATCTCGTGGCCTACGGCTTTGCCGGGCGCAACGCACAGCAGACGCTGGGGCTGCTGCTGACCAAGCGGATGGAGGAGGCGGGGCTCGCCCCCCTGGGCTTCGTCTCGACCGACTACGCCACGCTGATCTGGGGGCTGGAGGCGGTGGGCGACCCGGTGCCGCTCTTCGACCTGGCGGCGCTGGAGGACGGGCTGGACCGCTGGCTCGCCGGCAACGCGGTGATGAAGCGCACCTTCCGCTCCGCCGCCACGATCGCCGGGCTGATCGAACGCAACACGGCCGGGCCACGCAAGTCAGGCCGGCAGGCCACCTTCTCGTCGGACATCCTCTACGACACGCTGCAGAAATACGATCCCGACCACCTGCTGATGCGGATCACCCGATCCGAGGCGATGCGCGGGCTGGTGGATTTCGACCGGCTGCGCGAGATGGCCACCCGCGTGGCGGGCCGGATCGATCATGTGCGCCTGCCGCGGATCTCGCCGCTCGCCGCGCCGATCTTCCTGGAGGCCGGACGCGTCCCGGTCGAGGGCGCGGGCCGCGAACGCCTGCTGGAGGAAGAGGCCGCCGCGCTGATGCGCGAGGCGGGCCTCGCGCCCTGAGCCCGGTTGCGTGCCTGCTGCCCCCTTGCAGCAGGGCGCGAGACGGGCGAAGACCACGCCATGAACGCGCATGACTTCACGCTCGCGGGCGCGGCCCTGTGCGCCCTGCCCTCCGGCGCGCTCTGGTGGTCCGGGCGCCGGCTGCTTTGCGTGTCGGACCTGCACCTGGGCAAGGCCCGCCGGCACGCGCGGCGGGGCGGCACCGCCCTGCCGCCCTACGAGACCCGCGACACGCTCGCCCGGCTCGAAGCCGACCTGCGCGCCACCGACCCGGCGGTGGTGGTCTGCCTCGGCGACAGTTTCGACGATACCGAGGCCGCCCGGAGCCTGCCGGAGGACGAGCGGCTCTGGATCGCGCAACTCCAGGCCGGGCGGCAATGGATCTGGATCGAGGGCAACCATGACCCCGGTCCGCTGGACCTGGGCGGCGCGCATCTGGCCGAACTGCCCGCCCCGCCGCTGACCTTCCGCCATATCGCGCGGCCCGGCGCGGCGGCCGAGGTCTCGGGCCACTATCACCCCAAGGCACGGCTGGGAGGCACCTCCCGCCCCTGTTTCCTGCTGGATCGCGACCGGGTGATCCTGCCCGCCTACGGCACCTATACCGGCGGTTTGCGCAGCTCCGACCCGGCACTCTCGGACCTGATGCGCCCCGATGCGCTCGCCATCCTCACCGGCGCGCGGGCGCTGGCGGTGCCGATGCCACGCCAGCCCCTTGCGGCCCGGATGCCGGCACGGAATAGTCGTGGCAGGAGGGACAGCCCATGAGCGACATCCCCGGCCTCGATCCCCGGATCGCTGCCACGATCCGCGACAGCTTTGCCCGGCAAACCATGATGCAGAGCTTCGGGGCGACGCTGGAGGCGTTGGCACCCGGCGAGATCCGGATTGCCGCGCCGATCCTGCCCGGCAGCCTGCAACAACATGGCCACGCCCATGCGGCTCTGGCCTTCGCCATCGGCGACAGCGCGGCGGGCTATGCGGCGCTCAGCCTGATGCCCGAAGGCTCCGAGGTGGTCACCGCCGAGATCAAGGTGAACTTCCTGGCCCCCGCACGGGGCGAGCGGCTGCTGGCCACGGGCCGGGTGATCCGCGCCGGCCGCAGGCTCTCGGTGGTCACGGCCGAGGTGTTGGCCCTGCAGGGCGGCCGCGACATCCCCGTGGCGTTGCTGCAGGGCACGATGATCCCGGCCTCTCCGGGCTGACTGCCCGGAACACCCCCGCTTCTTCTTGGTAAAAATATCCAAGACGCGGAGTCAGCGCCGGGCGCGTCAGGCCCCCCTTGCGACGCCGGACGGCCCCGGCGCCCGCGGGACGCCCGCGTCCCCGCGTTTCTCCCGAACCCGCTCTCAGGCGGTCAGCCCCTCGGGCTCGGGCAGGCCGTTGGCCCGGCAGCAGGCGGTGAGCGTATTGGCCAGCAGGCAGGCGATGGTCATCGGCCCGACGCCGCCCGGCACCGGCGTGATGGCACCGGCGACCTCGGCACAGCTTGCGAAATCGCAATCTCCCACCAGACGTGTCCGGCCCTCGCCGGCCTCGGATGCCTCGACCCGGTTGATGCCCACGTCGATCACCGTGGCGCCGGGCTTGATCCAGTCGCCGCTCACCATCTCGGGACGGCCCACGGCGGCCACCACGATATCGGCCCGGCGCACCACCCCGGGCAGGTCGCGGGTGCGGGAATGCGCGATCGTCACCGTGCAGCTGTCGCCCAGCAGCAGCTGCGCCATCGGCTTGCCCACGATGTTCGAGCGCCCGATCACCACCGCCTCCAGCCCCGAGAGGCTGCCCAGCCGGTCGCGCAGCATCATCAGGCACCCCAGCGGGGTGCAGGGCACCATCGCCTTCTGGCCGGTGCCCAGAAGACCCACATTGGAGATGTGGAAGCCGTCCACATCCTTGGCCGGGTCAATCGCGTTGATCACCTTCTCGGCGTCGACATGGCCGGGCAGCGGCAACTGGACCAGGATACCATGCACCGCCGGATCGGCATTGAGCCTGGCCACCAGTTCCAGCAGTTCGGCCTCCGGCGTTTCGGCGTCGAGCTTGTGCTCGAAGCTGGCCATGCCCGCCTCCAGCGTCTGTCTGCCCTTGTTGCGCACATAGACCTGGCTGGCCGGGTCCTCGCCCACGAGCACCACGGCAAGCCCCGGCGTGAGCCCGTGATCGGATTTGAGCCGTGCCACATGCGCGCCGACCTGGGCGCGGATGCGGGCGGCGAAGCCCTTGCCGTCGATTAGATCTGCGGTCATCCGTCTCGTCTCCGTCCTCGTCGGAAGGCAGGGGGGCTGTCCGCCCCCCTCTGACGCCTGCGGCGTCATTCACCCCCCGAGGATATTTTTCCCAAGAAGAAGGCTCAGAACAGCCCCTCGATGAATCCCTGCCGATTCAGCCGGATCGATTCCGAGGCCGGCGCCGAGGGCAGGCCCGGCATGGTCATGATCTCGCCGCAGATCACCACGACGAAGCCCGCGCCCGCAGACAGCCGCACCTCGCGGATCGGGACCGAATGCCCGGTGGGCGCACCGCGGCGGGTGGGATCGGTGGTGAAGGAATACTGGGTCTTGGCCATGCAGATCGGCAGGTTGCCGTAGCCGGCAGCTTCCCATTCCTTCAGCTGGCCGCGGATCTTCTGGTCCGCCAGTACCTCGTCGGCACGGTAGATCCGCCTGGCGATGGTCTCGACCTTTTCCAGCAGGCTCATGTCGTCGGGATAGAGAGGCGCGAAATCCGCCTCGCCCTTTTCGGCGATCTCGGCGACGCGGGTGGCCAGGGCCTCGGTGCCTTCCGACCCGAGCGCCCAGTGCCGGCACAGGATCGCCTCCGAACCCTGCTCGGCCACGTAATCCTGCACCTCCCGGATCTCGGCCTCGGTGTCCGAGACGAAATGGTTGATGGCCACCACCACCGGCACACCGAAGGATTTGATATTCTCGATATGGCGGCCAAGGTTCGGGCAGCCGGCACGCACCGCCTCGACATTCTCGGTGCCGAGATCGGCCTTGGCCACGCCGCCATTCATCTTCATCGCGCGCACCGTG
>JBKHDP010000197.1:0-4428 GCA_046541255.1 Paracoccaceae bacterium | reverse complement strand
TCGGACGAGGAGGTCGAGGAGATCGTCAACCACCTCAAGGCCTATGGCCCGCCAGATTATGTGGGCGGGGTGCTGGAAGGCCCCGACGAGGAACGCTCTTCCGATATCGACGCGGTGCTGGGGCTGTCCTCGGGCGGCAATACCGGCGGCGAAGACGCGCTTTACGATCAGGCGGTGGCGATCGTCGCGAAGGACCGGAAATGCTCCACCTCCTATATCCAGCGCAAGCTGGGCATCGGCTACAACAAGGCTGCCCGGCTGGTCGAACAGATGGAGGACGAGGGCGTCGTCACGGCGGCGAACCATGTGGGCAAGCGCGAGATCCTGCTGCCCGAGCCGCAATAGGCACGGGCCTGCCCATCGCGGCAATGTGAGCGAAAAGGGGATGCGGCGCCGGCGCGGCATGGCTAGATGACAGGGATGATGAGGACAATGCTGCGCCGTGGCTCCGCCACCCTTCTTGCCGTCGCGCTGGCCATGCCCGCAGCGGCAGAGAAGATTTCGCTCGACGCGATCTCCGACTATCTCAACGGGCTGCGCACCGGCGAGGCGGAGTTCACACAGATCAACGACGATGGCAGCATCTCGACCGGGATGCTTTACATCCACCGGCCCGGCCGGATGCGCTTCGAGTACGATCCGCCCGAGGCGACGCTGGTTCTGGCGTCCGGCAACGCCGTTGCGATCTTCGATCCAAAGGGCGATTCCGGGCCCGAGACCTACCCGCTGGAGCGTACGCCGCTCAAGCTGATCCTGGCCCGCGACGTGGATCTCGGCCGCGACAACATGGTCGTCGACCATTCCGAGGACGGCGCCGCCACCACGGTGACCGCCCAGGATCCGGAGAACCCGGAATACGGCACCATCCAGATGGCCTTCACCGGCCCGCCGGTCGAACTGCGGCAATGGCGCGTCAACGACGACAGCGGCGCCAGCACCACGGTTGTCCTGGGCGAGATGAAGACCGGCGGGAGCTACGCGCCAAGCCTGTTCAGCATCCAGGCCAATTCCCTGCGCCGCGAGTCACCGCGCTGAGCGGGACCGGCCCTCCTGCCGGGCAATGCGGGCCGGCCGGCACCGGTCAGCGGCGGCAGCGCGAAAGCTGTGACTGATAGGCGAGCGACCGGGTTGCAACCTGATCCGCGACCCGTAGCAGCCAGGCCTTGCCGTTGTAGTTGCCCCGGGCATAGCCCGTATGTCCCTCGTGATAGGCAAGATACTGATTGCGCGCGTCGGTCAGCGGGATGCCGTTGCGATCACGCGTCTTGTTCATGTACCAGCCCATGAAATCCGTTGCGTCGCGGATGTCGTCGCGGCGTGCGCCCCGGCGCCTGGTCTCGCGGCGGTACTCGTCCCAGGTGCCGTCCAGGGCCTGTGCATAGCCGAAGGCCGAACTTTGCCGTCCCATGGGCAGAACGCCCAGCGCAAAGCGCAGCGGCGTGCGCGCATCGCCGATGAACTTGCTTTCCTGATAGATCGTGGCCATCTGGACATGGACCGGCACGCCCCAACGGCGTTCGGTCGCCCTGAAGGCACGGTAATATTTCGGACGCTCCTGGACGATCGCACAGGCATCGTCGAGGTTGCGCGGCGCCGTATAGGGGCCACGGCCGCAGGACGCGACCACCATCACCACCATGAGGGCGCAAAGGAGTCTGCTCATCTGCCTCTCGCCGTTCTTGTGTTTTGGAGCACCCTAACCGATCATGCCGGCGAGGGGAAATCACAAATGGGCGCGGCCGGTTGTCGATTCGCGCGTCACAGACTGTTTCGCCAAAAATCGCATCCGCTTTGTGGACACTGGTAGGAAGAATTGTCTAGAAACGGCTCAAAGGGGCTGACTCGACATGTTCACCACGCGCGCGAAATATCATCTCGGTCAGGTCGTCCGCCACCGCAAGCACCCGTTCCGGGGTGTGGTGTTCGACGTTGACCCCGAGTTCAACAATACCGAGGAATGGTACGAGGCGATCCCCGAGGACAGTCGCCCGGCGAAGGAACAGCCGTTCTACCACCTGCTGGCCGAGAACGATCAAAGCTTCTACGTGGCCTATGTGTCGGAGCAGAACCTGGTGGCCGACTATTCGGGCGAGCCGGTCGATCATCCCGACATCCCCGATCTCTTCGGCCCGTTCCAGGATGGCCATTACCCGCTGCATTTTCAGCTGAACTGAGCTGCGTGGCGGGCGGGTCACCCGCCCCGAGACCCGACGGACCCCGTCAGTAGCCCAGCGCGCAGCCATCCTTGCGCGGGTCCGACCCGCCCTCCAGAACGCCGCTTTCATGGATGCGGATCGCCTGAGCCCCGCCGATCGGCCGATCGGACATCACCACCTTGTGCCCGATCTGCGCCAGCCTCTGCCGCACCGTCTCGGGATAGCCCCGCTCCAGCCGCAGCTCGCCCGCCTCGGCGAAGGCGCGGGGCGCGTCGATCGCATCCTGCGGACCCATCCCGAAATCGACCACGCTCGACAGGAAGCGCGCGTGCCCGGTGGATTGGTACTGACCCCCCATCACGCCGAAAGGCATCACCACGCGCCCGTCCTGCCGCAGCATGCCGGGAATGATCGTGTGCATCGGCCGCTTGCGCGGCCCCATCTCGTTGGGATGGCCCCGCTCCAGCGAGAAGCCGGCGCCGCGGTTGTGGAACAGGATGCCGAATTTCTCCGAAGCGATACCTGCGCCGAAAGCATGGAAGATCGAGCAGATCAGCGACACCGCCATCCGGTCGCGATCCACCACGGTGACATAGACCGTGTCGCGATGCTCGGCCCCGGACAGGGGCGCGGCCCCGTCCAGCACGCCGTCCGGCCGGATCCGCGACGCCAGTTCCGCGGCGGTCTCGGGGGCGAGCATCTGCGCGGCCTGCGATGCGTGGTCCGGGTCGGCGATCAGCCGGTTGCGCAGATCATAGGCCAGCTTGGTGGCCTCCGCCTCCAGGTGCACCCGCTCGGCGCCTCCCGGATCCAGCGCCGCGATGTCGAAATGCGCCAGGATATTGGCCAGCAGGATCGCCGTGGCGCCCTGGCCGTTGGGCGGATGTTCCAGAAGGTCCATGCCGTGATAGCTGCCCGCGACGGGGCGGGTCGGGCTGGCCTCGGCCGTGGCGAAATCGAGGGCCGCCTGGGCGCCGCCGGCCCCCTGAAGTGCCGCCAGCATGTCGTCCGCGACCTCGCCCTCGTAGAAGCCCGCGCGGCCCTGCCGGGCGATCCGGCGCAGCACCTCGGCCTGAGCGGGCGCCCGGAACAGCGTGCCCGGGGCCGGGGCGGCGCCGCCGGTCAGGAAATGCCGCCGCGCCACATCCTGAAGCCGGCCGGCCTCTGCGGCCCAGTCCATGGCGACCCGTGGCGCCACGGGAACTCCCGCCTCGGCATACTGGATCGCGGGTGCCAGAACGGCGTCCAGCCCGATCCGTCCATGGCTTTCGGACAGGCGGCAGAACGCGTCCACCGCGCCGGGAATCGTCACCGCATGTGCGCTGCCGAGCGGCACGGCGGCATGGCCGGCAACGCGCAGCGCCTCCGGGTCGGCCGCCGCTGCCGCGCGGCCCGAGCCGTTCAGTCCGATGACCTCGTCGCTGCCCGCCGGTGACAGCAGTGCGAAGCAGTCTCCGCCAAGACCCGTCATGTGCGGCTCGCAGATCCCCAGCAGCACCGCCGCCCCGATGGCGGCGTCAACCGCGTTGCCGCCGCGGCGCAGGATGTCGATGGCCGTGGCTGCCGCCAGCGGATGCGACGTGGCGCACATGCCTTCGGTGGCAAGGACGGCCGAGCGGCCGGGTGTCTGGAAATCGCGCATCGGGCCTCTCCTCCTGTCGGTCCGCATGCGACCTTAGCGCCGCGGTGGTCCGGCTTGAAGGTCCGACCTCGGCAGGGCGGCGCTTCTTCTCGGGGCGGTCGGCCCGGACGTCCCGGAGGGCGGGGGAAGACCTCGGTGCCACGCACTGGGTGGGGGCTATTGATGACGCGGCACCGAGGGAAGCCATATGCAGCTACCCTTTCCTTGTGACACGCCATTCGGGCCGGTCTGCGGAGTCAATGCGGCGTTTTCGGGGCATTCGCGCCGGCGGCTCGGACCGTGGGGTCAGCGGCAGGCGAAAACTCACGTGGTTGCGCCCGGCGGAGCGGCAGTAGCGCAGATCCTCGGTCAGGCTGCGGATCAGGCACCAGCCGAATCCGCCTTCGGGCAGGTCGGCGCAGGGCGTGTCGAGATCGGGCAGCATGCCGGAGGGCAGGGCCCCCCCGGGCATCGGGCCGCCATCGTCGCTGACCTCGAAGCAAAGCGCGCTTCCGGCGCGACGCCCCCGGATCACGATCGCACCGGGCCTGTCGGAGGCGCAGGCATGTTCGACCACGTTGTTGAGAAGCTCGGCCAGAACCAGTTCGAGCGTCTGTCGCCGCTCCTCCGGCAGGCGCTCTTCCGGGAGGC
>JBKHDP010000196.1:0-4489 GCA_046541255.1 Paracoccaceae bacterium | reverse complement strand
ATGGCCACGCTGAACCCCGGCGACGAGGTGGTGATCCCCGCGCCCTACTGGGTCAGCTACCCGGACATGGTGCGCCTGGCCGGCGGCACGCCGGTGATCGTCCCGGCCGGGATCGAGACCGGCTTCAAGCTGACGCCCGCGGCGCTGGATGCCGCGATCACGCCGCGCACCAGGTGGGTCATCTTCAACTCGCCCTCCAACCCCACCGGGGCGGGCTATTCCCGCGACGAATTGCGGGCGCTCACCGATGTTCTGATGCGCCATCCGCATGTCTTGCTGCTGTCGGACGACATGTACGAGCATCTGGTCTATGACGATTTCGTCTTCTGCACCCCCGCGCAGGTGGAGCCCGGTCTTCACGAGCGCACACTCACCGTCAACGGCGTCAGCAAGACCTATGCGATGACCGGCTGGCGCATCGGCTATGCCGCCGGGCCCGAGCCGCTGATCGCGGCGATGCGAACACTGCAATCGCAAAGCACCTCCTGCCCCTGTTCGATCAGCCAATGGGCCGCGGTAGAGGCGCTGACCGGCCCGCAGGACTTCATCGCCGCCAACAACCGGACCTTCCGCCGCCGCCGCGACATGGTGGTCCGGGCGCTGAACGCCATCGACGGGATCCACTGCCCGGTGCCCGAAGGCGCCTTCTATGTCTATCCCTCGATCGCCGGGCTGATCGGACGGACAAGCGCGGGCGGGACCGTGATCGCGGATGACGCGGGTTTCGCCAGGGAGTTGCTGGAAGAAGAGGGCGTGGCCGTGGTGTTCGGGGCGGCCTTCGGCCTGTCGCCGCATTTCCGCATCAGCTACGCCACCTCCGACGCGGCGCTGCAAGAGGCCTGCACCCGGATCGCGCGCTTCTGTAAGGCGCTGGAGTAAGGCCATGTCCAGCGTCCTGCCCGACTATTATTTCCGGGTGCGCGAGAATGGCGCGCTGGTGTTCCGCGTCGACACCGAGAACCGCCACCGCCGGATCGAGATGGATCCGATCGCCGTGCTCAACATCCGCAATGGCGAGATCAAGCCGCAGGGCGGCCGCGAGTTGACCGAGACCGATATCGAGGTGATCCGCGACTGGATGGCCGAGCGCGTCGAGGTGCTGGCCCAGCGCGACATGGATGACATCCACCGCGCCGTGGATTACCTGAACCTCACCACCCACTGGGCGCAGACCAGGGCCAGCGACGACCAGCTGGAAGAGGTGACAGACGCGCTTCTGCTGGCGATGCACGATCTGCGCAGCGTATTGGTGCGGAAGAAATCCGAACGCGTGATGAAGGGCGATCAGGGCGCGAAGGAATAGTCGAAACGGGCGATGTCGGGCGCGCAGATCCGGGCCACGATCGCTGCCGTCTCGTCGGTGTAATAGCCCCGCCAGTCCCGCGCCCGCTCCGACACGTTCGCGCGCGGCAATTCCAGCCCGAAGCCCAGATGCGCGAAGAGCGGCGCCGCGTCTTCGCTGAAATGTTCCAGCCGGATATAGAGATCGGCGCGCTCCACTCCGTCGGGGTCGCGCATGTAGCTGTCAGCGGGCGCGGCACGGAACGCGGCCTGCGTATGCGGGTGGCGCAGGAAATCGCCGAAATCCAGCGCCTGCGCCAGCCGCACGGCCTCGTGTTCGAACCGCTGCAGGCGCAGCCAGTGATAGTAGCTCACCAGCCGGTCCCACGGGTTTCGGACCAGTGTGAAGGTGAACAGCTCGGCCATTTCGGCTCGGCTCACCAGGCCTTCGATATCGGCCAGGCGCGCATGTTTCCACAGCCGCCCCCGCGTCTGCAGCCCGCGCAGCCGCCCGCGCCGGCGGCGCGCCTTGGGCGTGTCGCCGATCAGGATGTCACCGGCCATGGCGCGGGCCTCCAGCGCCAGCGACAGCGCGGTGCCCCCGGTCTTGGGGACATGCACGAAGATATAGCCGCGCCCGCGCGAGACGATCATCGCAGCCGCAGCGCGATCGCGCTGCCCGCCGTGGCGATCATGGCGATACCAAGCACCTGTTGCAGCCCGATGCCCTGCCCGAACAGCACCCAGGCGAAGAACGGCCCCGAGATGAAGGCGGCATACTCGAAGATCGCGATATGGCTCGCCTCGCCCATCTGGTAGGCGCGGATGATGAGAGCCACGCCGACCAGCGCGCCCACGCTCTGCAGACTGAGCCAGGGCATGGCCCGGCCGATGTCCCAGGTCCAGCCGCGCGCGAGAAAGCCCTCGCCCCCCGGCAGCCAGCTCGTCAGAACGACCAGCATCACGGCGCTGGCCACGAATTGCGCCAGCAGGATCCAGCCAAGCAGGGTGGCGGCGCTTTCCTTCGCGCAGATCGTGCCGGTGGCGATCATTCCCAGGGCATAGAAGAAGCCTCCTGCCACCGGCAACAGGATCACCGGCGAGAGGGATTGCGGGTCCGGCTCCAGCACCACCAGCAGCCCGGCAAATCCCAGCGCCACCGCGCCCACGCGCCACGGGCCGACCCGCCGGCGCAACCACAGCGCGGAGATCAGCAGCACCCAGATCGGCGAGGTGAATAGCCCCGCCAGCGCCTGTTCGATCGGCATCAGGGCCAGTGCCGAGAAATACAGCGCCATCGCCACCATCACCGCCGCCGAGCGCATCAGCACCGCGCCCATCGCCACCGGCCACAGGCTTTGACGCAGCAGCCGCGCGGCCAGGAACAGCAGCGGCGCCGACAGCACCGCGCGCATCAGCTGGAACTGCCACAGCCCCATGTCGCGGGCGATCATCGCCACGGCATTGTCCACCAGCCCGATCACCGCCATCGCCGCCAGCATCGACACGGCACCGGCGGCATTGCGATGGACGGGCGGTTCAAGTGCAGTCATGTCCCGATCCCGTATTGCGGCGCAACAATCTTTCCCTATACCTTCGCCGGGACCGGGGAAAGGGAGGACGCTCATGGGCTGGCTGGCAGACGAAACCGGGCTGGACAAGAATGCGGCGAACCATGTGCCGCTGACGCCGCTGTCGTTCCTGCGGCGCGCCGCTTCGGTGTTTCCCGACGAGGAGGCGCTGGTCTACGGGCCGGTCCGCCGGACCTATCGCCAATACGCGGAGCGGGTGACGCGGCTGGCCTCGGCGCTGGGCAAGCTGGGCGTGGCGCCGGGCGACGTGGTGGCCACCCTGCTGCCGAACATCCCCGCCCAGGCCGAGGCGCATTTCGGGGTGCCGGCCTGCGGCGCGATCCTCAACACGATCAACACCCGGCTCGATGCCGATACCATCGCCTACATCCTTGATCACGGGCAGGCGAAGGTACTGCTGGTGGACCCGCAATTCCTGCCCGTCGCCGCCGAGGCGATGGAGCGGATGGACGGCCCCAGCCCCGAGGTGATCGAGGTGGCCGACGATCACGCCGGCGTGCATCATCACGGCCAGTATCCCGAATACGAGGCGCTGCTGGCCGGCGGCGACCCCGATTACGGTTGGATCATGCCGGAGGACGAGTGGGAGAGCATCGCGCTCAACTACACCTCGGGCACCACCGGGCGGCCCAAGGGCGTGGTCTATCACCACCGCGGCGCCTACCTGAACGCCATGGGCCAGGTGATCTCGTGGCGGATGGTTCTGCGGCCGCGCTACCTGACCATCGTGCCGCTGTTCCATTGCAACGGCTGGTGCCACACCTGGATGATGCCGGTCGTGGGCGGCACGCTGGTCTGCTGCCGCGACATCAACGCGCGCAGCATCTTCGACGCGATCGCCGACGAGGGCGTGACCCATTTCGGCTGCGCGCCGATCGTGCTGAACATGCTGATCAACGCCACCGAGGACGAGCGCCGCGAGTTCGGCCATGTCGTCGAGGTGTTCACCGCCGGCGCGCCGCCGGCCGCCGTGACGCTGGCCCGGATCGAACCGATGGGCTTCAACGTCACCCATGTCTACGGGCTGACAGAAACCTACGGTCCGGCCACCGAATGCACCTGGCGCGAGAAATGGGACCCGCTCGAAGGCGACGACCGCGCCGCGCAGAAGGCCCGCCAGGGCGTCGCGATGCCCTTCATGGAGCCTGTGCAGGTCTGGGACGACAAGCAACGCCCGGTCGCGATGGACGGCAAGACGCAAGGCGAGATCATGTTCCGCGGCAACGGCGTGATGAAGGGGTATCTCAAGAATCCGCGCGCCACGCGAGAGGCATTCCAGGGCGGCTATTTCCACTCTGGCGACCTCGCCTATCACCATCCCGACACCTATGTGCAGATCGCCGACCGGGCCAAGGACATCATCATCTCGGGCGGCGAGAACGTCAGTTCCGTCGAGGTCGAGGGGGTGATCATGCGCCATCCCGACGTGCTGCTCTGCGCCGTGGTGGCGAAACCCGACGAGAAATGGGGCGAGGTGCCCTGCGCCTTCGTCGAACTGAAGGACAACCACGATGTCGATGCCGACACGCTGATCGCCTTCGCCCGCGAGCGTCTGGCGGGATTCAAGACGCCCAAGGCGGTGGTGTTCCAGGAACTGCCCAAGACCTCGACCGGCA
>JBKHDP010000195.1:0-4493 GCA_046541255.1 Paracoccaceae bacterium | reverse complement strand
AACGGACCTTGGGTGGGGGGGGCCGCACCTTCGAACTGATACCCGCTCTGGTCACCGCCCACCTCGGCGGGGCTTCCCCACTCGATGAAGTTCGTCCCCAGCCCGCTTGCGGTTGTCCCGGTGGTTCCGGTCCATTCGCCCGTGACGCCGGTGATAAGGACGTCACCGACCGTCGAGGCCATGGCCCCGAACGGTGCGACCGCAAGTGCAAGCGCGGTCACCGCGGCCTTAGCTTGATGTTTCAATGTGGATTCTCCTAATCTTGATGGCCCGCAATCCTGTCGGTTCCGGGCGCCCCTTCCCTCGTTGTCGCGCATGGAAAATACCGGGCGTAAACCCGCACCCCTCCCATTAACGACCTGTTAACCATATCACCGAGGGGGAATTGTTGCAACGAAATTTCATTGCGTCTGCGGCCAATGGCGCGCAGTCTTATTTCCTGCGCATTTTCAAGATTTCCGAGTTTGTTTCGCCCGCAACAATTCGAGGGACACGGACGCCGACGGCTGCGCGCGATGCGCCGGGCCCGAGTCGCGGACGTGCCCTGCAAGACCGAAGCGCGGGAGGGCCGGCGCCGGACGCGCCGGCCGGCTCACATCAACTCGCGCACATCCGTCAGCCGCCCCGTCACCGCGGCGGCGGCGGCCATGGCGGGGCTCATCAGATGGGTGCGCCCGCCGCGGCCCTGCCGGCCCTCGAAGTTGCGGTTGGACGTGGCGGCACAGCGCTCGCCGGGCGAAAGCTGGTCGGGGTTCATCGCAAGGCACATGGAGCACCCAGCAAGCCGCCATTCGAAGCCCGCCTCGCGGAAGATGTCGGCCAGCCCCTCCTCCTCGGCCTGCGCGCGCACGAGGCCCGAGCCCGGCACGACCATGGCGCGGAGGCCGTCCTTGACCTTCTTGCCCTTGAGGATTTCGGCGGCGGCGCGCAGATCCTCGATCCGCCCGTTGGTGCAGGAGCCGATGAAGACCGTGTCGATCTCGATCTGGTTCAGCGGGGTACCGGGCTTCAGCCCCATGTAGTCGAGCGCGCGCTGCGCCGCCGAGACCTTGCCGCCCTTGAAGCTTGCCGGGTCCGGCACGGCACCGGTGATCGGCAGCACGTCCTCGGGGCTCGTGCCCCAGGTGACCACGGGCGCGATATCCTCGCCGCGGATCGTGACGACCTTGTCCCAATGGGCGTCCTCGTCCGATTTCAGCGTCTTCCACCAGGCCATCGCGGCCTCCCATTGCGCGCCCTTCGGCGCGTGGGGCCGGCCCTCGACATAGGCGAAGGTCGTCTCGTCGGGCGCGATCAGGCCCGCCCGCGCGCCGCCCTCGATCGCCATGTTGCAGACGGTCATGCGGCCTTCCATGGAGAGCGACCGGATCGCCTCGCCGCAATACTCGATCACGTAGCCGGTGCCGCCCGCCGTCCCGGTCACGCCGATCACCGACAGCGTGATGTCCTTGGCGGTAACCCCGGGCGCGAGCCGGCCGGTGATCTCCACCTTCATGTTCTTCGACTTCTTCTGGATCAGCGTCTGGGTGGCGAGCACATGCTCCACCTCCGACGTGCCGATCCCGTGGGCGAGCGCGCCGAAGGCCCCGTGCGTCGCCGTGTGGCTGTCGCCGCAGACCACGGTCATGCCGGGAAGCGTCCAGCCCTGCTCGGGGCCGACGATATGCACGATCCCCTGCCGGATGTCGGTCACGGGGTAGTAGTGGATGCCGAAGTCCTTCGCATTGGTGTCGAGGGCCGCGACCTGGATGCGGCTGTCCTCGGTCATGTTGGCCGGGTCCTCGCGGCCGTCGGTCGTGGGCACGTTGTGGTCGGGGACGGCGATGGTCTTGTCGGGCGCGCGCACCTTGCGGCCGGCCATGCGCAGGCCCTCGAAGGCCTGAGGGCTCGTGACCTCGTGCACGAGGTGCCGGTCGATGTAGAGAAGGCTCGTGCCGTCCTCGGCCTCGTGCACCAGGTGGGCGTCCCAGATCTTGTCGTAGAGCGTCTTGCCGGTCATGGGGATACTCGTGTGTTTGGCGGATGTGTCGATCGGGTCGGGCTCAGGCGCGCGCGGGCCGCGGCACGGCGCGGAGGCGCCCGTGGAACCGCCAGGGCAGGCGCGCGAGATCGCCGATATCGAACAGACCGGTCATGGGCGATGTCCTATATCACCCGGTGGCCCCTTGCCAAGCAGGGCTCAGAGGTTCCGCGTGGTGGACAGCATCTTTTCGTCGAGCACCAGTTCGATCAGGTGCAAGCCCCCTTTCCGCGCCGCCTCGAAGGCCGGACCGAACTGCGCCGTCTCGGTGATCCGGTGGCCGGTGCCGCCATAGGCGCGGGCGAGTTGCAAGTAGTCGGGGTTGAACAACTCGGTGCCCGAAACGCGGCCGGGGAAGTGGTTTTCCTGGTGCATCCGGATCGTGCCGTAGCGGCCATTGTTGGCGATCACCACGATGATGTCGGCGCCGTGTTGCCGTGCGGTGGACAGCTCCTGGATCGTCATCTGCAGGCAGCCGTCCCCGGCGAGGCAGACCACGGTCCGCTCCGGGCGGCGCAGCTTGGCGGCGATGGCGGCGGGCAGGCCGTAGCCCATGGAGCCCGATGTGGGCGCGAGTTGCGTGCCGGGCCTCCGCCAGCGGTGGTAGCGATGCAGGAAGGCCGCGTAGTTCCCCGCGCCGTTGGTGAAGATCGTGTCGGGACCCGCGTTCTCGCGCAGCCATCCGATGACCGCTTCGAGCTTCACCGTACCCGGCGTCTCGAAGGGCTGCTGCCATGCCTCGTACTCCGCGCGCGCCGCGGCGGCGCCCCTGTCGGCCCCCTCCGTGTCCGGCAGGAGCCGGAGCAGCCCATCGAGCACGGCGCCCGGCTCTGCGACCACGGCCAGATGCGCCGGGTAGACGCGGCTGGTCATGTCGGCCTCGGCGGCCACCTGCAGGATCACCGGCGGCGCGGCCCGGTCGAGCGAAGCGAAGTCGCGCGTGGTGATGTCGTTCAGCTCCGCGCCCAGTAGAAGCACCACGTCGGCCCGCCCCAGCCGCTGGGCGAGCTTCGGGTTCTGCCCCACGCCCAGATCGCCCGCGTAGTTCGGGTGGTCGTTGTCCACGTAATCCTGCCGCCGGAAGGTGACGGCGACGGGCGCGCCGAGCCGCCGGCCAAGCTCCGCCGCCTTGGCGCCGTCCTCGGGTCCCCAGAGCGGGCCCCCGGCGAGGATCATGGGCCGCTCCGCACCGCTCAAGGCGTCCACCATCTCCGCCAGTACCGTGCTATCCACGCCCCGCCTGACCGGTGCCGCGACGGGCGCGTCCTGAACCTCCGCCTCGGCCGACAGCACGTCCTCCGGCAGCGCCAGCACCACCGGCCCCGGCCGCCCGCTGGTCGCCAGATGGAACGCGCGGTCCACGTATTCCGCGATCCGGTCGGTGCGCTCGACTTCCGCCACCCATTTCACCAGCGGCCCGAAGAGCGCGCGGTAGTTCACCTCCTGGAACACGCCCCGGTCGCGATGCCCGAGCGGCACCTGGCCCACGAAGACCACCATGGGCGTCGCGTCATGCATCGCCACGTGCAGGCCCGAGCTTGCGTTCGTCGCCCCCGGCCCCCGCGTGACGAACAGGACCCCGGGCCGCCCGGTCAGCTTCGCGTCGGCCTCGGCCATCATCGCCGCGCCGCCCTCCTGCCGGCAGACGACGTTCTGGATGTCGAGGTCGTAGAGCCCGTCGAGCGCGGCCAGAAAGCTCTCGCCCGGAACGGAAAAGACCCGGTCCACCCCGTGCCGGGCCAGCCGCTGGCCGAGGATCTTTCCGCCATGTCTTGTGGTCACGCCCGCCTCCCGCGATATCTCCGCCAGACGTAATGATAGGAGGCAGGCACGATGTCCAGTGGACGACTCTTGGGGATCTGCGGCTCGCTCAGGGCTGCGTCCTTCAACCGCAAGCTGATGCTCGAGGCGAAGGCGATCTTCGGCCCCGCCGAGTTCGCCGACGCGAACCTGCGCCTGCCGCTCTATGACGGCGATCTGGAGACGGCCGAGGGTATCCCGCCCGCTGTCCAGACGCTCGCAGACCAGATCGCGGAGGCGGATGCGGTGGTGATCGCCTGTCCCGAGTACAACAAGGGCCTGCCGGGCGTGCTGAAGAATGCGCTCGACTGGATCAGCCGCACCAAGGGCAATCCGTGGCGCGACAAGCCGGTGGCGATCGTCTCGGCCACGGGCGGGCGCGCGGGGGGCGAGCGGACGCAGATGACGCTCCGCATGTGTCTTCTCGCGTTCCGCCCGAACGTGCTGCCGGGGCCCGAGGTTCTGGTGGGGCAGGCCTCCGACCAGTTCGATGCGGACGGCCGGCTGACGAACGAGCGGAACCGCGCCGCGCTGGAGGAGCTGATGGCCGAGTTGCGCAGGGCCGCCGGCCTATAGGCTCGCCTCTGGGCGGAACTCGGGCGGGATGCGGTCGTTGCCTTCGACGACCAGATCGGCCAGCATCCCGGCCACCAGCGGCGCCATGCCGAAGCCG
>JBKHDP010000194.1:0-4536 GCA_046541255.1 Paracoccaceae bacterium | reverse complement strand
GGGCCGTTCTGCGATGGAGGATATCCGTGATCCGGAAGGGTCCGTGATTTTTCAGGCCGGGTCGTTTCGGGAGGGTGGGGATTATGCTGGTCGGATGTCGCGGGTTCGGGTTTGGGACACGGTGATGACGGAGCACAATTATCTTGTTCGTCGTTGGGAGGATGCGTTGCGGAGCGGTGTGGGCGGGGGTGTCAGTCTTTCATTTTTCTGAGGAATTGGGGGAGGTTCGGCTGGGGGAAGACGGAGACGGCCATGAGGCGTTTGGTGGTTCTGTCCTTTGCGAGGAGGAGGTGTGTTTCGAGGGATTTTTCTGCGGCGTCGATGGCGTGTCTGGCGAGGAGGTCGAGCGTGATGGCGTGTTCTTCGAGGGCGGTTGCGAAGGGTTTTGCGCCGACGGTGTTGGCGAAGAGTCGATTGACGACGAGGGCGACCTGGGTCTGCCGGATCATGCGGAGCAGGTAGGGGTTTGCGGCCTGGGCGAGGAGGGATGTGTGGAGGTCGGTTTCGAGGGTTTCGAGGCGTTCGGGGTCGAGGGTGTCGGGGTGTCGGAGGGTGTCGTGGAGGCTGTTTCGCATGCGGTCGAGTTCCCGGGGGTCGAGGCGTTGCGCGGCGGTGCGCAGGGCGAGGGGTTCGAGCCTTGCGCGGATGTCGAAGTAATGTCCGAGGTCGCGAGCGGTGAGGGGTCCGGTGACCCAGTGCGAGCGGAGGTCCTTTCGGACGAGGCCGCGGTCCTGGAGGCGGGAGAGGAGTTCGCGGACGACCTGCCGGGAGACGCCGTAATGGTCTGCGGCGGCCTGTTCGTTGATGCGGAAGAGGCCGAAGGGGAGGGCGCGGGCGATGGCGTCCTCGAAGCTTCGGGCGATGCGTTCGGCGCTTGCGGTGGGTGGTTCCGGGGCGTGGTCGGGGGAGAGGCCGAGGGTTTCGGCGGCGATCCTGGCGCGGGTTGGCGGGGCGCCCGGGACGACGAATCCGCGGCCTTCGAAGCGGTCGATGCGGCCCTGGCGGTTGAGTTCGGCCAGGGCGGTGCGGACGGGTGTGCGGCTGGTGCCGAAGAGGGCGGCGAGGCGGCCTTCGGTGAGGATCGTTCCGGGGTGGAGGGCGCCGGTTTCGATGGCGCGGGCGACGGTTCGGGCGATGGCGGCGTATCGCGGGGCGGGCCGTGCGGCGGGCCGGGCGGCCTGGCCGTGGGGGATGCGTGCGGGGGTCTGCGTCACCGGGGGTCTCCTGTTCCGGTTGGTGGGTCAAAAATGACTTTCGTCTACGCGATGCGCAATGATTTTCGTGCGTCTGGCGTACGAACGGGCAGTTCTTGCGGGGTCTTGCGATTTTTTTCGGTCTGAGGGCAGATAGTTTTTGACTCCTGCCGACAAAGGACACAATTTTGCGGAAAGAGCGGCGCAGCAAGCGCCCGAGTCCGCGGGCCGCGAAGGGTTCGGGGCGCAGACCAGGGAGCACGACCGGAGATGATGGAGCTGCGCGGTCTTGGGAAGTCCTTCGGGGGCAATGTGGGGGTGGCGGATCTCTCGTTGCGGGTGGAGGATGACGAGTACCTGACGCTGCTGGGGCCGTCGGGGTCCGGCAAGTCGACGATGCTGCGGCTGATCGCGGGGCTCGAGGTTCCGGATGCCGGGCGGATCTACCTGGACGGGTCGGATATCACGATGCGGCCGGCGCATCTGCGGGGTCTGGGCTTCGTGCAGCAGAACTACGCGCTGTTTCCGCACATGACGGTGGCGGACAACGTGGCCTTCGGGCTGCGGTTCCGCCAGGCCGACCCGGTGACCGACGCGGCGGAGCTGGGGCGCCGGGTGGCGCGGATGCTGGATCTGGTGGGGCTTTCGGGTCTGGGCGGGCGCATGGTGGGCCAGATCTCGGGCGGCCAGAAGCAGCGGGTGTCGCTGGCGCGGACGCTGATCACCGAGCCGAAGGTCTGTCTTCTGGACGAGCCGCTGGGGGCGCTGGACGCGAATCTGCGCGAGCGGATGACGGTGGAGCTGCGCAAGATCCGGGCGACGCTGGGGGTGACGTTCCTGCATGTGACGGGCAACGAGAGCGAGGCGCTGGCGATGGGCGACCGGATGATCGTGCTGGATGGCGGGCGGGCGATCCAGGTGGCGCCGCCGGAGGAGATCCACGGCCGGCCCGCGACGGTGCGGGTGGCGCGGTTCGTGAACGCCTACAACATCCTGCCGGGGCGTGTCGAGGGCGGGGCCTTCGTGCATGGCGGGGTGCGTCTTGCGCTGCCGGACGGGGGCGCCGGGGCGGGCGCGGAGGTGGCGCATTACGTGGTGGGCTACGACCAGCCGGAGATCGGCGCGCCGGGGGCTTCGGTGGCGCCGGGGCGGGCGGGCCTGGAGGCGGTGTTCATCGCCAGCGAGTTCATGGGCAGCCGCGTGGTGTATTTCTTCCGCCGCCCCGATGGCGGGGTGTTCGAGGTGGAGCGGCATCTGAGCCGCTCGGACCCGATCGATTATCGCGGCGGGGAGACCCGGGTTCTGAGCTGGGATCCCTCGGCGGTGCTGCTGTTCGACGCGCAGGGCCGGCGGATCGTCTCCGCCGAGACGAGGGGGGCCGCATGACCGACGCCGTTTCCGCCGATCTGTCGCGGGAGGCCGCCGCGCCGCCGGCGCCGCGACCGGGCTTTCTGAGCCGCAACCGGCATTACCTTCTGCTGGCGCCGGGCGTGATCTGGATGGTGCTGTTCCTGGTCGTGCCGCTGGTGATGATGGTCTATGTGAGCTTCTGGACGCAGACCACCTTCGCGATCAGCCCGGAGCTGACGCTGAAGTCGTGGGAGACGTTCTTCGCCTCGGAGACCTATATCGGGGCGCTGATGCGGACGCTGCGGATCTGGCTGACGGTGCTGGCCCTGACGCTTCTGGTGGGCTACCCGACGGCGCTGTTCATCGGCCAGTTCGTGCGCAACAAGACGGTGCAGACCATGCTGCTGGTGGCCTGCGTGATCCCGTTCTGGACGTCGTTCCTGATCCGGGTTCTGGCGTGGCGCCCGATGCTGGGGCGGGAGGGCGCGATCAACATCGTGCTGCAGAAGGCCGGGCTGATCGACGCGCCGATCGAGGCGCTGCTGTTTTCCGAGCTGAGCGTGATCATCGGGATGGTGCAGATCTACGTGGTGTTCATGGTGGGCCCGATCGCCTTCATGCTGGCGCGGATCGACGAGAGCCTGATCGAGGCGGCGCGGGATCTGGGCGCCTCTGCCTGGACGATCTTCCGGCGGATCATCCTGCCGCTGAGCCTTCCGGGGGTGGCGGTGGGCGGGATCTTCGTGAGCGTGATGGTGCTGGGCGAGTTCGCCACGGCCTCGGCGCTGTCGGGGCGCAAGGTGAACCTTCTGGGCAACATCATCGTGACCCAGGTGGGCTCGCTCAAATGGGCCTTCGCGGCGGTGGCGGGGGTGATCCTGACCGCGGTGATGGCGGCGGTGATCGTGCTGCTGCTGCGGTTCGTGAACCTGCGGCGCGAACTCTGAGGGGGGCGGACGGACATGCATCAGCTGCGCACATTCCGCTGGATCCTGGCCGTCTATACCGGCCTGTTCCTGGTGTTTCTCTACGGGCCCTTCGTGGTGATGGCGATCCTGAGCTTCCAGAAGGGGCCGGACGGGGGGCCGCAATTCCCGATCGTCGAGTGGTCGGGCTTCTGGTACCGGCACGTTCTGGGGCTGGCGCCGCCGAGCCGGGTGGCGCCGCTGCCGATCGGCGAGGCGCTGGCGCGGTCGCTGACGCTGGCCTTCGCGACGATGGTGGTCTCGACGGTGCTGGGCACGCTGACGGCGCAGGCGTTCCGGCGCAATTTCCGCGGCTCGGGCGTGGTGTTCTACCTGGTGGTTCTGGGGATGATCGTGCCGGGGGTGCTGCTGGGGCTGGGGATGGCCCTGGTGGCCGACCAGCTGGACATCTCGCGCAGCTGGTGGGGCACGGCCTTCGTGCTGCACGTGGTCTATACCTATCCCTTCGCCTTCCTGGTGATGCTGGCGATCTTCAACCGGTTCGACCGCTCGGTGGAGGAGGCGGCCTGGGCGCTGGGGGTGCCGCCGGGGCGGACCTTCCGCAAGGTGACCTTCCCGATGATCTTCCCCGGCGTGCTGTCGGCGATGCTGTTCGCGCTGACGCTGAGCTATGACGAGTTCCCGCGGACGCTGTTCACCGCCGGGTCGGACGTGACGATGCCGATCGCGATCTACGGCACCTTCGCGGTGGAGATCCATCCCAACCTGTTCGCCTTCGGGGTGCTGACGACGCTGTTCTCCTTCGCGCTGCTGGCGGTCTACGGGATCCTGATGACGATGTCGGTGCGGCGGGCGAAGGCGCGGGCGAGCGGGCTGCAGGAGGATGTCGCGTGACGCGGCTGGCGCATCACGCCGCGGTGGTGACCGGGGCGGGGGCCGGGATCGGCCGGGCGATCGCGCTGCGGCTGGCCTCCGAGGGGGCGCGGGTGGTGGTGCAGGACATCGACGGCGCGGCGGCGGAGGCCACGGCGGCGGCGATCGCGGCGGCGGGCGGTCCGGGCGCGCGG
>JBKHDP010000193.1:0-4552 GCA_046541255.1 Paracoccaceae bacterium | reverse complement strand
CATCTACAAGGCAGGCTATGCCAGCCCGATCCGCACCCCGCGCGGCGAAGACATCATGGCTGCCTGCGGCCAGCTCAAATCCGCCACCGAACGCGCCCGCAAGCGTCGCTCCGAAATCGAAACAGAAGCAGGTCTCACGACACGATAATGCCCCGTTTCCGGACAATTGTTGCCGGATCGCACACCTACCGTCGGAATTGTCGAAATTGTTCCGATGGAGGTGATGATGCAAGTGATCGACCTGAAAGAGGCCCGCAAGGTCCGCGACCTGGCCAACCGCGAACGCTACATGGCGCTGTCCGACCGGGAATGGAAGCATCGCCTGGCCGGCTACGGCTACCGTGTCAGCTTCACCGAACGCGGCGCTGTCGTCAGCTCGCTGCGCCATGGCGTGACGCTCTGCACCCTGCCCGCCGAACGCGAATTTCCCACGATCCACTGAGGCTGCCCCGCGGGGGTCGCATCCGCGCCGCGCGCGACCTATGTTGACCGGCGATGACCCGTTTCGCCCCCCTGCCCCGCCCCACGACTCCCGATGGCGCACCGCGCCTGACCGGGGTCGAGATCGAGCTTGGCGGGCTGACAGAGGATCGTGTCGCCACGCTCCTGGCGGAGATGCTGGGCGGCCGCGCCCACCCCACCGAGGGCCGCGACTGGGCGGTGTCGGACAGCCGGCTGGGCCGGATCGAGATCTACCTGGACACCGCCCTGCGCAAGGGCCGCTTCCGGGCGCTGCGTGAGGCCGGGCTGGAACTCGGCCGCGACGTGATCCCGGTGGAGATCGTCACCGAACCGCTGGACCGCGCCGGCCTGATCGCGCTCGATGACGCGCGCGAGGCGCTGCGCCGGGCCGGCGCGACCGGCACCCGCGCCGGGCTGTTCCTGGGATTCGGCTTGCACCTCAACATCCAGATCGCCTCCGAGACGGCGGCGGACGTGGTTCGCCCCCTGATGGCCTATGCGCTGATCGAGGACTGGCTGCGGCTGACGGATCCGATCAACGAATCGCGCCGCATCCTGCCCTTCACGGACCCTTATCCGCACGAGTTCGTCCGCCGGCTGCTGGCGCTGGGGCCCGCGACCGCGCTCGCCCCGGTGATCGATCTCTACCTGCGTGAAACGCCCACCCGGAACCGTGGCCTCGACATGCTGCCGGTCTTCGCCCATCTGGCGCCAGAGCGCGTCGCAGCCGCGCTGACCGAGGCGACCTCGGCACGCCCCGCCTTCCATTTCCGCCTGCCGGATTGCCGGATCGACGAGCCGGGATGGTCGCTGGATCAAGAATGGCGGCGCTGGCGCTGCGTCGAGCGGGTGGCCGCGGACGACGCCGCGCTCGAAGCGCTGACCATTGCCTGGCAGGAGGACCACGGCGCGCTGACGCTGTTCCGCAGCGGCTGGGGCGTCCGGGCGGGCGAGATCCTGCGGGCGCGCGGCCTGGTGGACGCCCCCGCATGACGCGCCCCCTGATTGCCGTCACCACGTCCCGCCGCTCCGGCTGGCGGATCTTTCCGCTGATGCGTCTGAACATCTGGCTCGCAGGCGGGCGCGCGGTGCGCTGGGTTGCCGGCCGCCCTGCGGATGTGGCCAGCGTGGACGGGTTGATCATCGGCGGCGGCGACGACATCTCGCCCGATCTCTATGGCGGGCAGCTGGTCGCCTCTGCCCGGCTGGATCCTGCGCGCGACGCGATGGAACGCGCGCTGGTGCGGGCCGCGCAACTCCAGGGCAAGCCGGTCCTGGGCATCTGCCGCGGCAGCCAGATGCTGAACGTGGCGCTGGGCGGCTCGCTGCACCAGGACGCCTACGGGGTCTATGCTGCCAGCGACCGTCTCTGGACCGTGCTGCCGCGGAAATCGGTCTGCCCCCAGCCGGGAACGCTGCTGGCAGGGCTGGCCGGCGGAAACGAGATGCGGGTCAACGCGCTGCATTCGCAGGCGGTGGACCGGCTGGGCGAGGGGTTACGGGTGGCCGCGCGCGACCGGGGCGGCATGATCCAGGCGGTGGAACATCCCGATCCGCCCTTCGCCCTGGGGGTGCAGTGGCATCCCGAACACCTGTTCTACGCCGGTCGGCAACGCGCGCTGTTCCGCGCGCTGGTGCGCGCGGCGGCGGGCGAGGTGCCGGTGGACGGCCGCTAGCGCCCGAGTCCCTTTCGGCAGGCAGGCTCAGGCCTCGGGCGGCACCCGCCCCGGGATCACCTCGCGGGCCGAGGTATCTCCCCAGCCCTCGATCGCGGCCACCGCCTCCTCGGCGGTCTCGACATAGCGGAACAGCTCCAGATCCTCTTCCGAGATCGTGCCGGCCTCGGCCAGCGCGCGCCAGTTCACGATCCGCTCCCAGAAGGCCCTGCCGAACAGCAGGAAGGGCACCCGCCGCATCCGTCCGGTCTGGATCAGGGTCAGCGCCTCGAACATCTCGTCCATCGTGCCGAACCCGCCGGGAAAGATGCACACGGCATTCGCCCGCAGCAGGAAATGCATCTTGCGGATCGCGAAATAATGGAAATTGAAGCACAGTTCCGGCGTGATGAAGGCGTTGGGCACCTGCTCATGCGGCAACACGATGTTGAGCCCGATGCTCTCGCCGCCCGCATCCGCCGCGCCGCGGTTGCCCGCCTCCATCACCCCCGGGCCGCCGCCCGTGACGATCACGTTCTCGCGCCGGCCGTTCCGCTGGCTCTTTTCCGTCATCAGCCGGGAGAAGTCGCGCGCCACGTCGTAATACCGCGCCAGGTCGCGCAATGTCTCGGTCCGGGCGCCGGCAGCCGCCGAAGGCTCGGGGATCCGCGCGCCGCCGAACAGCACGATCGTGCTTTCGACCCCGTGCGCGTCCATGACCATCTGGGGCTTGAGCAATTCCAGCTGCAGCCGCACCGGGCGCAATTCGTCACGACACAGGAAATCGTCATCCGCAAAGGCCAGCCGGTAGGCGGGAGAGTCGGTCTGCGGCGTGCGCGGCAGCCGGTCCGCGGTGCTGCGGTCGGCGCCGGCATCGGGAAACGGGCTGTGGCGGTCGTCATGCATCTGGGCACCTCGTCGGACTTGTGGCCCCCTGCCTAGCCGCTCGCCGGCCCGCTGGCCAGCAGGCCCGCCGCCAATCACCGCATTGTGCGGGCAGGCCGGAGCCTTTATACGCCGATCCGGAACGCGACCCCGACACCCGAACGGAGCCTGCCCCATGTCCAACACCCAGCTCGAAGCCGCCATCGAAGCCGCCTGGGAGGCGCGCGAGACCATCAGCCCCTCCACCAGGGGCGAGACGCGCGAGGCCATCGAAGCCACGCTGCACGCGCTGGACCAGGGCCAGTTGCGGGTGGCGGAACGCGGCGAAGACGGCAGCTGGCATGTGAACCAGTGGGCCAAGAAGGCAGTGCTGCTGGGCTTCCGGATCAAGGACATGGAAGTGCATTCCGGCGGCCCGCAAGGCGGCACCTGGTGGGACAAGGTGGACAGCAAGTTCGGCCATTGGGGCGAGGCCCAGTGGAAGGCCGCGGGCTTTCGCGCGGTGCCCAATGCGGTGGTGCGCCGCTCGGCCCATATCGGCAAGGGCGTGGTGCTGATGCCCTGTTTCGTCAATCTCGGCGCCTATGTCGACGAGGGCACCATGGTCGACACCTGGGCCACCGTGGGCTCCTGCGCCCAGATCGGCAAGAACGTGCACCTGTCGGGCGGCGTGGGCATCGGCGGCGTGCTGGAACCGCTGCAGGCCGATCCCACCATCATCGAGGACAATTGCTTCATCGGCGCGCGCTCCGAGGTGGTCGAGGGCTGCATCGTGCGCGAGGGCGCGGTGCTGGGCATGGGCGTCTATATCGGCAAGTCCACCAAGATCGTCGATCGCGAAACCGGCGACGTGAGCTATGGCGAGGTGCCGCCCTATTCGGTCGTCGTCTCGGGCTCGATGCCATCGACGGGCGGGGTGAACCTTTATTGCGCGGTCATCGTGAAACGGGTGGACGAGAAGACCCGCGCCAAGGTCGGGATAAACGAACTGCTGCGGGACTGAACACGCCCGGATCGCAACTCGCCCCAGGCGAGCATTTTTTCCGACGTCACAACTCAAAATACTTGCGTCCTCCCGACGCAGCGCCGATGATCGAACCGGGGCCCGGGGGAGCCTGGTGAGAGTATCGGTGCGACTGGACGACGGAATGACAGAGCCGGGCACAAGCCCGGAGGAGAGTCTCGCCGGAGACACCCCGGCCGCGTTCGACACGCTTTTCTCCGCCGCGCCCGAGGCGGTCGGGCTGACGCTGTCCGGCAGGCAGGGTCTGCTGCGCGCAAATCCTGCCATGCAGACGCTTCTGGGAAACACGAGCCCGTCGCCCGATCTGTTCGTGCGGCTCGAAGGCGGCGCGGCCTTGCGGGCACGGACGGACCGGGCGCTGAGAGAGGGCCAGCCGCTCGGCCCCGTGCATGTGCTGCTATGCGATGCCGATGGCGCCTGGCATGGCCTGCTTCTGCGCCTGCGTCCGATCGCGCGCGGAGCAGGCTGGCTGTTCCTGTCCCGAACCGGCTCGACCGGTGTTGCCGCGGATCCGGCGGGAACCGAC
>JBKHDP010000192.1:0-4606 GCA_046541255.1 Paracoccaceae bacterium | reverse complement strand
TCGTGAAGATCGTCGATTTCGGCGCCTTCGTGAACTTCTTCGGCAAGCGCGACGGGCTGGTGCATGTCAGCCAGATCGAGAACCGGCGCCTGAACCATCCTTCCGACGTGCTGAAGGAGGGCCAGGAAGTCTGGGTCAAGCTGCTGGGCTTCGACGATCGCGGCAAGGTGCGCCTCTCCATGAAGATGGTGAACCAGGAGACCGGCGAGGAAATGACGAAGGAGGAGGCGGAGGGCTGAGCCCGCGCCCCTTTGGCGGAAGAAAAGACGCCCCGGCCTCGCGGCCGGGGCGTTTCTTTTGGCTCTGCCAGTCCCTTGGGCGGGTCTTGCAAGCGCTCTCGGGACTACCCCTCGCCTCGCGCGCCGCTCGGCGGGGGCCAGCCCCCGTCCGGCTGCGCCGGACTCCCCCGGGATATTTCAGCCAAGAAGAAGCCGGTCAGTCGAGCGGGACGAGAATCCGTTCAAGTTCCTCCCGCAGATGGGCGTGCTGATCGGGCAGGCAAAGCGCCTCACCCAGACGTGCCTCGGGCTCGTCGCGGGTGAAGCCCGGTTCGTCGGTGGCGACCTCGAACAGGATCCCCGCCCCCGTGCGGAAATAGATCGCGTGGAAGTAGTCACGATCGCGGACCCCGGTGACCCTGCAGCCCCGGTCCAGCAGGGCCGCGCGCACCGCGTCCTGCGCGGTCCGGTCGGCCACGCGGAAGGCGATGTGATGCACCGATCCCGCGCCTTCGCGCGCTTCGGGCAGGTCGGGGCGGGTCTCGATATCGAGGATATGCGCGGGGCCGCCGCCGCCCTGCTCCATGCGCTGGTGCGGGCCTTCGGAGGGTCCGGGCACATAGCCCATGAAGCGCAGCAGGTTGCGCAGGGGCGCGTCATCGGCCACGGTGAGCGTGACGGAATGAAGACCCCGGATGGCCATCCCCCCAGGGATGTCGCTGCCGGTCCAGGGCGCGCGGTCGTCCTCGGCCTCCACCAGCGCCAGCCGTTCGCCATCGGGGCCGGGGAAGACGAGGCGGGAGTCGTCGAACCGGGTTTCGCGCGCCATGCCCGTGACGCCCGCGCCTTCGAGACGGGCCTCCCAGGCGCCGAGGCTGGCAGGCGGAATCGAGAAGGCGACCTCGCCCGTCTCGCCGGTGCCGCGCATACCCGGCGCGGCGTCCTGGAACGGGAAATGGGTCATCACGGTGCCGGGCGTGCCGACCCGATCGCCGTAATAGAGGTGATAGACCCGCGGATTGTCGAAATTCACCGTGGTCTTCACGCGGCGCAGCCCCAGCACCCCCGCGAAGAAGGCGGAGTTGCCGGGCGCATCGCTGGCCAGCGCGGTGACGTGGTGCAGCCCGTCGATCTGCGTGAGCATGGCGGTGTCCTTTCCCATCTTGGCAAGGGCCAGCATAGCCTGTTTGCCCGAGTTGAAGAACCGGCACGATCGCGCCGGTTCTGTGCAGGAACGCAGGGCGGGTTTCGCGGGAGGGTGATCAGGCCTCGGGATCCCAGCCGGAGACGGCCTTGACCTCCATGAAATCCTCGATGCCCCAGACCCCGCCCTCGCGGCCATTGCCGGATTTCTTCATCCCGCCGAAGGGCGAGCCCGCGCCCCGGCTTTCGCCGTTCATCTCGACCATGCCGGCGCGGAGCGCACGGGCCAGCCGGTTGCGACGGGCGCCATCCTGGGTCTGGACATAGTTCGTCAGCCCGTACTCGGTATCGTTGGCCAGCCGGATCGCGTCTTCCTCGTCCTCGAAGGGCATGATCGAAAGCACCGGACCGAAGATCTCCTCGCGGCCGATGGTCATGTCGTGGGTCACGTCGGCAAAGACCGTGGGTTTGACGAAGAAGCCGCGATTGAACCCCTCGGGGCGGCCGGTACCGCCGGCCACGAGGCGGGCGCCCTCGTCGATGCCTTTCTGGATCAGGTCCTGGATCTTGCCGAACTGGGTGGCGTTGACCACCGGCCCGATATGGCGGCCCTCCTCGGAGGCCGGCCCCACCGAGACCTTGCCGGCGATGTCGGCGGCGGCCTCCACCGTGGCCTCGTAGATCGAGCGCTCAACGATCATCCGCGAGGGCGCGTTGCACGACTGGCCCGCGTTCTGCATCATGTGCAGCACGCCGCGTTTCACGGCCTTCTCGTCGGCATCGGCGAAGATCAGGTTGGCGCCCTTGCCGCCCAGTTCCAGATGGACCTTCTTGAGCGTGTCGGCGGCGTTCTTCGAGATCGCGATGCCGGCGCGGGTGGAGCCGGTAAAGCTGACGATATCCACGTCCGGATGCGCGGAAAGCTGGCTGCCGACGCCCGCGCCGTCACCGTTGACCAGGTTGAACACACC
The DNA here is from genome assembly GCA_046541255.1 of Paracoccaceae bacterium. Taxonomy (GTDB): domain Bacteria; phylum Pseudomonadota; class Alphaproteobacteria; order Rhodobacterales; family Rhodobacteraceae; genus Rhodosalinus. Next base: position 2,274 of record JBKHDP010000192.1, on the reverse strand, counting down.
CTTGGGGAAGCCCGCCGCATCGACCATCTCGGCGAAAAGCAGGGCGTTGAGAGGCGATTCCTCGGAAGGTTTGAGCACCATCGTGCAGCCCGCCACCACCGCCGCGCCGAATTTCAGCGTGATCTGGTTCATCGGCCAGTTCCACGGCGTGATCATGGCCGCCACGCCCACCGGTTCGTAGAGGATGCGGTCATGCGGCGCGTGCTCGCCCAGCGGGCGCTCGAAGGCAAAGGCCTTGCCCTCGCGGATGAAATTCTTGAGATGGCCGTATCCCGCGCCGGTCTGGGCCTGGCGGGCAAAGTCGATCGGCGCGCCCATCTCCAGGCTGATGGCCCGGGACATCTCTTCCCAGCGCTCCTTGTAGATCGCACAGAGCTTTTCGAGCAGGGCGACGCGCTCGGCGGGCGGGGTGGCCATCCAGTCCGGGAAGGCGGCGCGCGCGGCGGCCACGGCGGCGTCGGTATCGGCCTGCCCGCCCAGCGAGATCACCGCGCAGGGCTCTTCGGTGGTGGGATCGATCACGTGGTGATCCCGGGGTCCGGCCGGATCCACCCATTCACCGTTGATGTAGAACTGACGCTTCTCGATCATGGGCTCGCCTCCCTTGCATGCGGGTTTTCCCGACCAGCTGGTCAGGGGTTTCCCGGCACTCTGTCACCCCGCCCCTTGAGGTGCAAGTGCGGGGGGTGCAAAGGCCGTCATTCTGACATATCGAAAGAGCGGAGGCATCAAGCCTCACGACATTCCGGGAAAGGACCGAACATGGGACTTCGCATCAACGACACCGTACCTGACTTCACCGCCGAGACCGACCAGGGCCCGATCACCTTCCATGACTGGATCGGCGACAGCTGGGCCATCCTGTTTTCGCATCCGAAGGATTTCACCCCGGTCTGCACCACCGAGTTCGGCGCCGTGGCGCAACTGGCCGACGAATGGACGAGGCGCAACACCAAGGTGATCGGCCTGTCGGTGGACAGCGTCGAAGAACATGTGAAATGGAAGAACGATATCGAGAATTATTGCGGCGCCAAGGCGGGATTCCCGATCATCGCCGATGACTCTCTCGAAGTGTCCAAGGCCTTCGACATGCTGCCCGCCGAGGCCTACCTGCCCGATGGCCGGACCGCCGCGGATTCGGCCTCGGTGCGGTCGGTCTTCATCATCTCGCCGGACAAGAAGGTGCAGCTGATCATGACCTACCCGATGTCGGTGGGCCGCAATTTCGCCGAGGTGCTGCGGGCGCTGGATGCGTTGCAGGCGACCTATGGCGTGCCGATCGCCACCGGCGCCAACTGGATCGCCGGGCAGGACGTGATCGTTGCGCTGACGCTTTCGGATGACGAGGCGCGCGCCAAATTCGGCGAGATCGATGTGAAGCTGCCCTATCTCCGCACCATCAAGGCCCCGGCCTGATCGCAGCCGGCCTGGCCGCAGCGACATGGCCCCGTGCCGGCAGGCATGGGGCCGCGTCTTCTGCGCGCCATGCCGGAGGGAGCGCCCGTTCCGATCGCCATATCCATGCGGAGCCGCCTTCGGCGGCAGGTCTTCACGGGGCGCGGCCTGCGGCCGCGCGGGGCCTCCGGCGGGGATATTTTGGCCAAGAAGAAGACTGCCGCGCATCGGGGCGCCCCACTGGACAGGGACGGGTGTGCTGCCTATGCCTGTGCGGCGAAACGGACGGAGGCGGCACATGGCGGCGCAACGGGACGGGTTCGAACTGGGAGGCGCGCTGATCGCGCCGGGAACCCGGCGCACGGTGGACCTGCCGGTCTCGATCCTGTCGGATCACACGCCGGTCACCATGTCGGTGCATGTGATCCATGGCCGGCGGCCGGGGCCGGTGGTGTTCGTTTCGGCGGCGATCCATGGCGACGAGGTGATCGGCGTGGAGATCGTGCGGCGGCTGCTGCGCGCCCAGCCGCTGCGCGGCATGTCGGGCACCTTGCTGGCGGTGCCGATCGTCAACACCTACGGCTTTCTCAGCCATTCGCGCTACCTGCCGGATCGGCGCGACCTGAACCGGGTGTTTCCCGGCCATCCCAGCGGCTCGCTGGCGTCGCGGCTGGCGCATCTCTTCATGGAGGAGATCGTCTCCCGGTCCGATCTCGGGATCGACCTGCATTCCGCCGCGATCCGGCGGGTGAACCTGCCGCAGATCCGCCTGACCCCGGGCAATGCCCGGCTGGCCGAACTGGGGCGGGCCTTCGGTGCGCCGGTGATGATGACCTCGAAGCTGCGCGAGGGCAGCCTGCGCATGGCCGCCGAGGAGGC
>JBKHDP010000191.1:0-4614 GCA_046541255.1 Paracoccaceae bacterium | reverse complement strand
GGAGAACGCTTTCGCGAGGGCAAGTGGCGGAGAGACAGGGATTCGAACCCTGGAGACGGTTTCCCGCCTACACGCGTTCCAGGCGTGCGCCTTCGACCACTCGGCCACCTCTCCGTGGGCTGTCTCTTAGCCTTTCCCGCCGACCCTTTGCAAGAGCGGGCGGGCCATCGCGGCGGCGATTTTTCCCCGGGCGGAACGGCCGGGTGAAACAGCGGCCTCCGCCGCGGTCTCAGCCGAGCAGGTGGAGCGTCACGCGGCGGTTCTGGCGGCCCTTTTTCTCGATCTTGCCCAGTCGGATCGGGCCGATCTCGCCGGTGCGGGCGACGTGGGTGCCGCCGCAGGGTTGCAGATCGACCTGGCTCTCGCCCTGCCCGATCCGGACCAGCCGCACCCGCCCTGCCCCCGACGGCGGCTTGACGGACATCGTCTTGACCAGCCCGGGATTGGCCTCCAGTTCCGCGTCGGAGATCCAGTCTTCGCTCACCGCCAGGTCGCGAGCGGCCAGCGCGTTCAGCTGCGCCTCGAGCGCCTCCTTGTCCGCGGGGGCCTCGGGCATGTCGAAATCCAGCCTCCCCTTGCCCTCCGAGATCGCGCCGCCGGTGACCGGCAGGGGCAGCACCACCGAGAGCAGATGCAGCGCGGTATGCACCCGCATATGCGCATGGCGGCGGGCCCAGTCGAGCTGCTGGATCACCTCCGCGCCCACCGGCGGCAGGGCCGAGGGCTCGGCCGGGACCAGCACGATCGCGTCGCCCTCCCCCTTCACGGCGGTGGCGATGGCGAGGCTTCGGCCCTCCCAGCCCAGCTGCCCGCTGTCGCCGGGCTGGCCGCCGCCGGTCGGGTAGAACAGGCTTGCCTCCAGCACCACGCCGCCCTCGGGCGTGTGCGCCACCACGCGCGACGGCGCCTCGCGCAGATAGGCATTCTCGCGGAACAGCATGCGGGTCATCGGCTGTCTCCTTCAGCATCGCCGCCGGACGCGTCGCCCAGCGCCTCGTCGGCGTCCAGCGGGCGCATGGTCTCGGGCAGGGTCCCCGAACCGGCCGGATCGCCGCGCCCGCCCTTTTCTAGCCTGTCCGATGGCTCCGGTGTCTCCGGCGTGCCGGCGGGGGCGCGCAGAACCTCGGGGTTGCGCAGCCAGACATCGCGCTGGGCGAAGGGGATCTCGATCCCCTCCTCGGCGAAACGCCTGGCGATGGCGTGGTTCATGTCGGAATGCACGCTCAGAGCCCAGTTCACGTCGCGCAGGATGGCGCGGATCTCGAAATCCAGCGAATCCGCGCCGAAGCCGCGAAACACCACCGAGGGCGCCGGGTTCAGCAGCACCATCGGGTGATCCTCGGCGATCTCGCGCAGGATCGCCTCGACCTTGCGGCTGTCGGTGCCGTAGGCCACGCCCACCGGCACGATCACCCGGCCCACCGTGTTGTTGCGGGTCCAGTTGGTGACCACGCCCGAGACGAGATCGGCGTTGGGGATGATCACGTCGGTGCGGTCGAAGGTTTCGATCCGGGTGGAGCGCACCGAGATGGCGCGCACATAGCCCATCTGGCCTCCCACCTCGATCCAGTCGCCTTCCGACACCGGGCGCTCGATCAGCAGGATGATGCCGGACACGAAGTTCGACACGATGTTCTGCAGCCCGAAGCCGATGCCCACCGACAGTGCCCCGGCCACGATCGCCAGCGAGCTCAGGTCAAGCCCCGCGGCCGAGATCGCCAGCAGCGCGGCCAGCAGGATCCCGACATAGCCCATGCCCGACACGATCGCGTTCTGGCCGCCCAGATCGATCCTCGTCTTCGGCAGGACCGAACTGCGCAGCGCGCCCTGCAAAAACCGCGTCGCCGTGTAGCCCAGCACGAACACGATCACGAAGGTCAGGAAGTCCGTGGGCGAGATGCGGGTCTCGCCCAGCACGAAGCCCTCGCGGAAGCGGGTCCAGATCTCGGTGAGATCGGCCACCCGCGCGCCCCAGATCAGCGCCAGCGCCGGCAATGTCCCGAGAGCGAGCACGAAGCCGATCAGGACCGGCACCAGCGACTCGGTATCGGCATCGGACTTGCCGGTGACCAGCCGGTAGACATCGCCCAGGAAGCGCTGCAGCACCATCAGCAGCCCGGCCAGGGCCAGCGTGCTCACCCAGGGCAGAAGCAGCGCCACGGCCGCGTTGCGATAACCGATCCCGGCCATCACCGGCGCCAGCACCGCCACGATCATCGAGGCCAGCCCCACCAGGCGGATAAGACGGTCGCGGAACGCCTCTTCCTCGGTATCCTCCTCCGTCACGACGCAGAAGCGCCGCAGGATCTGGCCGAGCCGGAACAGAAGCAGCCCGATCAGAACGACCACGGGGAACACCAGAACCGCCAGAGTGGCCTCGCTCAGGTTGTCGAGATCGCCGAAGGCGCTGATCACGGAGTGGATCACCACCAGCAGCGCAAGCACGGTGGCATACCAGCGCGCCTCCGCCCGCGGCAGCGCCTCCAGCGTCAGATGCGCGTCGCGGTCATGGGAATGGAAGATCCGCCCGGCGATCCAGCGTACGCCCAGCACGAAGACACCCCATTCCGGCAGATGTTCCAGGACCACCTCGCCGCGCAGCCCGGCCAGCCCGCTCAGCCGCAATGCCCAGGTGATCGCGTAGAGCCCGGCCAGCGGCAACACGATATGCCCGAAGGAGATCAGCACCGACCAGACGCCGCTCCCGCGCCGGATGATCCCGCGCATCCGCTCCCCGGCGCGCTCCACCCAGGCATTGCCCCGCAGGAACAGGATGGCCGCGACCAGCAACAGCCCCAGCACCAGCGGCAGGTTGCTCGCCAGCGCACGGCGTTCGATCGGCGAGGCCCAGTTCGAGACGCCCTCCTGCCAGACCCCGCCGACCGAGGACCAGAGCGCCTCGATCGCCCCGGGCCAGTAGCGCGGGTCGAGGGGGGTCGGCCCCAGCGACAGCAACGCATCGGTCTGGCGTTCGCGGATGATGTCGTCGATCTCGCGGATCAGCCCGTCGGCCCGGGTATAGGCCTCTTCGGCGGCCACGCGCGGGGCCATCAGCCGGTCGAGCTGTTCCTGCAGCTCGGCGCGGCGCTCGGCGATCTCCTGCGACTCCTCGCCCTCCTCCGGGACCGGGCCCAGCGCCTCGATCTGACCGCGCAGGGTCTCGATCCGCGCGGCATTGGCGTCCTGCCCGTCAAGGAATTGCTCGCGGAACCCGGCCACCTGCTCGCGCAGCGTCTCCAGCGCAGAGGTGGAAGCCAGGCCGCGCTCCAGCACGTCCTCGGCGCGTTCTGCCAGACTGGCCCACCGATCGTAATCGGGCGTGTCCTGGGCCAGCGCGGCCCCCAGCAGCAGCCAGACGCCGAACGTGGCGGCAAACAGTCCCGTCAGCAGCCGGCGGATCATTCCGCCTCCAGGAAGACGCCCGGAATGGACGCGGGCGCGCGATCCATCCAGCCGGGCACCGGCAGCCCCTTCTCGCGCAGGAAGTCGGGGTTGAACAGCTTGGACTGGTAGCGTGTGCCGTAGTCGCACAGGATCGTCACGATGGTGTGGCCCGGCCCCATCTCGCGCGCCATGCGCATGGCGCCCGCCACGTTCACCCCGGAAGAGCCGCCCAGGCACAGACCCTCCTGCGCCAGCAGGTCGAACACCACCGGCAGCGCCTCCTCGTCGGGAACCTGGGTGCAGAAATCCGGCGTGAAACCTTCCAGATTGGCGGTGATGCGGCCCTGGCCGATGCCTTCGGTGATCGAGCTGCCCTCGGCCTTGAACTCGCCGCTGGTATAATAGCTGTAGAGCGCGGCCCCCATCGGATCGGCCAGCCCCATCTTCACGCCGCGCGGCTGGAGCGCCTCGGCCACACCCGCCAGCGTGCCGCCGGAGCCCACCGCGCAGATGAACCCGTCGATCCGGCCGCCGGTCTGTTCCCAGATCTCCGGGCCGGTCGTCTCCCGATGCGCGCGGCGGTTGGCCACGTTGTCGAACTGGTTGGCCCAGATCGCCCCGTGCTCTTCGAGCTGCGCAAGCCTTTCCGCCAGGCGGCCCGAATAGCGGACATAATTGTTGGGATTCCGATAGGGCGCGGCGGGCACCTGCACCAGCTCGGCACCGGCGAGCCGGATCATGTCCTTCTTTTCCTGGCTCTGCGTCTCGGGGATCACGATCACCGTGCGATAGCCCATCGACGCGCCCACCAGCGCCAGCCCGATGCCGGTATTGCCGGCCGTGCCCTCGACGATCACGCCGCCCGGTTCCAGAGCGCCCCGCTCCACCGCGTCGCGGATGATGTAGAGCGCGGCGCGATCCTTGACCGACTGGCCCGGATTCATGAACTCGGCCTTGCCCCAGATCTCGCAGCCCGTGGCCTCGCTGGGCCCCCTGAGCCGGATCAGCGGGGTGTTCCCGATCGCCTGTGCCAGATCCTGTGCCACCTGCATGGGCCGCCCCCTCTCCTGCGTCTTGCGTCGGCACATGTCTATGGGCCGGGGGGGCGGAACTCAAGCGGTGGCGCGCAAACGCTCGCGATGGCGTGAAAGCCAGTAGACCGCCAGCAGCAGCGGCGCCACCGCCAGCGCCTGGCGCTCTGCCAGATCCATCACCTGATCGAAGGAGAAC
>JBKHDP010000190.1:0-4616 GCA_046541255.1 Paracoccaceae bacterium | reverse complement strand
GCGGCACCTGCCTGAACGTGGGCTGCATCCCCTCGAAGGCGCTGCTGCACGCCTCGCACATGCTGCACGAGGCCGAGCACAATTTCGCCGCGATGGGCCTGAAGGGCAAGAGCCCCTCGGTCGACTGGAAGCAGATGCTGGCCTACAAGGACGACACCATCGCCCAGAACACCAAGGGTATCGAATTCCTGTTCAAGAAGAACAAGATCGACTGGCTCAAGGGCTGGGGCTCGATCCCCGGAAAGGGCCAGGTCCAGGTCGGCGACGAGACCCACGAGGCGAAGAACATCATCATCGCGACCGGGTCCGAGCCCAGCGCCCTGCCCGGGGTCGAGATCGACGAGAAGGTGGTGGTCTCCTCCACCGGCGCGCTGGACCTGCCGAAGATCCCCAGGAAGCTGGTGGTGATCGGCGCGGGCGTGATCGGGCTGGAACTGGGCTCGGTCTACCGCCGGCTCGGCAGCGAGGTCACGGTGGTGGAATATCTCGACGCGGTGACGCCCGGGATGGATGGCGAGGTCCGCAAGAGCTTCCAGCGCCTTCTCAAGAAGCAGGGGCTGGATTTCGTGATGGGCGCGGCGGTGCAATCCGTCGAGGCGCTCAAGACCAAGGCCAAGGTCACCTACAAGCTGCGCAAGGATGACAGCGAGGCCATGATCGAGGCCGACACGGTGCTGGTGGCCACCGGCCGGCGTCCCTATACCGACGGGCTGGGTCTCGACGCGCTGGGCGTGGAGATGACCGAGCGTGGCCAGATCCGCACCGACAGCCACTGGCGCACCAATGTGGAGGGCATCTACGCCATCGGCGACGCGATCGCCGGCCCCATGCTGGCGCACAAGGCCGAGGACGAGGGCATGGCGGCGGCCGAGGTGATCGCCGGCAAGGCGGGCCATGTGAATTACGGGGTGATCCCCTCGGTGATCTACACCCATCCCGAGGTGGCCGCCGTGGGCGAGACCGAGGAAAGCCTCAAGGAGGCCGGCCGCGCCTACAAGACCGGCAAGTTCTCCTTCATGGGGAACGGTCGGGCCAAGGCGAATTTCGCCGCCGACGGTTTCGTCAAGATCCTCGCCGACAAGGAGACCGACCGCATTCTCGGCGCCCATATCATCGGGCCGGCGGCCGGCGACCTGATCCACGAGATCTGCGTGGCGATGGAATTCGGCGCCTCGGCGCAGGACTTGGCTCTGACCTGCCACGCCCACCCCACCTATTCCGAGGCGGTGCGCGAGGCGGCCCTGGCCTGCGGCGACGGCGCCATCCACGCCTGAACCAGGTGACGGCCGGACCCATGTCCCGGCCGTCACCGCGCCAGGGCTCCGAAACCGTCCGGCGCGGGACCCGGCCTGTTCTTTCGGACGACTGGAAAGCGCAGGCCATGACCCATGCCCGTTTCGCCGCGATGATCGCGGCCTCGACGGCCGTGATGTTCGGGCTGATGTATCTCGACACCCATGCGTCGGAGCATCCCTTCAACTCCGCAACATGCGCCTGCATGGCGGTGCTGGTGGGGGCCGCGAGGACCGTGGTGATGACGGGCTTCATGCACTGGATCTCTCCCGGCCACGCCGTCAAGCTCGCGATCCTTGCCGCGGGCAACGCGGTTTTCGCGAGGTCGTTCTGGCTGGTGCGCAGCCAGGACAAGCTGCAGGGCGCCAGCTTCGTGCGCGCGTTGATCCCGCATCCTTCCACCGTCGTGATGACCTCGCACCGCGCCGGTGAGCGCCTGTGCCTGACGGACGGCCCCGACCGCGGCTCAGCCGGCGCGCGACCCCGCCTCGGCCATCAGCGCGTTCGAACGCGTTTCCACCACCCGCTCGAGTTCCGCCATGAAGGCCGCGTTGTCGAGCCCGGCAGGGATCGGCGGCAGGAATTCCACCACCGCGAGACCGGGTTTGCGCAGGATGCCATGCCGCGGCCAGAAAAGCCCCACATTGGTGGCGGCGGGCACGCAATCCTGCCCGGTCTCGGAATACAGCACGGCAGTGCCGATCTTGTAGGGCCGGGCCACGCCGGGCGCCACGCGGGTGCCCTGCGGATAGATGATGAGCTGGCCCGGTGGCACGGTGCCCTCCTTCACCGCCCGCACCATCTGGCGCATCGCCTGCGCCCGGCGCCCGCGATCCACCGGCACACAGCCGATCCGCAGCGCGTACCAGCCCAGGATCGGGGCCCATTTCAATTCGCGCTTCATGATGAACTTGGGCCGGGGAACTTCCGAGACGATCAGGATGATGTCGAGGAAACTCTGGTGCTTGGCCGCGATCAGCACCTCGCCCCTGGGCACCTCGCCCCGCACTTCTGAACGCAGCCCCACCATCCAGCGCGCGCTCCAGCGCACCCATCGGCACCAGCTGCGCACCGCGGCATAGGCGCCGCGACGATCCAGCAGGGCCCAGGGCGTGAAGACCACCGCCATCAGCGCCATCATCGCATAAATCTGTCCGACGAACAGCAGCGAGCGCAGCCATTGCAGCATCACGGAAGCTCCCGCAAGGTACGCCGGGCCGCGGCGCCGGTGGCCCAGAACGCCACCAGCCCGGCCAGGGGCGGCACCGCCAGCGGCCAGAGCCAGTGCCAGCCGCGAAAACCCAGCCCGGTCAGAAACCCGCCCGCCGCATCGGCCGCGGGCAGCGCCGCCACCGCCGCCATGCCCAGCGCCGTGCCGGCCGCGGCGCCGGTCAGGGCCCGCAGGGTGAAACGGCGCACGAAGGCGCGCGCGATATAGGTGTCGCGCGCGCCCACCAGCCGCAGGACTGCGATCACCTGCGCATTGGCCGACAGTGCAGCCTGCGCCGCCAAGGTGATCATCGCCGCAACCGCTCCGCCGATCAGCGCGATCGACGCCCAGCCCAGCAGGCGCAGCCGGTCGGCCGCCTGCACCAGCGGGCGCCGCCAGCGGGTATGATCGTCCAGCACCGCGCCGGGCAGTTCGGCTGCCAGCCGCAGCCGCAAGCCCTCGGCGTCGAGCCCATCGCCGGTTTCGACGATCTCGATCAACTGCGGGATCGGCAACGTCTCCACCGGAAGATCGGGGCCGAACCAGGGCTCCAGCAGGGCCCGCTGCTCATCGGCCGAAAGGGCACGGGCACGGGCCACGCCCGGGGTCTGCTCAAGAACCCGCAGCGCGGCGCGGGTCTGGGCGTCGATCTGGTCCTGCGGGGCCGAGATCCGCAAGGTCGCGCCGCGGGCCAGTTCCTCGCCCCAGCGATCCGCCAGCCGCCCGGCGGCGAGCGACAGCGCCAGAGCGAACACTGCCAGGAACGCCATCGCGCCGGCGGTGAACAGCGTCAGACGCGCGGTGAATCCGGTAGGCGGCACCACCCGGTCGGCCTGCGCGTCGCCCCGCAGCAGGTCCGCCAGCCCCGCCAGCCGGCTCACAGGTCCGCCCCCGCCGTCTGCAACCGCCGGTTGGCGATCCGCAGCACCCGCGCCTGAACCTGCGACTTGGCAGCCCGGATCAGCGCCAGGTCATGGGTGGCGATCATGATGGTCTTGCCCATCCGGTTCAACTCCACCAGCAGGGTCAGCAGGCGTTGCGACATCTCCCAGTCCACGTTGCCGGTAGGCTCGTCCGCGAGGATCACCTCTGGCGACATGATGACCGCCCGGGCCAGCGCCGCGCGCTGCCTCTCTCCGCCCGACAGCTCGGGCGGCAGCGCGCCGGCCCGCCGCGACAACCCGACCCAGCCCAGCAATTCCTTCAGGTTGGTCTCGTCGGCCAGGCGCGACTGGCCCGCCACCGCCAGCGGCAGGGCCACGTTCTCGGCCACCGGCAGATGGTCGAGGAACTGGCAATCCTGGTGCACCACCCCGATGCGTCGGCGCAGCAGCGCGATGTCGTCGCGATCCATCCCCGAGAGCGGTTTGCCGAACAGGTGCATCTGGCCCGCGGTGGGCTGCAACGCGCCGTAGCAGAGCTTGAGGAAGGTCGTCTTGCCGGCCCCGGACGGCCCGGTCAGGAAGTGGAACGATCCGGGCGCCAGCGTCAGCGAGATCTCGGACAGCAGCTCGCCGCCGCCGTAGCTGTAGCCCACGTTCTCGAGTTCGATCACCACAGCCCCCCGGGCATCGCCAACGGCCCATGTTGTGCCTCAGCACCGCCACGGATGCAATCCGTGGGGTGTTCGGATTAACCTTTCGTCCGGTCGCGGGAGGCCGTAAAGTTCCGCAAGAGGTGGCAGGACCAGTGGTATCGGGCCAGAGGGGGCGAAATGAGGCTGATTTGCCCGAATTGCGGCGCGCAATACGAGGTGCCGAACGACGTGATTCCGCAGGACGGGCGCGACGTGCAATGTTCGTCCTGTGGCCATACCTGGTTCCAGAAACATCCCGCCGAGGACGCGGGCCTTGCCGAGGAGCTGGAGCAGCCCCTGCCGGAACCGGATTGGCAGGACGAGGAGTGGCCGGACGCGACAGCGGAACCCGAGCCGCATCCTGAGCCCGCCCCGCAGCCCGGGCCCGAACCGGAGGCTCCCGAAGCCGCCACCGCGCCCGAGCCCGGCCGGCGTCCGCTCGACCCGGAGGTCGCCCGCCTGTTGCGCGAGGAAGCCGAACAGGAGGCCCGCGCCCGCGCCGCCGAAGCCGCCGGAGGGTTGGAAAGCCAGCCCGAT
>JBKHDP010000189.1:0-4710 GCA_046541255.1 Paracoccaceae bacterium | reverse complement strand
CATGTCGAGGGCGAGGGCATAGGCCACCCGCTCGGTTTCCGTGAGTTTCAGCTCCAGCGCGCGGTCATAGAGCTCGGCGAATTCGGGATTGGCGCGCAGTTCGGCCGCCTTGGCCCTGTGCCAGGCATGGCCCTCTTGATGCAGCCGCGCCAGCGTCTCGTCCTGCAGCAGCCGGGCGATTTCGGAGCGCAGGCGGGGCAGGTTGCGCTGGATGGTGATGTCGCGGCTTTCCGACCAGTCCATCCGGATCCAGTAGTTCAGCCCGATCGAGCGATCCACATGCAGCGCCCGCCCGCGCTGGCGCTTGATGAGAAAGCTTTCGGCCGAGCGCAGTGCGTAATGGTTCAGCTGCAGCAGGTCGTAACCGATGCTTTTCTTGGAATTGCGCCAGCCGTTGCGGATGGCTTCCTGCGTCATGTCCTGGCCCGACCCGTTGACCCATTTCACCCGGCGCTCGAACCCCGGGGCCAGCTTGTTGGGCCGGTGGCACGAGATCTTTTCGTAGGCGCCGATATTGCGGAACATGGTCTTGAAACCCCAGACCGTGTGCGGCTTGGGGCAGTAGCGCGGCGCGCAGGCGTCGAACTGCTCGATCACGAGCCCGTCGGTCAGCGCGGTGATGCCGTTGTTGCCGAACAGCCGCCAGGTCATCGCCACATTGGTGGCATCCGGCGCCCGTGCCAGGAAATCGTCCAGCGTGCCGTTGCCGCAGCGGATATTGATGAACTCGTCCACGTCGATATGGATGATCCATTCGGCGTTGCGGATCACCGGCTCCTTCAGGGCGCGGTTCAGCGCATGCTGCTGGGGCGAATTGCCCTTCCAGTCGTCGTTGTTGCGGTGCTCCAGAACACCCATCGCCTGCAGCCGATCCAGGATCGCGTCGGTGCCGTCCTCGCAGCCGTTGGTGTAGATCAGGAATGTGTCGACCCCGATGGCGCGGTGATAGGCCACCCATTCGACGATATAGGGCGCCTCGTTCTTCATGCAGCCCACGATCACCCGGCCGGTGCTGCCCTCGGCCAGCGGGCGCGGCGGCACGGGTGTGAAGGCCGCGGCAAGCTCTTCCTCGTTGACCCGGCCCAACCGGTTATGCGGCGCGAAGGGACCGCCGCGCAGCCGGTCGAAATTCTGCCGGGCGAGCGGCGGCATGATCCGCCGCGCCACCGGGCTCAGACCCTCGGGCTCGTCCGGCGCCTCCGGCCGGGTCAGTGCGGCCGCCTTGGCCCGCCGCTCTTCCCTGGTCGCGCGGTCGATCCGGCCACGGAAGGCCAGCAGGTATTGCGAGGCGCGGAAACCGTTGCGGGGATCGGCCTCCTGCCAGGGCGCCGCCTCTGGCGGGGGGCAGAGCGCGCCCAGCCCGGGATGCGCATCGGCCAGCGCGGCATTGGCCGGCGCGAAGCGCCGCGAGACCGCCGCCAGCCCGCCCGGATCGATCGCCGGGCCGCCGATCTCCATCTCTGCCAGCAGGCGCCGCCACAACTGGCGCGGCACGATCGCCTGCTTCACCTCGATATAGCGCAGCAGGATCTCGTTGAAGGCGCGGGCGCGCGCCAGCCAGGGCGCGGGGGGCAGGGCGGGCAGCGACACCGGCGCCGCCTTGCCCAGCGTGGGGGTGACGCCCAGCAGCGCGCGGATCGCGTCGGGCGCGTCCGCGCCGGCCAGCGCCGCCCGGTCCAGCCCGTGCAGATGCACGCGACCCGCGCCGAACACCGCTTCCCATTCCGCGACCAGCCGCGCGTAATCCAGCCAGAACGGCGCGCCCTGAACCTCGGCGAACAGCCCGCGCGCAGGATCGGGGACCGGGCGGGCGGCGAGACAGGCATCCCACCAGCTTTCGGCCCCGGCCAGCGCAAGTTCGCGCGACAGCGGCGCCGCGCGGCCCTCGAACACCTGTTCGGCATAGTGCCACGCCAGCGCACGCGCCTGTTCCTCGACCAGCGCGATCACCTCGATCTCGGGCGAGAGCGGGGCCAGCACGGCGCGGAGCCGTTCCATCTCGGCCGGAGCGGCCAGCGCCGGGCCCAGCTGCTCGGCCAGCAGGATCATCAGTTCGGGCCGCGCCTCCGCCACCTCGCGCGCGAGCCCCTGTTCCACCTGGCGGCGCAGATCGGCCTGCGCCTCGGGGGCGATCACGCCGCGGTTGAAACGCAACCGGTCCACATTGGCGGGCTCGGTCACGGCCATGAACAACCGCGTGTGGTTCTTCGCCCCGGCAGCGCGCGGAAACAGCACGCCCTTGCCCGCCATCTGGCCGCGCTTGTCCTCCAGCACACTGGCGATGCGCCCGATCGCCCAGGCATCCATCCCGATCAGCAGCACGATCCGCATCACGTGCTCTCCGGGTTGGCGTTGGCGGTGCCCCACCAGGGCAGGTCGATCCCCAGATGCGCACCCAGCCGCAGCGGCGCGTCCGTGGCCGCCACGTCCAGCTCCAGGTAGCGCGGATCGTCCCCGAACACCGCCGCAAGGAAGGCGTAATGCCCCTCGATCCAGCGCATCCTCTGGGCCGCGGTCTCGCCGTAACCCGCGGGCAGCCCCGGCACCGGCATTCGCGTCAGCCGCGCCACCATGTCGGACCAGCGCAGCATGGATTGCGCCATGGCGAAGGCGTCACGCCGGGTCGCCACGAAGCGCAGCCCCGGATGGCGCGCGCGCAGCGCCTCGATCAGCGCGAAATCCGTCTGCGGCCAGACCGACCGCCCGCGCAGCCGGCTGGTCTCGGACAGGGCATCGAACCCGTCCAGATGCGCCAGCGGATCGCCGGACCCGTAGAGACCGCGATAGAGCAGGTCGGCCACGAAGGCGCCCTCGCGCGCGTCCCGCCCCCCGGTCTGGTGCGGGCGGATGCGGTAATCGGCCACCCTGAGCCCGGCCAGCTTGAGCGCATGTCCCAGCGTGGTCGTGCCCGACTTGGGAAGGCCGAGATTGACCAGCCGGAGGCTCATGCCGGCAGCCCCAGTTCCTCCAGCAGCGCCGCCTCCTGCGGTGGCAGCGCCGGCGCACCGCGCAGCCGGGCCCGCATGTCGCGATAGTCCTCGCGCTCCAGCAGCGCGTCGCGCCGCGCCCGGTGCAGTGCCACCGCTTCCTCGTGCAGCGCGGCCACACCGGGCAGCGCCTTCAGCGCGGCGATCTCGGCCTCCAGCGCCGGCAGGTGGCGCAGGATCGAGCGCTCCTCCTGCGCCGGGTCGTTGCGCTCCCGCCAATAGCTGTCGTCGAAGGCGCGATGCTCGCGGTTCACGTCGCCGCGGTCGTTCTTGACCAAGTAGCTGTCGAGCGAGCGCAGCGCGTAATGGTTCAGCGTGGCGTACACCCGCGCGCCCCGGGCCGGGAACTTGCGGATCCGCCTCGGATTGGCCGCCACCAGGAAGCGATGTGGCACGTCGCGGCCCGACCCGTCGGTCCAGCGCGGCCGCCGCCGCGCCGGCAGCGAGTCCTTGAAGAAGGGCCGGTGCGCGCCGTAATACTGCAAGGGAAAATCTTTTCGCACCAGTGTCTTGACTTCGATCGCCGTCTCTCCGCACCAGATCTCCGGGTTGTGGCTGCGGGTGAACTGCCCGATCACCGGGCGGTCCTCGAAAGCGTCCACCCCGTCATTGGCGAAGAACTGGAACGTGACCGAGATTGCCTGCGGGTCGCCGCAGGCCTCGATCAGTGCCGCGATGCTGTGATCGCCCGCATGGATGTTCAGGAACTCGTCCACATCCGCCACCCAGACCCAGTCCGCCTGCGATACCACCCTTTGCCGCGCGGCATCCTTCAGCGCCTCCATCTGGTAGTTGCGGCCCTCGGCCGGATTGGGCAGGTGGCGCACGCCGGCCTCCGCCAGCGCATCCAGCAGCCGGTCGGTGGCATCGGTGCAGTCGTTGGAATAGAACAGGAAATCGGTCACGCCGATCAGCCGGTTGAAGGCCACCCATTCCAGCAGGAACGGCCCTTCGTTCTTCACACAGGTGACGGCGGTCACGCGCATCGCCGCGCCTCCGCCGAACCTTGCACTTCCGACATGGCTGCCCGCCTGCCCGCTTCGGTTTCGCTCCGGCGTTCCGCCGATAGCATGCTGTTCTTTGGATGAATCATGTCATCCGCCGGGGAGTCCGTCAATCTTGCGGGGTGTTTTCGCGGCCCGACGGGTATCGCTGCAACGCTCGCGGCTTGACCCCCCGGCAAAGACATGCAGGTCTTGGCGCACAGGGAGGAACGCCGGATGCAGATACCCCAGTCGATCGACGCGGTGCAGCAGAGCCTTGCCGGACAAGGCTATGTCTGCGGCCGGGCGCTGGCCACCGTGGTGTTCCTGTCACTCCGGCTCGGCCGGCCGCTGTTCCTGGAAGGCGAGGCCGGGGTCGGCAAGACCGAGATCGCCAAGGCGCTGGCCGCGTCGCTCGGCCGCCGGCTGATCCGGCTGCAATGCTACGAGGGGCTCGACGCCGCCTCGGCGGTCTACGAATGGAACTTCCCCGCGCAGATGGTGGCGATCCGCACCGCCGAGGCGGTGGAGGGGACCGACCGCGAGGCGCTCACCGAAGAGCTCTTCTCCGACCGTTTCCTGATCCGCCGACCGCTGCTGGAGGCGATGAGCCCGCAGGCCGGCGGCGCGCCGGTGCTGCTGATCGACGAGCTCGACCGCACCGACGAGCCCTTCGAGGCCTATCTTCTGGAGGTGCTCTCCGATTTCCAGATCACCGTGCCCGAACTCGGCACCTTCAG
>JBKHDP010000188.1:0-4802 GCA_046541255.1 Paracoccaceae bacterium | reverse complement strand
ACGAGATCACCTATGCCGAACTGCGCGATCGGGTGGCACGGCTGGCGGGCGCGTTGCAAGCGCGCGGCATCGAAAAGGGTGACCGGGTGATCATCTACATGCCGATGATTCCCGAGGCGATCGAGGCGATGCTGGCCTGTGCCCGGCTGGGCGCGATCCATTCGGTGGTCTTCGGTGGCTTCGCCGCGCATGAACTGGCGGTGCGGATCGACGACGCGCGGCCCAAGGCGATCATCGCCGCCTCCTGCGGGATCGAACCCGGCCGCGTGGTGCATTACAAGCCGCTGCTCGACGGCGCCATCGCCGAGGCCAGCCACAAGCCCGACTTCTGCGTGATCTTCCAGCGCGAACAGGAGGTGGCGCATCTGGAACCCGGCCGCGACCTGGCCTGGCACGAGTTCCAGTACGGGGTGACGCCGGCCGAGTGCGTGCCGGTCGAGGCCACCCACCCCGCCTATATTCTCTACACCTCCGGCACCACCGGCCAGCCCAAGGGCGTTGTGCGCCCCACCGGCGGCCACCTGGTGGCGCTCAACTGGACGATGAAGAACCTCTACAATGTCGAGCCCGGCGAGGTGTTCTGGGCCGCCTCCGACGTGGGCTGGGTGGTCGGCCATTCCTATATCTGCTATGCGCCGCTGATCCATGGCAACACCAGCGTGGTGTTCGAGGGCAAGCCCGTGGGCACGCCGGATGCGGGCACCTTCTGGCGGGTGATCTCGGAACACAGGGTGGCCAGCTTCTTCACCGCGCCCACCGCCTTCCGCGCGATCAAGCGCGAGGATCCCGAGGGCGCCTTCCTGAAGAAATACGACCTGTCCTGCCTGCGCACGCTCTACCTCGCCGGCGAGAGGGCGGATCCGGACACGATCGAATGGGCCCGGGCGCAACTCGGTGTGCCGGTGATCGACCACTGGTGGCAGACGGAAACCGGCTGGGCCATCACCGGCATCCCGCAAGGGCTGGATGCGTTGCCGATCAGGATCGGATCGTCGGGCGTGCCGATGCCCGGCTATGACGTGCGCATCCTGGACGAGGGCGGCCGCCCGGTCGCCCCCGGCACCTTGGGCGCGGTGGCGGTGAAGCTGCCGCTGCCGCCCGGAACGCTGCCCACGCTGTGGAATGCAGAGGCGCGTTTCCGCAAGAGCTATCTGGAGCATTTCCCCGGCTACTACGAGACCGGAGATGCCGGGATGATCGACGAGGATGGCTATCTCTACATCATGGCCCGCACCGACGACGTGATCAACGTGGCCGGCCATCGCCTGTCCACCGGCGCGATGGAGGAGGTGCTGGCCGGCCACCCGGACGTGGCCGAATGCGCCGTGATCGGCGTGGCGGACGAACTGAAGGGCCAGTTGCCCATGGGCTTTCTCTGTCTCACCAAGGGCGTCAACCGCCCCGAGACCGAGATCGTGAAGGAATGCGTCGCCCGTGTGCGCGACCAGATCGGCCCGGTGGCGGCCTTCAAGCTGGCCTGCGTGGTCGACCGGCTGCCCAAGACCCGCTCGGGCAAGATCCTGCGCGCGACCATGGCGAAGATCGCCGATGGCGAGGACTTCAAGATGCCCGCCACGATCGACGATACGGCCATCCTCGACGAGATCGCGGAGGCCCTGAAGACCCTCGGCTATCCCAGGGGCTGACACGGGCGCGCCCGCCCCTCGGGAAGGGGGGCGGGCCCGTCCCCTGCCCGCGTGATGGCACCGAGGCAATCGGACGGTCCAAGCCGCTCACCGCTTGCCGTAATAGAGCCCCACCACATGTTCCGCCTGGGCGAAGAACAACCAGCGCGACACCGCGACACCGGCCAGATGTGTCAGCGCGGCGAGGCCCGCACCGATCTTGCCGAAGGGCGGCATCAGCAGCACCAGCGGCAGGGCCGCCATCAGGATCAGCGCGATCGCCCGTAGCCGCGTGGCATGGCGCCGGCCCACCACATGGATCATCTCTCGGGTCAGGTAGTTCGGCCCGGTATGGGGCGGCTCGAAGGCGCGCAGATGCTCGCCCTCGCCCAGGCCGGTGGCCGTGCCCATGTCGGTGCCCGAGGCGGCAAAGCGCCGATCGCCGGTGATCCACCAGGCCAGTTGCAGCGCAAGCGCCACGACCAGCAGCACCTGCGCCGCCAGGGTCTGGCTGGCGAACAGCGCGCCGCCCGCCAGCGCCAGAACAAGGAACAGCGCGGGCGTGAGCGGGCTGTGCCAGCGCGGCACCGGGCGCATCTGGGTATAGATCATCGCGGTGGTGAAGACCGTCGCCAGCGCCAGCACCGATCCCAGCAGGCCCAGCACCGCGAACCGGGTTCCAAGAAACACCAGGCCCGCGCCATAGACGGCCATCACCACGAGCGTGACGACCGAGGCCCAGGCCTCGCGGCTCAGCCAGCTGCTGCGCCACTGGGTGAAGGCGCGCAGCGCACGCTCCGGGTGGCCCAGATGGAAGGCCGAGGCCAGCAGCCCGCCCCCCGCCAGAAGATAGGCCAGCGCGAAATAGCCCAGCGCCACCCAGCCCGAGACGTCCGGAAGGCCCAGCCCCAGGAAGAACAGAAAGCCGAAGCCCGCGCCCGAGAGCGTGGTGAAGGCGATCAGCGAAGAGGCCGGATGCATCAGCCAGCCCCCCCAGGCAGCCGGTCCAGCGCGCGGTCGAGCCAGCCGAGGAAGCCGCGCGGCTCGTCGGCGACGGGTTCCAGCGGAGCTGGGGCGGTGTCCTCCAGCCGGTCGCGCGGACGCGGCGGCAGGTAGCGGTTGACGGGTTTCGTGCCCTGCTCGGGCATCAGTTCAAGCCCGCCGCGCGCGGCCACCAGCCGCGAGACGGCGCTTTCGGGGTCGGCCAGGTCGCCGAAATGCCGCGCGCCCGCCGGGCAGGTGCGCACGCAGGCCGGTTCGCGATCCTCGGGGGGAAGATGTTCGTTGTAAATCCGATCCACGCAGAGCGTGCATTTCTTCATCACGCCCTCGGCCGCGTCCATCTCGCGCGCGCCGTAGGGGCAGGCCCAGGCGCAGAGCCCGCAACCGATGCAGGCATCCTCGTCCACCAGCACGATGCCGTCCTCCGACCGCTTGTAGCTGGCGCCGGTCGGGCAGACGGTGACGCAGGGCGCATCCTCGCAATGCAGGCAGGATTTCGGGAAATGCACCAGCTGCGGCGGTCCGTCCAAGGGGGTGATCTCGTAGGAATGCACGCGGTTGAGAAAGGTGCCGGACGGAGTCCCGCCATAGGGCTCCTGGTCCGATAGCGGCGCGCCATAGCCCTGGCTGTTCCACCCCTTGCAGGCGATCACGCAGGCATGGCAGCCCACGCAGGTATCGAGGTCGATCACGAGGCCCAGTTTGCGCTCGGTGCTGGCCGGCAGATCGGTCATCGGCCCCTCCACGGACGGCACCGCATTCTCGAATGGCCAGGGCGCGACGTTCCGGGGAGGCTCGAGCCCCCCTGACCTTCTTCGCCGGCCAGGACTGCACCGCCCATCCTCAGACCTTCCATTTCAGCTCCGCCGGGCCCTGGCCCACCGGCGAGGTCTGCGCCGCGAAGGCGGGTTGCGCCTCTTCCGGCGGGGCCGATTTCTCGATCTTCACCCGCAGGTCGAACCACGCGGCCTGTCCCGTCACCGGGTCCGAATTCGACCAGCGCAGCCCGTCGCCGCGTTCGGGCAGCAACTCGTGGATCAGGTGGTTGAGCAGGAAGCCCTTCGTCGCCTCCGGCGCGTCCCGGTCGAGCGCCCAGGCGCCCTTGCGCTTGCCGATCGCGTTCCAGGTCCAGACCGTGGCGGGGTTGAGCGCGGCCATCGCGGCGACCGGCACCGTGATCTCGCCCGTGGCCGAGGTGACGCGTGCCCAGTCGCCGTCGCGCAGCCCGTGCCGCGCCATCAGCTCGGGATGCATGTAGAGCGGGTTGATGCCGTGGATCTGCCGCAGCCAGGCGTTCTGCGACCCCCAGGAGTGATACATCGCCATCGGCCGCTGGGTCAGCGCGTGCAGCCGGTATTCCTCGGGATCGGCATGGCCGTCGCCCAGCGGCGGATACCAGATCGGCAGCGGGTCGAGCGTGGCCCGGATACGTTCGCGCAGATGCTCGGGCGGCTGGCGGTCGCCATGGCCCTCCGCAGCCAGCTGGAAGCGGCGCAGCGGCTCCACATAGAGCTGGAACAGGTAAGGCTGCGGCGCGTCGTACAACCCCATCGACACCGCCCAGTCCTGATAGGCCTGGTTCCAGGGGCGCATGTAGCGGGCATCCTGCGGAATCTCCGTCACGAACACCCCGCCATTCGCGATGTAGCTGTCGAGCTGCGCCGCGTTCGGCGCGCCGCGCCCATGCGTGAGCCCTGCCTCGCCCATCCGCCAGCCGGCCAGCGGGCCCACCCCGGGCCGGCGCTCGTGGTTGACCATGTAATCGGCGTAATCGGCGTATCTCGGCGCGCCATCCGCGTCCACGAAGCCCGGCAGGCCCAGCCGCGCCCCCAGGTCCAGCAGCACCGACTGGAAGCCACGCACATCGCGGTCGGGCTCCACCACCGGCCAGCGGATCGCGTCGGCCGCGGCATCCGCCTCCGAGATCGGGCGGTCCAGCAGGCTGATGCAGTCATGCCGCTCCAGGTAGGTGGTGTCGGGCAGCACGAGGTCCGCATAGGCCACCATTTCCGAGGAATAGGCATCGGAATAGATGATCCGGGGGATCACGTAATCGCCGCTCTCGTCGGTATCCGTCAGCATCTTCATGGTGCCGGCGGTGTTCATCGACGAGTTCCACGCCATGTTCGCCATGTACAGGAACAGGGTGTCGATCCGGTAGGGATTACCCGCATG
>JBKHDP010000187.1:0-4888 GCA_046541255.1 Paracoccaceae bacterium | reverse complement strand
CGCTGACCGACAAGATCGCCACCATCGGCGAGAACATGACCCTGCGCCGCATGGCCGTGATCGAGGGCGACAGCGTCGTGTCCTATGTGCACAATGCAGCCGCCGAGGGCATGGGCAAGATCGGTGTGCTGGTGGCGTTGAAGGGCGAGAACCCGGAATTCGGCCGCCAGGTCGCGATGCATATCGCCGCGGCCAGCCCGCAGGCGCTCGATGCCGACGCGCTGGACCAGACCGTGGTCGAGCGCGAGCGCGCCGTCCTGACCGAGCAGGCCCGTGAATCCGGCAAGCCCGAGCAAGTCATCGAGAAAATGATCGAAGGCCGGATGGCCAAGTTCCTGGGCGAGGTCACGCTGCTGGGGCAGGCCTTCGTGATCGACCCGGACCGCACCGTCGAGCAGGCCGCCAAGGATGCCGGCGTGGAGATCCTGGGCTACCAGCGTCTCGAAGTGGGCGAGGGTATCGAGAAGAAGGAAGAGGATTTCGCCGCCGAGGTCGCCAAGGCCGCAAAGGGCTGAGGCCGGGGCAGGGCGCAGCGATCGGATGGTCTGCGCCCTCTCTTCCAATGGTTGAAAGCGGGCTCGTAATCCATTGACTGAAAAAGAGAAACGGTGCCGCGCTGCGGCACCGTTTCCTGTGTTCACCCCAGGCTGGTTGGGGATGAGTCGGGGCGAACGAACACACGTGACGCCAAGGTGAAATCGCACCCTGGAGCCCCATACCGGTCGAAACCGGGGGGGAACCGCAGAGCTTCGAAATCGCGAAGATGCGGCTCCTTGTTCCCGGCCCAAAAGACCACCACTCACGGAACGGTTGGAGAGTGCTCTTTTACCTTACGGAAGGAAAGTCAGGGATTCCCTACCTTCAGATATTCAAAATCGCATTAGGTTAAGGCCGGCGCGGTCGCTGCGTCCAATGCGGCCCTGACCGCATGTTCAGCGTTCGACGATGAACATCTGGTTCTGGAACGCTGCCTTGAGCACCGCCTGCGCCGTGGTCTGCACATCGAGCGCGGCCCGCGCGAGGCGCAGGTGCTTTTCCACCGTGGCCGGGGTCAGGCCCATGATGGTGGCGATGTCCTGCGTGGTCTTGCCGTCGCCGACCCATCGCAACACCTCGAGCTGCCGGCGGGTCAGGCTGCGCCCCGCGCCGCTATGGGGCAGGGTGAGGATCTTGAGATGCGCGATGTTGTTCATCAGCAGGATGTCGGGTCCGTGCCGCTCCCACAGCGCATCCACCGCCGCCTGATCGAGCCCCGGGCGGGCTGTCAGAGCGATCGCGCCCTTTGAGCGCCGCGTCACCGCCTTGAAGCTGATGGAATACCCCGCCGTGACGCCCATGCGGCGGTTGAACTCCAGCACGCGGCGCTCGGAGGCGCCCAGATTGCCGGTGCTGACCATCTCGTTCACGACATTCCAGCTGCAAGCGCCTTCATGCTCCAGCGCCCAGCGCACCATCGGGGCATCGAAAAAAAGCGATTCACCAATGTAGACATCGGTATAGTCTTTGGGGTGATTGGTCAGGATCACGAAATCCGCCGGATCGCCGAACGAGTTGCCGCTGCGGTAATAGGTGAATCCGTAAAGCAGCCGGTCAAACCCGTATTCGGCCATCTTCCTTGTATGCAAGTCCCACAGCATTTCCACGCTGTCGGCATTGGTGAGTTCCGAGAGATGATCCCGGACCCTGGTTTTGAGGCCTTCGCTGCAGATCATCTCGCGCTGTCCCAATGTGCCCGCAGGGCGTCGATGGCCAGGATGTAGCCGGCCGCTCCGAAGCCCGCGATCTGACCCAGCGCCACCGGCGCGATATGCGACACGTGCCGGAACGGCTCGCGGGCGTGGATGTTGGAAAGATGCACCTCGACGGTCGGCAGCTCGGCCGCGACGATGGCATCGCGCAAGGCTATCGAGCTGTGCGTGTAGGCGCCGGCATTCAGCACGATGCCGTCATGCCGGCCGCGCGCTTGGTGGATCAGGTCGATCAGCGCGCCTTCGTGATTGGATTGCGCGCATTCCAAGGCCAGGCCGAGGCTCTCGGCATGAGCGGCGCAGGCGGCCTCGATATCCTGCAGGGTCGTTCTGCCGTAGATGTCCGGCTGGCGTTGCCCGAGGAGGTTCAGATTCGGTCCGTTCAGAACAAGGATCGATCGCATCTGTCAGGTCCCTTTGTCATTTCAATAAAGTTTACAAGGAGGACTGTCCAGAACCGAAGGCCATGACGGCCCCGATCTTTGCTCGAGCTTTATTTAACATAATATGTATTATGCGATAAATGGATGGCGCCATGACCTGGCGGTCTCCGGTCTCCGGCGGGATCATGCCCTATCGCATCAGCAGCCGTTCCAAGGCGTGGATGGCCCGGGCTCCGGTCTCGAAGGTCAGGCTGCGCATCCGCGTGCCGCGTTCGCGATACTCTGGCAACACGTCCAGCGCCATGGGCGCGTTGGGCCGCGTGACCAGTGCCTGTGCCGCCTGACGGCCCAGCAAGGTTCCCGGGGCGATGCCGCGACCGGAATAGCCGAACACGGCCAGAGCATCCGGGCCCGGCGCGACGATCTTGGGGATGTGATCGCCGGTCACCGCGATCCGGCCGCTCCAGGCATGGGCGAAACGGATCCCGTCAAGCTGCGGATAGAGCCGGGCAAGCTTGGCGCGCGCCCAGCCTTCATGCAGCGCGCGGCCGCCGCGTTCCGGCAGCCCCATCGCGCCCAGGATGAACCGGCCGGCCGCGTCGCGGCGGAACGAGGTCATCACCGTGGCGGTGTCCCAGCAGCCTTCGCCGCCCGAAAGTACGGTCTCCGAGATCGCCTCCGGCAAGGGATCGGTCGCCATCTGGAAGAAATGCAGCACCGCCGTTTCAGGGGCCTGCCAGCCCTCCATCGGCAGGTGATAGGCATTCGTGGCCACCAGCAGCGCCCGTGCGGTAACCGTGCCCTGCCCGGTCTCGACCCGCCAGGCGCCGGCCTCGCGGCGAATGGAGCTGACCGGGCTGTGCTGGTGCAGCACGGCTCCCACGGCCATCGCGGCCCGCGCCAGGCCATGCACATAGGCCAGCGGCTGGATCGTGCCGGCGCGCGCGTCATGCAGTGCGCCGTGCACCCGGGGCGAGCCGGTGCGGTCGCGCGCCTCCTGCGCCGAAAGCAGTGTCACCGGGGCGCCGGCCGCGCGCTGCTGGGCATGGCGGTTTTCCAGGTCGCGCATCCCCGATGGCGCATGGGCGCAATGCAGAGTGCCGCGGCGCCGCGGCTCGCAGGCGATCCGATGCCGGTCGATCAGGTCGAACACCAGCTCCGGCGCCTCGGCCAGCGCGGCGTTCAGCCGGGCGCCGCGCTCGGGGCCGATCGCCCTTGCCACCTCGCGCGGCGGCAGCCAGAGGCCCGCATTCACCAGCCCCACATTCCGTCCCGATCCGCCATGGCCGATCTCGGCGGCCTCCAGCAGGATCGTCCGCGCACCCTGCCCGGCCGCCTCCAGCGCCGCGGCGCAGCCAGTGAACCCACCGCCCACGATCACCAGATCGGCCTTGTGGTTTCCGTTCAGAGCCGGCGCCGCGACGCGCTCTTCCGAGGTGATTTGCCAGAGACTCTCCATGGGTCGACCTGCACCGGGATATCGGGCGGCATCAGACAGGATGAGGCGCCCGGGCTCAAGACCCCGCGTCTTCCCTTCCGGGCCGGACCGCTTGCTTGAATTGTGTCCGATGAGTCCCTGTAATCATGTGCGAAACTCCGGGCAAGCGGGATCGGCCCGCGGTAATCCGTTCGAGATGCGCGGGCGGGCCCATGCGTCACGCCACGGGCAGGATCACCCGGAATCGGCTTCCCTGCCCCGGCGCGCTGTCGATCCGCAACCGACCGCGATGGCGGTTCACGATATGCTTGACGATGGCCAGACCCAGACCGGTGCCGCCCATCTCGCGCGAGCGGTGGCTGTCCACCCGGTAGAAGCGCTCGGTCAGGCGGGGAATGTGGATCTCGTCGATCCCCGGCCCGGTATCGGAGACCGTGATCTCCACCCCCTGCCCGCGCAGCCGCGGCTCGTAGGCCGGCGCGCTGAGCGCGATCGCCACCTCGCAGCCGCGCCCGCCATATTTGATCGCGTTCTCGGCAAGGTTGGTGAAGACCTGTCGCAGCTGGTCCGGGTCGCCCGGCACGACCGCCGCTTCGCCCGGCAGGTCCAGCGCCACCTGCACCCCCGCATCCTGTGCCAGCGGCATCAATCCGGAGAGGGTGGATTGCAGCAGGGCGTTCAGATCCACCCGGTCGGTGGGGCGCACGCGCTCGTCGGCCTCCACCCGGCTCAGCGACAGCAGGTCGCCTACCAACCGGTTCATCCGCGCCGCCTCGGCTTCCATGATGCCCAGAAACCGAAGCTGCGCCGCCGGGTCGTGCCGCGCCGCGCCCTTGAGCGTCTCGATGAAGCCCAGCAACGCGGTCAACGGGGTACGCAGCTCATGGCTGACATTGGCCACGAAGTCGCGCCGCATCCGGCCGGCCTTTTCCAGATGGGTGACATCCTCGAAGGCCACCAGCACCCCGCGCCCGCGCAGCGCTCCCTCGCGCGTGGTGACCGGCGCGCAACTGACCCGATAGGTCAGATCCTGCGCGTTCTCCGAGGTCAGGAAATCCGCCTTCCGCGCCAGCCCGTCGCGCAGGCAGCTCTCGATACTGTCCAACAGCGCCGGCTGGCGCAGCGCGGTGATGAAATGCCGGCCCTCGATTCCCGTGCCCAAAAGCGCCTGCGCCGGGGCATTGGCGGCCTCGATCCGCTCGTTCGTGCCGATCACCAGCGCCGGCAAGGGCATCGCATCGACGAGGGAAGACACGACGGTCTGCGACATGGCGGCACTCTCCGGCGGCGGGTCGGCGGAGATGTCGCCGATCCGCCGG
>JBKHDP010000186.1:0-4917 GCA_046541255.1 Paracoccaceae bacterium | reverse complement strand
TGGCGATCAGCGCGAAGACCGCCAGCGTGATCCCGATCAGGCTGATCCAGGTCATCACGCTGACGCCGCCTTCGGCCCGTCGGGCGCGCAGGTAGCGCCAGGCGATCATCCATTCGAAGCGGGCGAAAGGGGGCGGCGTGCGGGCCATGGCAATCTCCGTCGGGTCGCGCGGAAGGTGGGCGCTGGGGCGAACAGGGTCAAGCGCAAAGGGGCCGCCTTCAGCGCAGCACGTAGGGTTGCGCCAGCCAGTCCTGCAAGGCCCGGTTGGTGGCCTCGGGTGCCTCGAGCGTGGGGATGTGCCCCGCCCCTTCGATGAGGCGCAGCACCGCGTTGGGGATCAGTTCGGCCATGAAGCTGTGCCGCTTGACCGGTGTCAGCGTGTCCTCGGCGCCGCACAGCACCAGCGTCGGCGCCCTGAGACGCCGCAAGGCGCCCTGCTGGTCGCGCCGGCGCTGCAGCGCGCGCATCTGTTTCACGAAGACGCCCGGGCCCAGATCATGCGCCATCTCGCGCATCCTCGCCAGCACGTCCAGCCGGCGCGGACCGGCGGCCAGATGCTCGGGGCGCAATACCTCGGCCAGCGCCGCCTCCAGCCCGCCCGCGCGGGCCTTGACGATCAGCGGCTCGCGCCAGGCCGCCACCTGCGGCGTCTCGGCCAGCGGCTCGGTATCCATCAGGGCAAGCCGCGTCACCCGCTCGGGCGCGCGGCGCAGAATCTCCATCGCCACGATCCCGCCCATGCTCAGCCCGGCCAGCGCGAACTTCGCCGGCAGAAGGGGCAAAAGGCCCGAGGCGATCTCCTCGATCCGCTCGCCCCCGGTGATCGGGGCGACCATGACCGGGCGCTCGCGCCCCAGCAGCATCAGTTGCGGCTCGAAAAGCCGCGTGTCGCACATCAGCCCCGGAAGGAACACCACCGGTTCCGTCATCGCCTGCCCCGCCCCTTCACAGCAGCCCGCCCGCAAGGGCGGCGCCTGCCGCAAGCAGTAGCAGCCCCGCCCCGACATTGGCCAGTCGCCTGTGTGCCGCGCGCAGGACACTGCCCACGCGCAGGCCGAACCAGCTGAAACTCATGGAAAAGCCCGCAATCACCGCGGCCAGCGTCAGCGGCGCGTATTGACCCAGCCCCAGCGACAGCCCGATCAGCAGGTTGTCGCCGCTCAGGCTGGCCGCCAGCAGCATCACGCCGGTCCAGCTTGCGGCGCGCCGGGCCAGCGCCTCGGCGTCAACCTCCCGGCGCAGCGCCGAGACCACGGCCCAGGCCCCCATCCCGATCAGCAGCGACGGCGCCAGCCAACCGGGGATGGCCAGAAACCGCTCGGCCAGTTCCCGTCCCAGCGCGATCCCGATCAATGGCACGGTGAACTCGAACAGGCCGAACACGGCAACGATGCGGAGCGTGCGCTGCCTCTGGCCCAGCGCGCCCAGCGCCAGCGACACCGCGAGGTTGTTCGCGCCGATGGCTGCCCCCAGGACCATGAGTGACCAGGACATTCGCGCTCACTCCCGTCCGGTGATCCGGCGGATCCAGCCGGTCATTCCGGCCACGGCGGCCTCGGTCTGGCCGGGCGACAGGATGTCGCCCGCCAGCACATGCGCCATCGGATCGTCCTCCGGCCCCGGCCGCACCGGGTGCAGCGTGACCGGCCCGCCCCAGGCCTGTGCCACCTCGCGGGTGACCTCGGCCCGCACCACCTGATCGGACTCGGAGAACCAGAACAGCGCCGGCACCTCCAGCGCGGCATGATCCATCGCTCTCACATGGGCCACCAGCGCGGCCATCGGCAGCACCGCCTCGGTGGGATACTCCGTCGTCCAGTAGCGGGCATGGTCCTCGTTGAGCGGCTCGAAACCGCGGCTTCGTCCGGCCACGATCGGCAACCACCAGCGCGCCCCGGGCCAGGTCAGCAGCGACGCGCGCGGATTGTTCACGGCAAAGTTCGGAGAGACCAGGATCAGCCCCCGCACCCGCGCCATCAGGGCCGGGTCGGCGGCGGCCAGCGTGGCCAGCGTGGCCCCGGTGGAGGTCGCCATCACCACCACCTCGTCGCCCGCGGCGCGCGCGGCGGCCAGACCCTCGGCCATGTCGCGCATCCAGTCGACCAGGCGCGCCTCGGCCAGGGCCGCGCCGCCCTGCCCGTGGCCCGCGAGCCGGGTGAAGACGAGATTGGCGCCCAGCTCCGACGCCACCCGGTCGGGCACCGGGCGGAGCTCTTCGGAAGTCGCGGAAAAGCCATGGACATAGAGCAGCGAAAGATCGGTTCGCGCGCCCGGAACACCGGCCCAGATCACCCGCTTGCGCACCTCCCGGCGCAGGTCAGGCACGTCGGATTCGGCGCGCCTGAAATAGGCATCGAGATCATCGCCCAGCCGGGCCGGATCGAAGGTCACCTTGCCCGGCACCCTTTCGCGCGGCGCGAAGACCCAAAACGCCGCCACCGCCAGCCCGGCCAGCAGCACCAGCGCGCCAAGCATCCGTGCCAGCCTAGCCATGCCGCCGCGTTGCGCGGGCCAGCACCGCCTCGATGCTCTCCTCGATCAGCGCGAGGCAATCCGGATCGGAGAACCGATGATCCGCCCCGTCCACCAGCGTCAGCCGCATGTCCGGCCCGGTGGCATGGTCCAGCAGGCGCAGCGCAACCGCCTGGTCCACATCGGCATCCGCCGTGCCCTGCAGGAAGCGCACCGGGAAGGGCAGATGCAGCGCCGAGCGCAGCACCAGATGCGCGCGGCCATCCTCGATCAGCCGTTTCGTGATCGGGTAGGGCTCGCCATAGTCCGAGGGCAGATGCACCACGCCGTCGCGCTCCAGCGCCTCGCGCTGGCGGCGGTCGAACCCCGCCCACATCGACTCCTCGGTGAAATCCGGCGCGGCGGCGATGGTCACCAGCCCCGCCATCCGCTCGGGGGCGCGGCGTGCGGCCAGAAGCGCGATCCAGCCGCCCATGGACGAGCCCACCAGCACCTGCGGCCCTTCGGAGAGCGCATCGAGCACGGCCATGGCATCCTCGGCCCAGTCGCCGATCGTGCCGTCGGTGAAGGCGCCCGCGCTCTGACCGTGGCCGGAATAGTCGAAGCGCAGAAAGGCGCGACCTGTGCGCTCCGCCCAGTGCTGAAGATGCACCGCCTTGGTGCCCTCCATGTCGGACATGAACCCGCCCAGGAACACCACGCCGGGGCCCTGCCCCTCGCTGCGGTGATAGGCGAGTCGCCGTCCCTGCGGCGTGTCGAGAAACTGCGCTGCGGTCATGCTGCCTCCTTTTCGTCGACCGCACCCTGCCCCGAACGGGGCGCGTTGAAAAGGGCGCGGGGCCGCGGCCGGGGTTGACTTCGCCCCGGGCCGCGGCCAATCAGGGCGCACACCATAACCCGCAACCGGGCGTTCCGTGGGCGCCAAACCGACGAGGAAGCCGATATGGCCCAGATCACCCTCACCCTTCCCGATGGCAATGCGCGTTCCTATGACGCGGGGGTGACCCCGGCGGAAGTGGCCGCCGACATCTCGAAATCTCTGGCCAGGAAGGCGATCAGCGCCACCGTGAACGGTGCGCATTGGGATCTGCAATGGCCGCTGGAGGCCGATGCCGAGATCGCCATCAACACGATGCAGGACGACGGGCCGGCGCTGGAACTGATCCGGCACGACCTCGCCCACATCATGGCCCGCGCGGTGCAGGAATTGTGGCCCGACACCAAGGTCACCATCGGGCCGGTGATCGAGAATGGCTGGTATTACGATTTCGACCGGGACGCGCCCTTCACCCCCGAGGATCTGGGCGCGATCGAGGCGAAGATGAAGGAGATCATAAACGCCCGCGACCCGGTGCGCACCGAGATCTGGGACCGCGATCGCGCCATCCGCCATTACGAGCAGACCGGCGAGCCCTTCAAGGTGGAACTGGTGCAGGCGATTCCCGAGGACCAGTCGATCCGCATGTACTGGCACGGGCCCTGGCAGGATCTGTGTCGCGGCCCGCATCTGCAGCATACCGGCCAGGTGCCCGCCGATGCCTTCAAGCTGATGAAGGTGGCCGGCGCCTATTGGCGCGGCGACAGCAGCCGCCCGATGCTGCAGCGGATCTACGGGGTGGCCTTCCAGAACCGCCAGCAGCTGAAGGACTACCTCACCTTCCTCGAAGAGGCCGAAAAGCGCGATCATCGCCGCCTGGGCCGCGAGATGAAGCTGTTCCATTTCCAGGAAGAGGCCCCGGGCATGGTGTTCTGGCATCCCGACGGCTGGACGATCTACCGCGAGATGCAGGATTACATGCGCCGCCGGCTGGACCGGGCCGGCTATCGCGAGATCAACACCCCCCAGGTGGTCGACCGCAAGCTGTGGGAAGCCTCGGGCCATTGGGACAAGTACCGTGAGAACATGTACATCACGGAGATCGACGAGGAGCACGCCAACGAGAAACGGGTGAACGCGCTCAAGCCGATGAACTGCCCCTGCCATGTGCAGGTGTTCAACCAGGGGATCAAATCCTACCGCGACCTGCCGCTGCGGCTGGCGGAATTCGGCTCGTGCCACCGCTACGAGGCGCATGGCGCGCTGCACGGGCTGATGCGGGTGCGCGGCTTCACCCAGGACGACGCGCACATCTTCTGCACCGAGGACCAGATCGAGGCGGAATGCGCGGGCTTCATCGACCTGCTGTCCGGCGTCTACCGCGATCTCGGGTTCGAGAGTTTCGACATCAAGCTGTCGACCCGGCCCGAGATCCGGGTGGGCTCGGACGAGGTATGGGACAAGGCCGAGGCGGCGCTGGAAAAGGCCATCCTGTCGGTGCGCAACGACTACGAGGTGGATCCGGGCGAAGGCGCCTTCTACGGGCCGAAGCTCGATTTCAAGCTGACCGACGCGATCGGGCGGGAATGGCAATGCGGCACCTTCCAGGCCGATTTCAACCTGCCCGA
>JBKHDP010000185.1:0-4991 GCA_046541255.1 Paracoccaceae bacterium | reverse complement strand
TTGCGGTGCAGCCGGTCGGTCAGGCCGATCATCTCGGCGATCTTGCCCACGCGCGCGTCCACATAGGTCGCGGCTGCGCCGCGGTTGCGCAGCGGGAAGGCCAGATTGTCGTAGACCGTCATCGTGTCGTAGACCACCGGGAACTGGAACACCTGCGCGATGTTGCGCTCGGCCGTGGCGGCGTGGGTCACATCCTTGTCGTCGAACAGGATGCGTCCGCGGGACGGCTCCAGCAGCCCCGAGATGATGTTGAGCAGGGTGGACTTGCCGCAGCCCGAGGCCCCCAGCAGCGCGTAGGCCTCGCCGTCCTGCCAGACATGGTCCAGCTGCTTGAGCGCATAATCCTCTTCGCCCCTCGGGTTGGGCAGGTAGGAATGGGCCAGGTTGTCGAGCGTGATCCGTGCCATCTCGCCTTCTCCTTTTCAGGCCGCCAGCGCGTAGGCAGCGGGGGCCGCCAGGCGCCCATCCTCGCCGAAGACGTAGACATGCGCCGGGTCCAGCCAGACGCGCAGCTCTTCGTCCTTGGCGAAATCGCGCACTCCGTGGATCAATCCAACCCAGCGCTCGCCGTGATGATCGAGATGCAGGAAGGTCTCGGACCCGGTCAGCTCGGTCACGGCAACGCGCGCCAGGAAGCACATGGCATCCTCGGCATGCTGCGCGACCTCGAGATGGTTGGGCCGGAATCCCGCGACATAGCGGCCGTCGGACAAATCGGCCAGCCGGCCCGTGGCGGTCACGCTCTGGCCGTCGCCGAACATCAGCCGGGTGCCGGTCTTGGAAATGGGCAGGAAATTCATCGGCGGGTCCGAGAATACCCGCGCGGTGGTGGCATCCACCGGCCGGCGATAGACCTCGGCGGTGGGGCCGAACTGGGTCACCCGACCTTCCCACAGCGTCGCCGTATTGCCGCCCAGAAGCAACGCCTCCTCGGGCTCGGTGGTGGCGTAAACGAAGATCGCGCCGGACTCCTCGAAGATGCGCGGGATCTCGATCCGCAATTCCTCGCGCAGCTTGTAGTCCAGATTGGCCAGCGGCTCGTCCAGCAGCACAAGCCCGGCCCCCTTGACCAGCGCCCGGGCCAGGGCGCAGCGCTGCTGCTGACCGCCCGACAGTTCCAGAGGCTTGCGGCCCAGCATCGGCGTCAGCTTCAGCAGCTCGGCCGTCTCTCGCACCTTTGCCTCGATCTCGGATTTCGGGCGGCCCTGCAGCTTCAGCGGCGAGGCGATGTTCTCGTAGACCGACAGCGTGGGGTAGTTGATGAACTGCTGGTAGACCATCGCCACCTGGCGATCCTGCACCGGCATCCCGGTCACGTCCCGACCCTGCCACAGGATGCGGCCCTCGGTGGGCCGATCCAGCCCTGCCATCAACCGCATGAGCGTGGTCTTGCCCGACAGCGTGGGCCCCAGAAGCACGTTCATCGTGCCGTTTTCCAGCGTCAGGTCGGTGCGGTGGGTGTGGGTTTCGCCCCGCACCTCCTTGGTCACCCCCTCCAGAACAAGCGTCATCGCGATCCGTCCTCCCTCATTCCGCCGCGGCACTGGAGGCGCGGGCATTGCGCCATGCCCGCATCCAGTCGTCGATGGCGGCGATCTGATCGGCCCCCAGGCGCAGGCCCAGCTTGCTGCGCCGCCAGACCACGTCCTCGGCCGTGCGCGCGTATTCGTGCCGCATCAGCCAGTCCAGTTCGCATTCGGTCAGCCCCGCCCCGAAATCGCGGCCCGGCCCATTGGCCGCGCCCAGCATCTCGCGGGCCTCGGTGCCGTAGGCGCGCACCAGACGCAGCGCCTGATCGGGCGCAAGCGCCGGATGGGCGGCGCGCAGCTCCTGCACCAGCGCCGGAACCCCGTCGACCGGGAAATCGCCGCCCGGCAGCGGGATGCCTGCCGTCCAGGCCCGGCCAGCCCCCGGGAAATGGCGGCAGATCTTTTCCAAAGCGGCCTCGGCCAGCCGCCGATAGGTGGTGATCTTGCCGCCGAACACGTTGAGAAGCGGCGCGCCATCGGCTTCGTCGAGGCTGAGCACGTAATCGCGCGTGGCGGCCGTGGCCGACTTTGCCCCGTCATCATAGAGCGGCCGCACCCCGGAATAGGTCCAGACCACCTCCTTGCGCGTTACCGGATGCGCGAAATATTCGGAGGCGAAGCTCAGCAGATAGTCCATCTCCTCCTCGGTGCAGACCGCCGGTGCTGCCGGGTCCGGGTGATCCGCGTCGGTGGTGCCGATCAGGGTGAAATCGCGCTCGTAGGGAATGGCGAAGATGATCCGCCCATCGCTGCCCTGGAAGAAATAGGCCTTGTCGTGATCGAACAGCTTGCGGGTGACGACATGGCTGCCGCGCACCAGCCGCACACCCTCGGTGCTGGCGATATGGGCCACGTCGCGGATCACCTGGCCCACCCAGGGCCCGCCGGCATTCACCAGCATCCTCGCGTGGCGGATGGTTCGATCGCCAGTCTCGGCATCCTCAAGCTCGATCCGCCACAGGCCGCCCTCGCGCTCGGCCCTGGTCACGCGGGTACGGGTCAGGATGGTCGCGCCGCGGGCCTCTGCGTCGCGGGCGTTCAGCACCACCAGCCGCGAATCCTCGATCCAGCAGTCGGAGTATTCGAAGGCGCGGCGGAACCTGGGCTTGAGCGGCGCGCCCTCGGGTGCCTGCGTCAGATCCAGGCTGCGGGTGGCCGGCAGGATCCTGCGTCCGCCGAGATAATCGTAGAGGAACAGCCCCAGCCGGATCAGCCAGGCCGGGCGACGCCCCTTCATCCAGGGCATCACGGTGTTCAGCAAGCGCGAGGTCGGCGTTTCGGATTCGAAGCGCATGCCGGGGTGGTAGGGCAGCACGAAGCGCATGGGCCAGCTGATATGGGGCATGGCCCGCAACAGCGTCTCGCGCTCCACCAATGCCTCTCGCACCAGCCGGAACTCGAAATATTCGAGATAGCGCAGCCCGCCGTGGAACAGCTTGGTCGAGGAGGACGACGTCGCCTGCGCCAGATCGCCCATCTCCGCCAGCGCGACCGTCAGGCCCCGGCCTGCCGCGTCACGCGCGATGCCGCAGCCATTGATGCCGCCGCCGATCACGAACAGATCGGTGATCTCGCTTGTGCGGTCCGCAGTGGACACTGCGCTCCTCCCTGACCGTTTGTTGGGCGAGCCAATCACAGACGCGCAATAAGCGTCAAGAACGATTTTCGCTTATGATCGTTTTGCTTTGTTTTTCGAGGAAACCGGGCGATCCCGAAGGCCTGCTTCGGCATTTTTCGGGAATCCGCGCCTCCGCGCGTGGCATCGACGCCCCGTTCCGCTCGGAAACGAAAGCGGAGGAAAGCCGATTCCTTGTGAATCGCTCGCGCCGGAGCGGGATCGCTGCTAGATCGCGGTCAGGTAGACGCGAACCGGACCGGGGCCCACCATGTCACAATCGTTCCGCCAGCATGACATCCTGGAAATCGCCCGCGAGGAGGGCCGCGTGAAGGTCGAGGATCTGGCCGAAAGATTCGCCGTTTCGGTCCAGACGATCCGCCGCGATCTGAGCGAGTTGGCCGATGCCGGCTGGCTGGAACGGGTGCATGGCGGGGCGGTGCTGCGCTCTTCGGTCACCAATATCGGCTACGAGGACCGGCGCGGGATCAACGAGGAGTCCAAATCCGCCATTGGCGCCGCCTGCGCCCGCGAGATCCCCGACGGGGCGGCGCTGTTCCTGGGCATCGGGACCACCACCGAGGCGGTGGCGGCCACGCTCCTGCACCATCGCAACCTGATGGTGGTGACCAACAATATCAACGTGGCCAACATCCTGGCCGCCAATCCGGATTGCGAGATCGTGGTCTCGGGCGGGCGGCTGCGCCGGTCGGATGGCGGGCTTGTGGGCAACCTGACGACGACGATGCTGGAACAGTTCCGTTTCGATATCGCGGTGATCGGCTGCTCGGCGATCGCGCCCGATGGCGAACTGCTGGATTTCGACGTCCAGGAGGTCGGCGTCAGCCAGAGCATCATCCGTCGCGCCCGCGCCACATGGCTGGTCGCCGATCATTCCAAGTTCGAACGAAGCGCCCCGGTGCGCGTGGCCTCGCTGCGCGAGGTCGACCGTTTCTTCACCGATGCAGCCCTGCCCGAACCGCTGGCCCGGCTCAGCCGGGACTGGGGAACCGGTGTAACCGTGGCACGCGCCGCCGCACCGGCCTGACGCCGCCCCGGGCCCACCGGCAGCGGCTCAGCGGCAATAGGCGCCGTTGCGGTGACGGGCGGTATCGAAATGGAAATGGTTGCGGTGGAACCTGTCCGCCTCGGGACCCAGCACCGTGCCGAACGTGCCGCAGGCCGCGCGGTGCATCCGGCGCAGCGCCCGGCCATCGCGGCCGCGCCCCCAGCCCTCCAGCACCGTGATGGTGGAGCCATCGCGCAGGCGGAAGCCGCCGATATCGATCGCGCGGCCCTTGGCATGCTCCGACAGGCGCGCGCCGCGCTGGTTGTTCCTGGTCCGGCAGGCGTAGCTGGCAAAGATCACCATCTTGTCCACCCCGCCGCCGCGGCTGCCGATGGCCGGCTTCAGGCTGCCCTCCACCCAGCGTTTCAGCGCCGACGCCGTCGCGCAGTCCAGCCGCGCGGGCTGGCTGAGCGCCACACCGGAAACCGCGCGCAGCTCGATCCCGTCGGCGATGCCGCACCCCGACTGACGCCCCGGCACGCGGCCAATGGGCTCACCCTGAAGCGCGGGGTCGCCACAGACCGCGCCCCGCTCCAGCGCACGGCGCTGGGCCATGGCCCGGCGCTCCATCTCCTGGCTGCGCGGCTCCGGGCGCAGCGACAGGGGAAGGTCGCGGGGGACCGCCGCGGCGAGCGAAAACTCCTGCACGGCATCCACGTCCTGCCGCTTCGGGTCGCCATCCGGGGCACCGGGAAGAAGATCGTCCAGCGCCTGCCGTGCCACGGCCTCGACACGGGCGGCATCGATCGCGGGGGCCGGGGTCTGGCCGGCCGGGCGC
>JBKHDP010000184.1:0-5006 GCA_046541255.1 Paracoccaceae bacterium | reverse complement strand
GCGGCAACCCGCTGGCCTGCGCCGTGGGCCTCAAGGTGATGGAGATCGTGGCCGATCCGGCCTTCCTGGAAGGTGTGCGCACCACCGCCGCGCATCTGCGACAGGGGCTGGAGGGGTTGGTGGCGGCGCATCCCGCGGTCTTCGAGGAGGTGCGGGGACGGGGCCTGATGCTGGGGTTGAAATGCCGCATCGCCAATACCGGCTTCGTGGCGGCAGGCTATGCCGAGCAGGTGCTCACCGTGCCGGCCGGCGAAAACGTGGTGCGCCTGCTGCCGCCGCTCGACCTGACCGCCGAGGAGGTCTCCGAGGCGCTGGCCCGGCTCGACCGTGCTGCCCTGCGCGCCGCGGCGGAAGCGGCCTGACCCTTCCGGCATTCCCGGATGCTCCCGGGACGGATGGCGGCAGGCCAGCGGCGGTGAAGTCCCGTTGCGAAGTTCAAGGATATCCAGAGCGATGAACCATTTTCTCGACATTCATACCACCGACGCAACCGCCCTGCGGCAGATGATCGACAGCGCCCGCGCCATGAAGGAGTCTCGCCGCGATCGGCCCAGGGGCAGTCCCGATGACACCCAGCCGCTGGCGGGGCGCATGGTGGCGCTGATCTTCGAGAAGCCCTCCACCCGCACCCGGGTGTCGTTCGATGTCGGCGTGCGCCAGATGGGCGGGCAGACCATGGTGCTTTCGGGCAACGACATGCAACTGGGCCACGGCGAGACCATCGCCGACACCGCCCGCGTGCTCTCGCGCTATGTCGATCTCATCATGATCCGCACCTTCGACGAGGCGGTGCTGCAGGAAATGGCGGAATACGCCTCGGTCCCGGTCATCAACGGGCTGACCGACCGCACCCATCCCTGCCAGATCATGGCCGACGTGCTGACCTACGAGGAGCATCGCGGCCCAATTGCCGGGCGCAAGGTGGTGTGGTCGGGCGACGGCAACAATGTCTGCGCCTCGTTCCTGCACGCCGCCGGGCAGTTCGGCTTCGACTTCACCTTCACCGGCCCGCCCACGCTCGACCCCGAGCGCGAGTGGATCGAGTTCGCCCGCTCCAGGGGCGTCACGGTGGAGATCGAGCGCGACCCGCTCAAGGCCGCACGGGACGCCGACCTCGTGGTCACCGACACCTGGGTGTCGATGCATGATGCGCAATCGGCGCGCGAGCGGCGGCACAACCAGCTGCGCCCCTACCAGGTCAACGAACGGCTGATGGCCGAGGCCAGGCCCGACGCGCTCTTCATGCATTGCCTGCCGGCCCATCGCGACGATGAGGCCACGACCGGGGTGATGGACGGGCCGCATTCGGTGATCTTCGACGAGGCGGAGAACCGGCTGCATGCCCAGAAGGCGATCCTGCGCTGGTGCCTGGATGTCTGAACCGGACGGCGGCCCGGTGCGCGGGACGCGGGCGATGATCGCCCGCATGGCGCCCCGGCTCGACCCCGAGACCTATGTTTTCGCCGTGGCGCGGCACGAGGGCCTTGCGGCGCGCGCGCTGGCCATGATCCGCGAAGCAGAAGGTGTGTCGGTGATCCTCACCCGCGCCGAGGCCGGGGCTGCGGGCCTGCCGGCCGATGCGCCCATGCGCCGGATCACCCTCACGGTGCAGTCCGCGCTGGACGGGGTCGGGCTCACGGCAGCGGTTGCGCAGGCGCTGGCCGCGCGGGAGATTCCCTGCAACGTGGTGGCGGGGTTTCACCACGATCATCTCTTCGTGCCCGAGGCGCAGGCCGACGCCGCGATGGCGGCGCTGGGCGCGCTTGCCGCCGCGGCTCAGGACGCCAGCGACAGAAGACCGTAGATTGCCGCCGAGATCAGCGCCGCCCCCGGCACGGTAATCACCCAGGCCGCCAGGATCGTCAGGAAATGCGAGCGCCGCACCAGCTTGCGCCGGCGCCGTTCCTCGGCGGCGATGCGGAGCGGGGCTGCCGGCTCATCGTCCGGCCGGGGGCCGGAGCTTCCATTGAGCCCGCGGCGCCGCTCGGCATGCCATTCCCGGTAGAAGCCCACGCCGAACACACCGCCCACCGCGATATGGGTCGAACTGACCGGCAGGCCCAGCCAACTTGCCAGGATCACCGTGATCGCGGCGGACAGCGCCACGCAATAGGCGCGCATCGGGTTCAGCCTGGTGATCTGGCTCCCCACCAGACGGATCAGCTTGGGCCCGAACAGGATCAGGCCCACCGAGATTCCCAGCGCGCCGATCAGCATCACCCAGAAAGGGATCGTCACCTCGGCGCCCACCGCGCCCGATTGCATGGCCGCGACGATTGCCGCCAGCGGGCCTACCGCGTTGGCCACGTCGTTGGCGCCGTGGGCGAAGGACAGAAGTGCCGCCGACAGCACCAGCGGCAGCGCGAAAAGCTGCTTGAGCGAGCGGTTGCGGTTCTCCATCCCGCGCGCCTGGCGCCGGATCAGCGGCGCGCTGGCCGCATAGGCCGCCAGCCCGAGCGCCGCGCCCAGGCCCAGCGCAAGCAGCGGATCCACCCGGATCAGCTGGCTCAGACCCTTTATCGCGAGGTAGACGGCGAAGGCCCCGGCCATCACGCCGATCAGCACCGGAACCCAGCGCCGCGCCGCCGCGATCTTGTCGTCCACATAGACGATGTTGGCCTTGATGAAGGCGAGCACCGCCGCCGCGATCACCCCGCCCATCACCGGCGAGATCACCCAACTCGCGGCGATCGCGCTCATCACGCCCCAATCGACCGCCGACAGGCCCGCGGCGGCGATGCCCGCGCCCATCACCCCGCCCACCACCGCATGGGTGGTGGAGACCGGCGCGCCGACCCAGGTGGACAGGTTCACCCAGAGCGCGGCCGAGACCAGTGCCGCCATCATCGCCCAGATGAAAGCCCGCGGATCGGCCATGGCGTCGGGCGTGACGATCCCCTTGGCGATGGTCGAGACAACGTCGCCCCCCGCGATCAGCGCGCCCGCGCTCTCGCACAGCGCCGCGATGACGATCGCGCCACCCATCGTCAGCGCCCGCGCGCCCACCGCGGGGCCCATGTTGTTGGCAACGTCGTTGGCACCGATATTCAGCGCCATATACGCGCCCAGCGCCGCCGCGGTCACAACCACCAGCCCCTGCGGCGAAACTCCGATGGCCAGTGCAGCGAGCAGGCCGGCCAGCAGGATGAAGCTCAGCGACAGGGCCGGGCCGACCAGCGGGCGGGCCACATAGGCCGCGGCCCGTTCCACCCGCGAGATACGGCCGAGATCCTTGTCGAGCGTCTTCCAGGCGCGGGTGTCGGGCATGTATCCCCCGGGGACTGGCTAAAATCCGCCCGTGCCTAGTGCGGCGTCCGCCGGGGCGCAAGCCCGGGTCGGGCCCCCTCAGAACCCGGCGATCAGCTGCTGCAGGTCGGGTTCGCGCACCATCGTGGCCGCCTTGGCCGGGGTAACCCACTTGCGCCGGCGCTCGGCGGCTTCGGGAAAGTCGTCCGACATGTCGCGCACCTTCACGGCGAAGACCAGCGTCGTGATCGGCAGGGGCAGGCCGTCCTTCAGGTACTTCTCGTAGGCATAGCTGCCAAGCGGTTCCACCGAGACATCGCCGCGCGATACCCCGGCTTCTTCCCAGGCTTCCTGCAGCGCGCTTTCCGAGGCGTTCATACCGTCGATCGGCCAGCCCTTGGGCAGCACCCAGCGCCCGGTGTCCCGGCTGGTGACGAGCAAGACCTCGCGCCCGCCGCCCTTGGCCTTGCGATGGCACAGCGCCGCCACCTGGACGTGGCGCGGTCGTTGCAGGATGGGCAGGACCAGATCGGTCCATGCCCGCTTGAAAGCGTCGGTCATGAATGCGTTGCTCGATATGCGCGGATCGTGTTTGATCGAAATGTATATACGTTGCGTTACCCGGCTGTAAAGCAAAACCGAAAGATTTTTCTCAACTTTTCCGGTGTTTTGCGCGCAAGGTCG
Organism: Paracoccaceae bacterium; assembly: GCA_046541255.1. GTDB lineage: Bacteria > Pseudomonadota > Alphaproteobacteria > Rhodobacterales > Rhodobacteraceae > Rhodosalinus. The sequence goes on along the minus strand of JBKHDP010000184.1, from coordinate 1,076 downwards.
GGTCGGCCTGCGTGGGATCTTCGGGCCAGGGATGCCTGGGATAGCGCGCCCGCATGTCCTTGCGCACATCGGCATAGGACCCGGCCCAGAAGCCGGGCAGGTCCATGGTGGTCTGCACCGGCCTTCCGGCGGGTGACAGCAGCGTCACCCGCAGCGGCTGGCCGGCCACTTGCGGATGCGTCGTCTGGCCGAAAAGTTCCTGCAATCGCAAGGAAATCTCGGGCGCCTCGCCGGAATAGTCGATCGGGATCTCGCGCCCCAGCGGGGTGGTGAACCGCGCGGGCACCGCCGCGTCCAGCGCCTGCATCGCGCTCCAGTCCAGCATCGCGCGCAGCGCCGGCAGAAGGTCGAAGCGTTTCCACTCCTCGGCGCTGCGGACCCCGCCCAGATGGGGCAGCAACCACTCCTCCAGACGGGTCATCAGCGCGGGCTCGGCCAGATCCGGCAGGTCGAGCCCACCGGCACGTCCCAGCGCCACCCGCGCCACGAAGCGCCGCGCGGCATCCGTCCAGGGCAGGCCCAGGTCGCGCACGCCGTCCAGCATGGCGCGGGCCAAGGCCTCGGCGGGCACGTCGCGCCAGATCCGGTCATCGAGCGCGATGGCGCCCAGCCGCTCCTGCTGGCGCGCGATCACGCGCCGTTCGCGGCGCGACCATGCGCAGACATTCTCCCAGCCGATCCGGTCGGCGAACAGTGCGCGCAGTTCGGATTCGGCGATCGGGATGGCCTGCCGGATCGTCGCTTCGCGCGGGTCGCCATCGAGATCGGTGGCCACGATCAGCCGCTGCCCCGCCAGCGGATCGCCTTCGGGCATCACCGCACCCTTGCCGCCCGACAGCACATAGCGCGGCGCCTCGCCCTTGCGGCGCAGCCCGATCCGGTCCGGGTAGGCCAGCGCGGCCATTGCGGCGGGGCCCATCGCGCCCTCCCGGGCGCTCTTTGCCCGCCCGCCCAGCCGCCGCGCCTCGGTACGGATGCGCTCGACCACGGCGCGGGCGGGCGCCCAGGGCCGGCGCGCGGCAAAGCCGGCGGGATCGCGCAGCGCCTCCAGCCGCAGCGCCAGGTCCACCGGGGCG
>JBKHDP010000183.1:0-5017 GCA_046541255.1 Paracoccaceae bacterium | reverse complement strand
CATGTGGTCCTCCGGTCTGCTCCGCGGTCGCGAGAATGCGATGCGCGGCCTGTTCGATCGTCTCCTGTCCACGCATCGCGAGCGCGCGCAGATGGGCATAGGCCTCGGCTTCGGTGCGGCCCGCCGCGGCCAGCCGCGTCACCGCGAGAACAACGGTCTGCCGGTCGGCCAGCCGCGCGCTGAGACTCGCGATCTCGGCGGCCAGTGTGCGCCGCGCCTCGAAGGCCTGCCACGCGATCAGCAACGCCGAATAGGCACCGCCGGCGCCCACCGGCTTGAGAAGCGACGCATCCACCCGCTGCGACAGCGCCCATTCGATCCGCCCCGGCGCCTCGGACCCGATCAGCGCGATCATCGGCACCGGGGCCTGGCCCGGTGCCCAGGGGAATTGCGCGTCGTGGCAAAGATCGGCATCGAAGAACAGGAAATCGCACCCGAGCGCCTCGGGCCCCGCGTCCGGCCAGCGGTCTTCCACAGCCAGCCCGATCGCGGCGAGCTGGCGGGAAAGGGCCAGCACCGTGGCATGCGGCCGATGCAGGATGAGCGCCCGCGCGCCGCCGAGCGTGGGGGTCTGGAACCGTCGCTTCATCGGACCACCGAAAGCGGCGGGCGCGCGGCGTTGGGCCAGCGTTCGCGTCGCGCAAGATAGGGATCGGCCGGGGTGAGACCGAAGGTTTCGACCACTTCAAAGGCGCCGTTGCGGACCTGTGCGATCAGCACCGGAAGCGACATGTGATGGGTTTCCGGGTCGATCGCGAAGGGCTTTGCGGCCGGGTCTCGCAACAGCTGCGGCAGCGCCGGCTCCGGCTCTTGCGGACGCGCCGAGAGCAGCGCCACCAGCGCGCGCACCGCGAGATGAGCGGACGCGGCGAAGGAATTCGCGGGGCAGGGCGAGGCGCCGTCCAGCCAGCTCGACGCGCCGCGAAAATACGGGCCCGCCGCGACAAGCCCCTCGGCCGCGTCGCCCAGCGATCCGAGTTCGGCTTCGGTCAGGTTGCAGGACAGCACGGGGCAACGCTCGGGCGCGAACGCGGCATCCTCGCGCCCCAGCGAGGCCAGCGCCCGCAGGAAGGCATGCGACGAGGCGCCGATCAGATTGTTGACGATGAAGGAGGGTCTGCTTTCGCGGATCTCGGCGATCAGGCGATCGATGTCGGTTTCGCCCAGGGGCAGGTAGCGTTCGCCCACGGTCTGACCGCCGGCGCCGGCCACGACCTCGCGGGCGACCCGGTTCATTTCCCAGCCCCAGATGTAGTTGGACCCGGTCAGATACACGCGGCGCCCGAAACGCGGGAAGGCCCAGGACAGCAGCGGCAGCAGATGCTGGTTCGGGCAGGCATGGGTATAGACGACGCGATCGGAGGCCTCGAAGCCCTCGTATGGGCAGGCATACCACAGAACGCCGTCGTCCTTTTCGAGCGCCGGAATCACTTCCTTGCGGCTCCATGAGGTGATGCAGCCGAAGATGTGCCGCGCCCCCGTTTTCCGCAGCAGTTCCGAGCACAAGGGCTGATACAGGTCGACATCGCCGCCCGGGTCGCGCTCGATCGGTTTCAGCGTGATGACGGCGTTCGGGTCGGCATTGATCTCGGAGATCGCGGCCAGCGCACCGGCCCGGCAGGATTCGGACATCCCGACATAGTCGCCGCTGCGCGAGTAGAGCAGTCCGATCTCGATGTCCTGGCGCATGCCTGCCCCTGAAAAAAGAAACGCCCCACTCCCCATCGCGAAGGCGACAGGGGAGCGGGGCGCGAATGCCGTGTCGGGAATTGTCCCGGATTTGTAACGAGTATGCGGCGGGCGCGTGGCCTCGTCAAGACCGCAGGCCTCCGGTCCTTGCCTTTGGGTCACCGGCCACCGGGCCCGCCCCATCCGCCCCGCTCGGGGCGGCGGCCGCGGGGGGAGGCAGGCAGGCCGTCGGCAGGATCCCGGTCAGGCCTGATCCCAACGGGGCGGTTCGGGGCCTTCAGAACGCGCCTCTGCCTTCCAGGCCGCGGTCAGGTGCGGATGATCTCGTCCTTCACCGCGTAGAGCGCGGCCAGCACCTCGTTCCGCGTGGCCGCGTCATGGCCGAGCCGGCGCATCGTGCCCAGGATGTCATCCATGGCGGCGATGTATTCCGCCTCGTCGATATTCATCCCGCGATGGGTCTCGGCCATGCTGCGGCCCCGGTAATGTCCGGGGCCGTCCGCCTCGGCCTCGAAATAGTCGCAGATCTGCTGCTTGATCTCCTCTACCCGTTCCGGGGTGTCCAGATAGGGCAGAAAACGCGCCCGGATGACCGGGTTCTCAAGATGGGCGTCGACCATCCCGTCGACGATGCGGCGGATGCCGGCCGCGGCGCCCAGCCTTTCGTAGAGCGAGACATGGCTCAGCTCCCGTGCCAGTGAGGCATGCATGACAGGCTCCTTTCCTTGCGTGTCGGGGTGCCTGAAACTGGTCGCGCAGGGCGCGCGTGTCAGGCGGGTTCCGTGGCGGCCCGGACATCGGCCGCGGTCATCGGCTTGCCGCCGAGCGCCCACTGCCCTCCGGCGAATTCCTGGATCCGTACCCAGGTCAGGCTGCGCATCGCCTCGCCCTCGATGGCGACCATCGTTTCGGTCACGTCCTCGATCATCCGGCGTTTCTGATCGGCGTCGAAGACGCCTTCGATGAGTTGAATGTCCACAAGCGGCATGCTGTCCTCCTCCGGCTGCTGTGGTTTCGACAGGGGCGAGTCTGCCATCCCGGAGGAGGTCGCGGCCAGTTCACAGAGTGAATCTGGACCGATACAGTTTGTGAACTGGCCCGGGTCGGGCCAGGACTGTTAGGTTTCGCGGACCAGCAAACCGGGAGGCCAACATGACGAACGCGAGCTACCGACAGTTTTGTCCCGTCGCCATGGCGGCGGAAATCCTGTGCACGCGCTGGACGGTCGTCCTGCTGCGCGAGCTTGTCGCCGGGTCCACCCGCTTCAACGAGCTGCGCCGCGGCGTGCCCCGGATGTCGCCGGCGCTGCTGTCGCGACGTCTGCGCGAGCTGGAGCGGGCGGGCATCCTGCGCCGCGAGCCCGCGCCCGGCGCGCCGGGGATCGATGCCTACCGGCTGACGCAGTCGGGCCGCGATCTGCAGCCGGTGATCGAGGCGCTGGGCATGTGGGGCCAGAAATGGGTGGAGACCGAACCCACGCTCGCCAATCTCGATCCCGAATTGCTGATGTGGGACATGCGTCGCAACCTGCGGACCGAGCCGATCCCGGCCCGGCGCGTGGTGATCGCCTTCATCTACCCGGACCTGCCGCGCGGAGAGCGCAATTGGTGGCTGATCGTCGAACCCGACCGGAGCGTCGATCTGTGCCATGTCGATCCGGGCTTCGAGGTGGATCTCTTCGTGCATGCGGATCTGCGCACGATGACGGAGATCTGGCTGGGCCTGACATCGGTCAGCCGCGCCCGCCGCGAGGGCCGGCTGACGCTGACCGGGCCTGTCGAACTGGCTGACAGGATGCAGTCCTGGCTCGGCCTGAGCCCCTTTGCGGTGCAGCGCAAGCTGGCGAGCTGAGCGGCCCGGCGCCCCTTCGGGTCCCGAGCCCGCCACCGCCGGTCAGGCGGCGCGGGGATCGTCCGACATCAGGGTGTCGGGCTCGATCCCGCGCTTCTCGGCGCTGGCACGCACGGCTGCCTGCAGCGCCGTGCTGCGGTCCAGCAGGCGGCGGAAACGCGCCTCGTCCAGCACCAGCAGCGTCGAGGGCGCGATGGCGCGCACCTCGGCGCGGCGCGCCTTGCGCATCAGGATCGCCATCTGCCCGAACATCTCGCCCCGCCCCAGCCGCCATGTCTGGCCCGCGGTCTCCAGCTCCACCGCGCCGGAGGCGATGAAGAACACGCGTCTCGCCGGGCTGTCCTTGCGTATGACGATCTCGCCCGCGTTGACGTAACGGGTCTGGAGCGCGCGCCCCAGCCGCTTCAGCGCGGCCGCGTCGAGATCCGCGAACAGCGGGAACTGCCGCACCAGATCCGCCCGCTGCAAGGCGATGTCGAGGCGGGGGCGCTCCTCGGCCGCGGCCCGCCTTGCGCCCAGATCCTGCATCAGCGCGGTATGGACCTCGGCGCCGATCAGCCCGTCCTCGCGCATGGCGGCATATTCGCGTTCCTCCAGCCGCAACGCGGTGCGCCGGATGAAGCGGCGTTCCAGTTCCTCGGCATGCCCGGGATATTGCAGGCGCAGCCCCTCCAGCGCGGTTTCCACCATCTCGATCCGCCGCGACAGCAGCTCGTGCAGCAGGTCGGCCACCCTGCGCCCGTGGATCCGGCGGATCCGGCCGTCGATGAAGGCACCGAGATCGCGCAGGATCAGCCGTTGCGACAGCAGAAGCTCGAACCGGTCCGCCGTCATTCGGGCCAGCGGCAGCGACAGCCTCAGGCGGTTGTGCAGCAGCAGGGCTGCACGGAACGGCCGGCCATAGGCGACACTGCGGCGCGCGGCGCGCTGATAGCCGCTGCGCCCGCCGGTGCGCGCCCCCTCGATCAGCCGCTCGGCCTCCGAGAGCACCTGTTCGGCCATCCGGGCCGAGATCGTGCGCTCGCGCACGCGCATCAGGATGGTGTCGCGCTCGTGCCCGGCCAGCGCGATCAGGCCCAGCGTGATGCGGTCGCGGTCGAGGATGTCGGCGCTGTCCTCGGCGGCCTTCACCGCGGTTTCCAGCCGCTCGCCGAAACGCTTGGCCTCCGAGCGCACGATGTCATGGGTCAGCTCGTAATTCTCGGTTGTACGGGCCACATCCTCGCGCACCGTCTGCAGCGCGACGGCGACCACCTGCCGCGACAGCGCCTCGTCGATCGGCGACAGCCGGTCGAGCCCCAGCCACCCGATCACCAGCCGCAGCGTGGTGCCCTGCACGATCAGCGTGAACAGGGTGAAGCCGGTGGCCAGGATGCCGACAAGCCGCTTGGTCTCCACCGGCACCCGGACGCTTTCGGTCACGGCGAGCGCCAGCGCCAGCGTCACCGCCCCGCGCAGACCGCCCCAGAGGATGGCG
>JBKHDP010000182.1:0-5045 GCA_046541255.1 Paracoccaceae bacterium | reverse complement strand
GGATCAGGCAGACGAACAGGAAGATCGTCCCGATGATCACATGCGCGCCGTGAAACCCTGTCGCCATGAAGAAGTTGGCGCCATAGATGTTGCCGGAGAACCCGAACGCCGCGTGGCTGTATTCATAAGCCTGGAAGCCGGTGAAGATCACGCCCAGCGCGATGGCGATGATCAGGCCCCATTTGACGTCCTCGCGGTTGTTCTCGTGCACCAGGGCATGATGCGCCCAGGTGGCCGCCGCGCCCGAGCACAGAAGGATCAGCGTGTTGATCAGCGGCAGGTGCCAGGGATCGAAGGTCTCGATGCCGGCGGGCGGCCAGGTGCCCTGGACCGCCGGGCTCATGCCGCCGGGATCCATCGGATAGAGCGCGTGCTTGAAGAAGCTCCAGAACCAGGCGACGAAGAACATCACCTCGGACATGATGAACAGGATGAAGCCATAACGCAGCCCGATCCGCACCACCGGGGTGTGATCGCCCGCCCGGCTTTCCGCCACGACATCGGCCCACCAGCCGAACATGGTGTAGAGCACGCCGACCAGGCCGATCAGTGCCAGCCAGGGGCCGTTGTCGTGCATCCAGAGCACCGCGCCGAACAGCATGGTGAAGGCCGACACCGCGCCAAGCAGTGGCCAGATTGAGGGGTTGAGAATGTGGTAGTCGTGAGTCTTGGCGTGCGCCATGGCGTTTCCCTCGTTGGAGCGCTCAGTTTACTGTCTTGGCGTCCCCGTCCCGATCGAGCGCGGCCTGCTGCGCCTCCTCCGGCAGGTCGATCTCGTGAAAGGTGTAGGACAGGGTGATCTTGCGCGTGAACTTCGCGTCGCGGTCATCCACGATCTCCGGGTCCACGTAGAAGGTAACGGGCATCTCCACCCGTTCTCCGGGTTGAAGCACCTGCTGCTCGAAACAGAAGCAGTCGATCTTGGCGAAGAAATTTCCCGCGTCGAACGGCGCGACGTTGTAGCTCGCAGACCCTGCAACCGGCCGGTCGGTCGGGTTGTAGGCCTCGTAGAAGGCCAGCCCGGTCTCGCCGATGCGGATCTCCATCTCGCGCTGCAGCGGGCGGAACTCCCACGGCATGTCACGCTCCAGCGAGGCATCGAATCGCACCTTGATCGTGCGATCGAGCACCACGTCAGATCCGGCTTCGGACACGTTGGTGGCGCCACCGTAGCCGGTGACCCGGCAGAACCAGTCGTAGAGCGGCACCGAGGCCCAGGCCATGCCGCCCATGAAGGCCAGCACGCCCACCGTCTGCAGCACGGTCTTCGTATTGGCAGCCATCGCCATCAGTTGCCGGCCTCCAGCTTGGGCGGCGTGTATTCACCGCGCGACACCTTCACCACCGTCAGTCCGAAGATGACCGCGATGAAGACGACCAGCGACAGCGCGAGGCCCACATTGCGGCCCAGCCTGCGGCGATGCAGATCGTGGGTTCGGGTGATGCTCATGTCCAGACCCCCAGGTTCAGGCGATGCAGCGCGACCTCGGCGAGGATTGCGCCGAAATGGGCGAAGAGATACAGCAGCGACAGCTTGAAGAATTTCTTCTCCACCCGGTAATCATCGGCTTCGGCCATGGTCTCGTCGCGCCGCCAGATCGCCCAGGCGCCGCGCAGGAACATGGCGTTCAGCACCAGCGCCACCGCAAGGTAGAGCGGCCCGCCGATCGAGGTGAACCCCGCCCAGATCGCCAGCCCCGCCAGCAGCACCGTATAGGCGAGGATATGCGCGCGGGTGGCGGGGCGGCCATGGGTCACGGTCAGCATGGGGACGCCCGCATCGTCGTAATCCGATCGCATGAACAGGGCCAGAGCCCAGAAATGCGGCGGCGTCCAGATGAAGATCAGCGCGAACATGAGCACCGATTCCACGCTCACGCCGCCGGTGGCCACGGCCCAGCCGATCATCGGAGGGAAGGCGCCGGCGGCGCCACCGATCACGATGTTCTGAGGCGTCCAGCGCTTCAGCCACATGGTATAGATCACGACATAGAAGAAGATCGTGAAGGCCAGCAGACCCGCCGCGACCCAGTTCGCCGCCAGCCCCAGCATCACGATCGAGAAGCCCGACAGCGCAAGGCCGAGGCCCAGCGCCTCTTCGCCCGTCACCCTGCCGGACGGGATCGGCCGCCGACGGGTGCGGCGCATCACGGCATCGATATCGGCATCCCACCACATGTTGAGCGCACCGGAGGCGCCGCCGCCCACGGCGATGAACAGGATCGCGGCGAAGGCGATCATCGGATGCACCGGCATGGGCGCGGCCAGCAGCCCCACCAGCGCGGTGAACACCACCAGCGTCATGACCCGCGGCTTGAGCAGGTCGAAATAATCGCGGAAACCCGCATCCTGCGCCGTGACGCTGCTGTCGAAACTGGTGTCGCTCATCTGGGTCCGTCTTCCGTCGCGCCGGGGCGTGTTTCAGGCCTGACCGGGGCGGCCTCGTCCCGCCCGGGCCTCATGAAGTCAGCTTACTCGGCCGCCGCCACGTCGAAGCTGCGCGGCGTGCCGGCGAATTCCTCCCGGGCGCCTTCCAGCCAGCGATCATAGGCCTCCGGGCTGACCACCTTCACGGTGATCGGCATGTAGGCGTGGTCCTTGCCGCAAAGCTCCGAGCACTGGCCGAAATAGATGCCTTCCTTCTCGGCGGTGAACCACAATTCGGCCAGCCGGCCGGGCACCGCGTCCTGCTTCACGCCGAAGGCCGGGATCGTCCAGGAATGGATCACGTCGGCGGCGGTCACCTGCATCACCACCGTCGCGCCCGTGGGCACCACCACGGCGGTATCCGTGGCCAGCAGGTATTCGTCCTGGCTGTAGCCGTATTCCTCGAGATCCTCGCGCGCCAGCATGAAGCTGTCGAAGCCAAAGTCCTCGTCCACATATTCGTAGCCCCAGAACCACTGGTAGCCCGTCGCCTTGATGGTGATGTCGCCCTCGGGGATCACCTGCTGCTTGAACAGAACCGGAAGCGAGAACGCCCCGATGAACACCAGGATGACGATCGGCACGACCGTCCAGGCCACTTCGAGCGGAGAGTTGTGGGTGAAGCGCGCCGGGGTCGGGTTCGCCCGCCGATTGTAGCGCACGATCACGAAGGCCAGAAGCCCGGTCACGAAGATGGTGATCGCGGCGATGATGACCAGCAGCATCCCGTCAAGCCACTGGAGATCGCGGGCCAGCTCGGTCGCGGCGGGCTGGAACCCCGTTCCGCCCTGAATAGGCGCGCCGATGATGGGCAACCCTTCCGTCGCGTCCTGCGCGAGGGCGGGAAGGGCGGTCATTGCGGCCATCAGGGCCGGAAGTGTCTTGAGCAGTCGCATGTCTTACCCTGGTCGGTTCGTGGCGCCTTGTGGCGCGGTCTGTCGGGTTGTAGGGCACCCGTTGTTTTGTGGTGTTCAAAAAACCATATTCTGGAGTTCAGATAAACTATCTCGCCTGCGGTAAACAGCCGCTTTTTTGATCCATGTCAAATCCCGGAGTCACCGTCCATGACAGATCAGCCGTTTCGACCCTTCCAGGACCGCCTCGACGAACAGGCTGCACTGACCCGGCTGCGCGAGGCGGTGGCCGGCGCCGACGATGGCGAACTGTTCCTGGAGCGGTCGCGCTCGGAATCGCTGGTGTTCGATGACGGGCGTCTGCGCAACGCGTCCTACGACGCCTCCGAGGGGTTCGGCCTGCGCGCCGTGCGCGGCGAGGTGACCGGCTACGCCCATTCCACCGAGATCTCCGAGCCTGCACTGGCACGCGCGGTGGAAACCGCCCGGCTGGCGGTCGGCGCCGGTGGCGGCACGCTGGCGGATGGGCCCGCACCCACCAATCGCCGCCTTTATACCGATCGCGATCCGATCGCAGACGCCTCCTTCCCCGTGAAGGTGGAAACCCTGCGCGAGATCGACGCCTATGCGCGCGACGCGGATCCCCGGGTGGTTCAGGTCACCGCCACCATCGCCGCCGGCCTGCGCGAGATCGAGATCCTGCGCCCGGATGGCCTGCGGGTTTCGGACATCCAGCCGATGACGCGGGTGAATGTCTCCGTGATCGTGGAACAGGACGGGCGCCGCGAATCGGGAACCGCCGGAGGCGGCGGGCGACTCGGGCTCGACGGGCTGCTGGACCCGGCCGACTGGAAGGCCAAGGTCGACGAGGCATTGCGGATCGCTTGCGTCAATCTGCGCGCCGAACCGGCACCGGCCGGCGTGATGGATATCGTTCTGGGCCCCGGATGGCCCGGCATCCTGCTGCACGAGGCGGTAGGCCACGGGCTGGAGGGCGATTTCAACCGCAAGGGCAGCTCGGCCTTTTCCGGGCTGATGGGCCAGCAGGTCGCCGCGCGCGGCGTCACCGTGGTGGATGACGGCACGCTTCCCGACCGGCGCGGCTCGATCACCGTCGATGACGAGGGCACGCCCAGCGCGCGCAACGTGCTGATCGAGGATGGCATCCTGGTAGGCTACCTGCAGGACCGGCAGAACGCCCGGCTCATGGGCGTGGCCCCCACCGGAAACGGCCGCCGGCAAAGCCATGCCCACGCGCCCATGCCGCGCATGACCAACACGATCATGGAAGGCGGCGATGCCGAACCCGAAGCGATCCTGGCCGAGCTGAAGGACGGGATCTACGCCGTGGGCTTCGGCGGCGGGCAGGTGGACATCACCAACGGCAAGTTCGTCTTCTCCTGCACCGAGGCCTACCGGGTGAAGGACGGCAAGATCGGCGCGCCGGTCAAGGGCGCCACGCTGATCGGTGACGGAGCCACCGCGCTGAAGAACGTGCGGGCCATCGGCAACGACATGGCCCTCGATCCGGGCATGGGCACCTGCGGCAAGGACGGTCAATGGGTGCCCGTGGGCGTGGGCCAGCCCACCGTGCTGATCGGTGGGTTGACCGTGGGGGGCGCGCAGGCGGGATGAGCTGGCCCGCGCTGGCGACCGGGACCGCCCTGGGCGCGGCCGCCGGCCTCGCCACGGGGCTGGAGGCAGGGATCGTCCTGCCCGGGGCGCTCGTGGTGGCGGGCGTCTACTGGCTGGCGCTGCGCCGGA
>JBKHDP010000181.1:0-5074 GCA_046541255.1 Paracoccaceae bacterium | reverse complement strand
CCGCCCCCAACGCGTCGTTCGACAGATCGCCCAGCGTCACCCGCGCGCCTTTCAACGCGACCCAGGCAGCGATACCGGCGCCCATCTCGCCCGCGCCCACCACATGGACCCGCTCGATGCCGCTTTCGCCCGCACCGGCGCGTTTGAGGTGCTGGCGCAGGAAGAACACGCGCATCAGGTTGCGCGCGCTGTCCGTCTCCAACAGCTTGGCGAAGGAGGCGATCTCGGCTTCCTGCATCGCGTCGGGATCGCCGCCATGGCTTTCCCACAGGTCGATCAGCCGATGCGGTGCGGGGTAGTGATCCGGGCGCGCCTCGTCTTGCGTGCGCGCGCGCATCCGCCGGGCCGCCAGCGCGCGGCCGGCCCCGGTTTCCAGCGCCATCCCCCGCAGCCCGCGAGACTGATCGGATTGCTGCAGCATCGCCTTGGTGATCGCGGCGCGCACATGGCGTTCCTGCGTGATCTCGTCGAACAGGCCCAGCCTGCGTGCCTTTCGCGTATGCGCCGTCTTGCCGGTCAGCATCAGCGTCATTGCCTCGTCCGGGGCGATCAGCGCCGGCAGCCGGACCGTGCCGCCCAGCCCCGGATGCAGGCCCAGCCGGACCTCGGGAAAGCCTGCCGAGGCGCCATCCACGGCGAGGCGCGCATCGCAGGCCAGCGCCAGTTCCAGCCCTGCCCCGAGTGCCGCGCCATGGATCACCGCGACGGTCGGACAGTCCAGCGCCGCCAGCCGGTCCAGCACGCCGTGGCCGCGACGCAGCAGGGTTTCCACCTCGTCCGCCGGCAGGGAGGCCAGATCATCCAGATCCGCGCCCATGGCAAAACCGCCGGGCTTGGCCGACCGGATCACCAGCGCGGCCGGCAGATCCGCCTCCAGCGCGTCAAGATGGGCGTCCAGCTCGCGCAGCACGGCGGCAGAGACCGTGTTGGCCGCCGACCCGGGGCGGTCCAGCACCAGCCAGGCGACGCGCTCGCCGTCGCGGGCGAACCGCCAGTTGCCCTCGGGCGCGGCGTCGGTCGTGGGGCCGAGTTCCAGACGCTCGGCCTGCAGAAACTCTCCGGCATGTGTCATCAGGCTGCCTCCAGGAGCATGGCACCGCCCTGGCCGCCGCCGATGCATTCGGTGGCCACACCGCGCTGCGCCTCGCGCCGGCGCATCGCCTTGGCCAGATGCAGGACGATCCGGTTGCCGCTGGTGCCGACAGGGTGGCCCAGGGCGATGGCGCCGCCATCGACGTTCAGCGCCTCCTCGTCGATCCGTCCGAAGGCGCCTTCCAGCCCCAGGACTTCGGAGCAGAAGCCGCTGTCCTGCCAGGCGGCAAGGCAGGCCAGAACCTGCGCGGCGAAAGCCTCGTTGATCTCCCACAGGCCGATATCGTCGCGCGCCAACTCGTGCCGGTGCAGCATCCGCGTGGCGCAGAGCACCGGGCCAAGCCCCATCAGCTCGGGTTCCAGCGCCGACCATTCGCTGTCGACGATCCGCGCCAGCGGGCTCAGGCCGTGACGCTCTACCGCCTCCTCCGAGGCCAGCAGAACCCAGCTCGCCCCGTCGGTGATCTGCGAGGCGTTGCCCGGCGTGACCTTGCCATGCGGCTTCTCGAAGGCCGGCGGCAGCCCGGCCAGGGTCTTGAGATCGCTGTCCGGGCGCAGCCCGTCATCCTGTTCATGCACGGCGCCGTCGCGGGCGAAGGCGGGCTCGATCTCCAGCCAGCCCTCATCCCGCGCGCGGGCCAGCCGCTGATGGCTGCGCAGTGCATAGCTGTCAGCCGCACCGCGGCTGATGTCGAAGCGATGGGCCAGCACCTCGGCGGTCTGGCCCATGTTGAGTTCGCTGATCGGATCGGTCAGACCGCGTTCCAGACCGATGACCGGCTTCAGGAAATCCGGCCGCAGCCGGGCCAGCAACCCGGCTCGTTCGGCGATGCCCTCGGCAGCGGCCATCTCGCCATACCAGGCGACCGCCTTCTCGCGCAGAACGAGCGGCGAGTGGCTCAGCGCCTCGGTCCCGCCGGCCAGCACGATGTCCTCACGGCCCGACTGTATGTAGCGAAACGCGGTGTCGATGGATTGCATCCCCGACCCGCAATTGATCTGCACGGTAAAGGCCACCTGATCGGCGCCAAGGCCCAGCCGCAGCGCCGCCACGCGGGCCGGGTTCATCTCGTCGGCGATGACGTTGACGCAGCCCAGGATCACCAGGCCGATTGCCTCGGCGTCAAAGGGTTGCCGGGCCAGCAGTGGCCGGCCCGCCTGCACCGCAAGATCGACCGGGGTGAAGGGCCCCGGACGGCCCCGCGCCTTGAGAAACGGCGTGCGCGCGCCATCGACGAGATAGACCGGGCGGCTCATGTCGCTGTCTCCTTTCTGTTCGGACCGGCAGTGCCGGCGCGGCGGTAGTAGCGGCCCAGTTCCTCGGTCGAGAAATCGTCCACCCGGACGACCTCGCGCACCGCACGCTCCGCCTCGGCCAGGCGGTCGCACTCGGCTTCGGAGAGCATCCCCTCCGCCAGGGCCTGCTCGGCGCTGCGGTCCGCCTCGCGCAGCTTGCGGCGCAGCGGTTCGGTCTCGTCCACCAGACGGTGAGCACGGTCCAGCTCATCGATGCCGTCGCGGGCGCAGCCCTCGACCCGGCCGCCCACGATCCGGTCCCGGTCCTCCGTCGGGGCATAGATCAGATCGGCGCAGGCGGCGGTCAGGCGGTCATCCGGCCCGCGCCCGCCAGCCCCGGGACGGCAGAGCACACGCACGATTCCGGGAAGCGCCCGGCCCGGCAGGTTCGCCAGAACCGCGTCGAGGCTGTGGCCGATCCGTTCGAAGGCGCGCTGCGCGTTGTACTCGACCAGCGCGAAATCGGCCTCCTGCCGGCCCTCGTCCTCCCAACGCTTCAGGACAGCGGAGAGGAAGTAGAGCTCGGACAGCACGTCGCCGAGCCGCGCCGAGATCATCTCGCGCCGCTTCAACTCGCCGCCCAGCGAGATGAAGGCTGTCTCGACCACCAGCGCGAAGGCCGCAGCCCAGCGTGCGACCTGGCGATGCAGCGGCGTCGCCCGGCCCGCCTGCGGCGCCGGCGCGATACGCCCGCCGCTCCAGGCGCGCAGCGTCGCCCGGCCCAGGTTGCGCAGCAGATGTCCGGCATGGGCCCAGAAATGCCGGTCGAACGCATCGAGAGAGGCCGCCTCGTCGGGGTCGTCCAGCGCGCGGATCTCGTCCAGAAGATGCGGATGCGCCCGGATCGCGCCCTGCCCGAACACGATGAGCGAACGGGTCACGATATTGGCCCCCTCGACGGTGATCCCGATCGGCACGGCCCGGTAGATCGGCGACAGGTAATTGCGCGGCCCGTCGATCACCGCCTTGCCGGCATGCACGTCCATCGCATCGTTCAGCGCCGCGCGCATCGTGTCGGTGGCCGTCACCTTCATGATCGCCGAGATCACCGCGGGCTTGTGCCCGGCATCCAGACCGGCGCAGGTCAGCCGCCGCGCCGCATCCAGCCTGTAGGCGGCCGCGGCCTGGCGGGCCATCGGCTCCTGCACGCCGCCGAACTTGCCGATGGGCAGGCCGAATTGCGTGCGCACCCGCGCATAGGCGCCGGTCGCCTGGGCCGACAGCGCGGTGGCGGCGGCCGAGAGCGAGGGCAGCGAGATGCCCCGCCCGGCGGCCAGCGCGGCCATCAGCATCTCCCAGCCGCGGCCGGCATTCTCCGCCCCGCCGATGATGTTGTCGAGCGGGATGAAGACATCCTCGCCCGAGATCGGCCCGTTCTGGAACATCGTGTCGGACGGGATGTGGCGCCGGCCACGCGACACGCCCGGCAGATCGGCCGGCACCAGCGCACAGGTGATCCCCAGATCCGGCTCATCGCCCAGCAGCCCGTCGGGATCCTGCAGGCGGAACGCCAGCCCCAGAACGGTGCAGACCGGCGCTAGGCTGATATAGCGCTTCGCGAAATTCAGCCGGATTCCGGTGACCTCTTCGCCGTTCCAGCGGCCCTTGCAGATCACGCCCCGGTCGGTCATCGCGGCGGCATCCGAACCCGCGGTCTCGCTTGTCAGACCGAAGGCAGGCAATTCACGGCCATCGGCCAGCCTTGGCAGCCAATGCGCGCGCTGCGCCTCGGTGCCGAATTGCAGCAGCAACTCGCCCGGCCCCAGCGAATTCGGCACCATCACGCTGACCGCCGCGACGATCGAGCGCAACGACAGCAGGCGGATGACCTCGGAATGGGCATAGGCGGAAAATCCCAGCCCGCCGAAATCTTCCGGGATGATCATGCCGAAAAACCGGTGCTCGCGCAGGAAATCCCAGACCTCGGCGGGCAGACCGGCATCGGTTCGGTTGATTTCCCAATCGTCCAGCATGGCGCAGAGGTCGCGGCAGGGCCCTTCCAGGAACTCCCGCTCCTGCGGGCGAAGCTCGGGCGCGGGGGTCTCCTGCAATTTCCGCCAGTCGGGAGTGCCGGTGAACAGCTCCGCCTCCCACCAGGTATCGCCCGCCTCGATCGCCGCCGCCTCGGTTGGCGACAGGCCGGGAAGCGCCTTGCGGGCGATCTTGTGGATACGTTGCGTCAGGATGCGTTTGCGCAGATTGCGCATGGTCCCTCCAATCATCCTCCCAGACAGAACGGCGGCCGCGCGATTCCGTTCCGCGACGGGCCCCGAAAGCTGCCCGCCGCGCGCCGCCGGGCGCGGATCATGCCGCGGCGCGCTGGTTCACACCGCTCATCGCCATTTCGGTCAGCGTCGCGTCGGCCTTGCGCTCCTCTCCGAGCATCGTGAGCAGCACGCCCAGATCCTTGTCGAGGCCCAGCAGTTTCGCCCAGGCCGCAAGGGTGCCATAGACCGCGATCTCGTAATGCTGGATCCGCTGCGCCGACGCGATCAGCGCCGCGTCACGCACGGCGGGCGTGTCGATCTGATCGGCCCAGCCCCGTGCCTCCGAAAGGATCCGGGCCATCGCCTGATCGCGATGTTCCTGCGCCGGCGCCCCGTGATCCGCAAGGATCCGGCCCAAGGCGTCGCGGTGGTTCGCGGCCTCGGCCACGTCATCCGCGAGAAAGGCCCGAAGATCGGCA
>JBKHDP010000180.1:0-5079 GCA_046541255.1 Paracoccaceae bacterium | reverse complement strand
GACCGTAGGACACGGTCATGCCCCGGATCGCCAGCGCGGCGCCCGACAGGTCTTCGGCCGGCAGCGCCCGGCCATGTTCGGCCACGAGATCGAGGGGGGACATGGCGCTCAGCTCCCCGCGGCCAGCCGGCCATCACGACCGCGTGCGGGGGCGCTGCCGCCCAGTGCCCGCGCGATGACGGTGGCGTTGTGGTCGATCATGCCCAGCCAGGTGCCCTCGTAGGTGCCCGGTTTGCCCATCGCGTCCGAGAACAGCTCGCCGCCCACCGCGACCGAATGGCCGCGCGACGCCGCGCCCTCGACCAGCGCGCGGATATTGCGGTCGGAGACCGAGCTTTCCACGAAGACCGCGCGGATGTCGCGGGATACCAGCATGTCCACCAGGTCGCGGATGCGGGCGAGCCCGGCCTCGGATTCGGTGGAAATGCCCTGAATGCCCACCACCTCGAACCCGTAGGCGCGGCCGAAATAGTTGAAGGCGTCATGTGCCGTCAGCAGCACGCGCGAGCGTTCCGGCACGCTTGAAAGCACCTCGCGGGCATAGCGGCCCATCCGCTCTGCCTCGTCCAGACAATCCGCGGCACCTGCGCGGAACGCCTCCGTCTCTTCCGGGCGGGAGTCGATCAGCGCATCGCGCGTGGCGGAGATGGCATGGGCCCAAAGCTCTGGCACCAGCCACAGATGCGGGTCGGCCTTGTCGGGATAGTCGTCATGCGCGATCAGCGCCTCGCGCGGGGCCGCCTCGGCCACCGCGACCACCCTGGTTCGGGAGGCCAGTTGCCGCAGCACCCCTTCGATCTGCGCCTCGAGGTAATGGCCGTTCCAGAGCACCAGGTCGGCGCGGGACATCGCCACGATGTCCGAGCGGGTCTGGCGATAGGAATGCGGATCGACACCCGGCCCCATCAGAGCCGTCACCTCGGCCGTCTCGCCCGCTATGGCGCGTGCGGCATCGGCGATCATGCCGGTCGTGGCGACGACCGAAAGCGGCTGTGCGGCCCTCAGCGGCGGCGCGAGCACAGCAACACTCGCCGCCGAGACGGCCAGGCCCAGGAATCCGCGTTTCGTCAGCATTGACGTCCCCTTGTTCACTCGCAACGGCGCGGGATGACGCGCCTTTCTGGAATGAATATGCAACTCACTCGCAACCTGTCAATGCAAATGAGAATAATTCGCAACAAATTGCCGTGATCCTTCCATGATCGGGGCCGGCGCGGCTGCGCCGGGCCATCCGCCCGGTCGCGCGCCTCAGAGGGAGGGGCCCTGCGCCAGACGACCCCAGAGATCGTATTCGCCGGCCTCGTCCACCTCGACGGTGACGATGTCGCCGGGGGCAAGTCGTTCATGTCCCTCGTCGATGAAAAGGCAGCCGTCGATCTCGGGCGCGTCGGCCATGGTGCGGCAGGTGGCGGCATCCTCTTCCACCTTGTCCACGATCACGTCCAGACGGCGGCCGACCTTTGCGGCCAGCTTTGCCTCGGAAATCGCCTGGGCCTTTTCCATGAACCGTTCCCAGCGGTCCTGCTTGACCTCCGAAGGCACATGATCGGGCAGCGCGTTCGAGCGCGCGCCTTCGACATTTTCGTACTGGAAGCAGCCCACCCGGTCCAGTTGCGCCTCGTCGAGCCAGTCCAGCAGGGTCTGGAACTCGTCCTCGGTTTCGCCGGGATAGCCCACGATGAAGGTGGAGCGCAGGGCGATCTCGGGACAGTCGCGGCGCCAGGCCGCGATCTCGTCCAGCGTGCGCGCCGCCGCGGCGGGCCGGGCCATCCGTTTCAGAGTCTCGGAATGCGCGTGCTGGAACGGGATGTCGAGATAGGGCAGCACCAGCCCCTCGGCCATCAGGGGGATCAGGTCGCGCACATGCGGGTAGGGGTAGACGTAGTGCAGCCGCACCCAGGCACCCAGTTTGCCCAGTTCCCGCGTCAGCGGCAGGATGGGGAATTTCGACTCGCGACCGGCAAGATCGGTTCCATAGGCCGAGGTATCCTGGCTGATGACCAGAAGTTCCTTCACCCCGGCCTCGACCAGCTTCTCCGCCTCGCGCAAGACCGCCGCCTGCGGCCTCGAGACCAGCCTGCCGCGCATGTCCGGGATGATGCAGAAGCGGCACTTGTGATTGCAGCCCTCGGATATCTTGAGATAGCTGAAATGGCGCGGCGTCAGCTTCACTCCCGCGGCCGGCATCAGGTCGATGAACGGGTCGGGCGCGGGTGGCACGGCGGCATGCACCGCGTCCAGAACCTGCTCGTACTGGTGCGGGCCCGTTACCGCCAGCACCTTCGGATGCGCGCCGGTGATGTAGTCGGGCTCGGCGCCCAGGCAGCCGGTGACGATCACCCGGCCGTTCTCGGACAGCGCCTCGCCGATCGCGTCCAGGCTCTCGGCCTTGGCGCTGTCAAGAAAGCCGCAGGTGTTCACGATCACCGCGTCGGCCCCGGCATAGTCGGGCGAGATGCCGTAGCCCTCGGCGCGCAGCCGGGTGAGGATGCGCTCGCTGTCGACCAGCGCCTTGGGACAGCCCAGCGAGACCATGCCGATGGTCGGCTGGCCGGGGCGGCGGGTCTCGGTCACGCGGGCGCGGGCGAGATCGGGGCGAAGATCGGGCGGGTTATGCATGGGCGGCATATAGGACGCACCACGGGCCGCCTACAAGATGGCCCGTGCGGTGCCGCCGCGCCTCGGATCGGCGCGGCCTTCCGCGCCGTCCTGGTAGACCGGCCGTCTGCACGATGGCGGCCGGCCGCCTCAGCGCCGGCGGTCGCGGCGCGAACTCATGGGCTGGAAGGCGACGCCGACATGCGCCTCGCAATAGGGTTTGCCCTGTTGCACCGGCAGACCGCAGAACCAGAAATCCTCTGTCGCCGGATCGCCCACCGGCCATTTGCAGGTGCGCTCGGTCAGCTCCATCAGGGTGAGCCTCTTGGCTTTCTTCTCGATCTCCGAGACCTTGGCCAGCGCCTCGGGGCTGATCTCGTTGGCCGAGGGCTGCGGCGGCAGGGGCTGGCCGGCGGGAATGATCGCCTTGCGCGCAGGGGCGGGCGCCGGCTCGGGGGCGAGTTCTGCGGGTTCCGGTTTCGCCGGGGCCGGGGCGGCCTCGGCCGCCTGGGTGTCGGCGGCAGGTTCCGCAGGCCTGGCGCGGGTCTCTGCCCTTGCAGGCTTGGCGGGTTTCGGCTCGGGCTTGGCGGGCGCGGCGGCGGGCGCGGCGCCGGCACGGTTCGACAGGCCCAGCCGATGGACCTTGCCGATCACGGCATTGCGTGTCACGCCGCCCAGCTCCTTGGCGATCTGCGAGGCCGACTGGCCCTCGCTCCACATCTTCTTGAGCAGCTCGACGCGTTCCTCGGTCCAGGACATCAGGGGGTTCCTCGAATGAAGAAGCGGCCGCGCGCACGGGGCCGCCCCTCGGAATTTCAGGTTGCCCCCTATTCTAATCACTCGCGTCCGAGTTACAAGGCCACCGAAACAGCCGCACAGGCAGGGGAGAGGCGGATGACAGACGGCACGGATCGCGCGATGGGGGTGCGCCGCTTCGGGCGGATGAACTGGCTCGGGCTCTGGACGCTGACCTTGCGCGAGGTGCAGCGCTTCCTCGCGGTCTGGACCCAGACGCTGCTGGCGCCGCTGGTCACCGCGGGGCTGTTCCTGCTGATCTTCACCATCGCCATCGGCCCGCGCCGGGGCGAGGTGATGGGGATGCCCTTCGTGGAGTTCATCGCGCCGGGCATCCTGATGATGATGGTGATCCAGAACGCCTTTGCCAATTCCTCCTCCTCGATCATGGTCTCCAAGGTGCAGGGCAACATCGTCGACACGCTGATGCCGCCGCTCAGCCCGGGCGAGCTGGTGCTGGGCTACATGGCCGGGGCGGTGGGACGCGGTCTGTTCGTCGCGCTGGGCATCGGGCTGGGGATGCTGGCGGTACTGGGCATCGGGCTGGCGCATCCGCTCTGGGCGCTGGTCTTCGTGCTGCTGGGCTCGGCCTTCCTGGGCGCGCTTGGCGTGATCGCCGGGATCTTCGCGCAGAAATTCGACCAGATGGCGGCGATCACGAATTTCATCATCACGCCACTGTCGTTCCTGTCGGGCACTTTCTACTCGGTCGAAGCATTGCCGCCGGTGCTGTGGGAGATCACCCATTTGAACCCGGTCTTCTACCTGATCGACGGGGTGCGCTACGGGGTGCTGGGCGTCTCGGACAGCTCGCCCTGGCTGGGGCTTGCCGTGTGCGGCGCCTCGACGCTCGCCGTCAGCCTGCTGTGCTGGTCGCTGTTCCGGGCGGGGACGCGGCTGAAGGCATGATGGCCGGGCGCGCGTCGTCGCGCATGCGCCGACGCGGTCAGTCGCGGGCGGGCAGGGCCTGCTGCACCGCCCCGGCCAGCAGCAGGTAGAGCGATGTTCCCACCAGCCCCCAATGCGCCCAGCTTTCGGGATGGAACTCCACCCAGGCGGCCCAGCCGGCGAAGAAGGTCCAGCCCAGCGCCATGGGCAGCGTCACCGCCCGCCAGCGCGCCGTTCGCACCGGGTGGACGAATTTCAGCGGCAGGAACATCGCCACCGCCAGCGCCGCGATCAGCGGCAGCATGAGCCAGAGCGGCGGCTCGACCGCGAAGAGCACGATCACCACCATGTTCCAGCAGCCCGGGAAACCCTGGAAGCTGTTGTCTGTGGTCTTCATCCGCGTGTCGCAGAAATACATCGCCGAGGCGAAGGTGATCAGGATGATCGCGATCCAGCCGGTCCAGCCCGGCAGGAGGCCCGACTTGAACAGCGCGAAGGCAGGGATGAAGACATAGGTGAGATAGTCGATGATGAGATCGAGCAGCACCCCGTCGAAGCGCGGCGCATGGGTCAGCACATGGTATTTCCGCGCCAGCGGCCCGTCGATCCCGTCCACCGCGAAGGCCACCACCAGCCACAGGAACATCATCGGCCAGTCGCCTTCGGCGGCGGCCAGCATGGCCAGCATGGCGAAGACGGCGCCGGTGGCGGTGAAGAGATGGACGAGCAGCGCGCGGAACGGATCGGTCATCGGTTCGTCATGGCGGAAAACCGCGGCCGGTGCAACGGCCGGGCGGT
>JBKHDP010000179.1:0-5131 GCA_046541255.1 Paracoccaceae bacterium | reverse complement strand
GACACCGCAAACATCGCACCAGGAAATACCGTCCAGCTCAGATGGAAACCTCAAAAAGCATCCATCGTCACTAAAAACCAGAATTAGCACAGGGAAAAGACGGCATGCGGCACCCCTCGGGTTTCACGGAACGGTCCGCCGCCGTGATCGCGCGCGCCTTGCAGGCGGGCGAACTGAGCCCGGTCGCGCTGGCCGAATGCCTCCTGGACCGGATCGCCGGGCAGGATTCCCCGGTGTTCCTGGCGGTCACGCGCGACCGGGCGCTGGCCGAGGCACGCGCGGCCGAGGCGAGGCTGAAGGCGGGGCGCGCATTGTCCCCGCTCGACGGGGTGCCGGTCGCCTGGAAAGATCTGATCGACATGGCGGGCGAGCGGACCACCGCCGCTTCCGACATCTACCGCGATGCCGCGCCCCGAACGGCGGATGCGGCGGTCGTGGCCAATGCCGCCGCGGCGGGGTTGGTGAGCCTGGGCAAGCTGAACCTGACCGAATTCGCCTATTCCGGACTCGGCCTGAACCCGCATTTCGGAACGCCGCGAAACCCGCACGATCCCGCCGAGCCGCGGGCGCCGGGCGGCTCGTCCTCCGGGTCGGGCGTGGCGGTTGCGGCGGGCCTCGCGCCCCTGGCCATCGGCACCGATACCGGCGGATCGGTCCGTATCCCGGCGGCGTTCAACGGGGTTGTGGGCTACAAGTCCTCCGAAGGGCGGATCGATGCGCGCGGTGTCTTCGCGCTGTCGCGCACGCTCGACACGGTGGGCCCGCTGGGCCGCAGCGTCGAGGATTGCGTTCTGGCAGACATGGTGCTGCGCGGCGCGGCGGCGACGGCGGTGCGGCGCCAGCCGGTGGCGGGGCTGCGGATCCTCGTGCCCGAAAGCGTTGTGCTGGACGATCTCGACGCGGCGGTGGCGGCGAATTTCGAGCACTCCCTGATCCGGCTGGAACGTGCCGGCGCCCTGATCTCTCGCGCGGCGGTGCCGGAATTCGTCCGCGCCGCGGAACTGGCCGCCGCGCTTGGCACCATCACCGCGGCGGAGGCCTATTTCGAGCATCGTTCGCTGGTGGAGGGGGCGGAATGCGGGCGGATCGACCGGCGCGTGCTGGCCCGGATCGAGGCCGGGCGCAGGATGAAGGCGGCCGAGCTGATCGCATTGCAGCGCGCCCGCGCCGAGGACATGGCCAGCCTGGCGGCGCGGCTCGACGGCGCCTTCCTCGCCATGCCGACGGCCCCGCATACCGCGCCGAGGATCGCTCCGCTGGAGGCGGATGACGCGCGGTTCCACCGGGTGAACCTCAAGACCCTGCGCAACACGTCGATCGGCAACTTCCTGAACCTGCCGGGCCTCGCCGTTCCGAACGGAACCGATGCGAAGGGCCTGCCCACCAGCTTCCTGCTGGCGGCCTGCGGCGGCGATGACGACCGGCTTCTCGGGGCCGGACTCGGGGCAGAGGCGGTGATCCGCGGCGCCTGAGCAACGATAACCGGAAAGAAAGGGACGATGAAGATGATAAGGGTAGGAGTGGATGTCGGGGGAACCTTCACCGACATCGTGCTGGAACGGACCCGCGAGGCGGGCGAGACGGAACAGCAGATCGTCGTGACCAAGGTGCCTTCCACGCCGCACGACCAGTCGGAAGGCGTGGTGAAGGGGGTGTTGCAGGTCTGCGAGATGGCGGGGGTGACGCCGGCCGACATCAACGTGCTGTTCCACGGCACCACGGTGGCCACCAACATCGCCATCGAACGCAACGGCGCCGAGGTGGGGATGCTGACCACCCGCGGCTTCCGCGACATCCTGCATATCGGGCGTCACAAGCGGCCGCACAATTTCTCGCTGCAATTCGACGTGCCGTGGCAGTCCAGGCCGCTGGTCAAGCGGCGCAACCGCATCCCCATCACCGAACGGCTGATGCCCCCCTCGGGCGAGATCGACGTGCCGCTGAACGAGGACGAGGTGCGCGAGGCGGCCAAGCTGCTCGCGAAGCGCGGGATCGACGCGGTGATCGTGGGCTTCCTGTTCTCCTTCCTCAACGATGCGCATGAGAGGCGCGCGGTCGAGATCGTCAAGCAGGTCATGCCCGACGCCTATGTCTGCGCCTCCTCCGAGATCGTCAACGTGATCCGCGAATACGAGCGGTTCAGCTCCACCGCGATGAACGCCTATATCGGGCCGCGCACGGCGCTCTACCTGCGCCGGCTTGAAACGCGCCTGTCGGAGAACGGCATCGCCTGCCCGGTGCGGATCATGCAGTCCAACGGCGGCATTTCCACCGTCGCGCAATCCGCCGAGCGGCCGATCGGCCTGCTGCTGTCGGGCCCCGCGGGGGGCGTGATCGGCGGGCGCTGGACCGGGGCGCATTGCGACACCCGGAACGTCATCACCATCGATATCGGCGGAACCTCGGCCGACATCTCGGTGATCCAGGAGGGCGAGCTGCGGATCAAGAACCCGCGCGACACCGAGGTCGCGGGCCTGCCGGTGCTGGCGCCCATGATCGACATCGACGCGATCGGCGCGGGCGGCGGCTCGATCGCCTATATCGACGCGGGCGGCGCGTTCCGGGTGGGGCCGCGCTCTGCCGGGGCGGTGCCCGGGCCGGCCTGCTATGGCCGGGGCGGCACCGAGCCCACCGTGACCGACGCGCAGGTGGTGCTGGGCCGGCTCGATCCCGAGCGGTTCCTGGGCGGCGACCTGTCGATCGACCGGAGCCTGGCCGAGAAGGCCATCAAGGATCATATCGCCGACCCGCTGGGCATGAGCGTGACCGACGCCGCGCTGGGGATCCTGAAGATCATCAACAACAACATGGCGCTGGCGATCAACGCCAACTCGGTGGCCAAGGGGATCGACCCGCGCGGCTTCACCCTGATGGGGTTCGGCGGCGCCGGGCCGCTGCATTCGGTGGCACTGGCCGAGATGATCCAGGCGCAGGCGGTGATCTCGCCGCTGCAGCCGGGGATCACGGCGGCGATGGGGCTGCTGGTGACCGATCTGAAATACGAATACACCCGGTCGGTGCTGCAGACCCTGAACGACGCGGATGACGACGCGCTCGCGCAGGTCAACGCGATCGTGGACGAGCTGATGGCCGAGGCCAACGCCCAGCTCGAGTCCGACGGCATCCCGGCGGGCGAGCGCCATTTCACCCGGATCATGGAATGCCGTTACCTGGGCCAGGGTTTCGAATTGCGGGCCGAGATGCCCGACGGCCCTTTGACCCAGGAAAACAAGCACGTGGTGATCGACAATTTCTACGAGGCCCACAAGGAGACCTACGGCCACGCCTTCCGCGACCAGAGCACCGAGGGCGTGACGGTGCGGGTGATCGGCTCGGCCCATGTCGACCAGCTGCGCCTGTCGAACCTTGCCCATGGCGGCCGGACCGATCCGCATGATGCGCTGCTTTACCAGAGGGACACCGTGTTCGACGACGGCAAGCCGATTCCGACGCCACGCTACAACCGTGACAAGCTGCTGGCGGAGGATCGGGTGAACGGCCCGGCGATCATCACCCAGCACAACTCCACCACCATCGTTCCGCCGGGTTACGTGGCCAGCGTCCTGGGCCATGGCGACCTGCGCATCGCCCGCGCGTGAAGGAGGACAGACAATGACCAAGGAACTCGATCCGATCACCCTGCAAGTCGTCGGCGGCGCGCTGCATTCCATCGCCGAGCAGATGGGCAACGTGCTCTACCGCATGAGCTATTCCTCGATCATCCGCGAAAGCCAGGATCTGGGCGCGGGGCTGTTCGACACGGAATACAACACGCTGTGCGAATCCGATTCCACGCCCATGCATATCGGCTCGCTGCCGGGGTACCTGCGCGGCATAGCCCAGACCGTCGCCCTGGAAGACTGGAAGCCGGGCGACGTGGTGGTGCACAACCATCCCTACAAGGGCTGCTCGCACACGCCCGATCTGGCGATCGTGATGCCGGTCTTCGTCGATGACGTGCTGGTGGGCTTTTCCGCCAACACCGCGCATCACGTGGATATCGGCGCGGCGACGCCGGGCCTGATCATCGATGTGCCCGACATGTGGGCCGAGGGCATGATCCTCGACGCGGTGAAGCTCTATGACGAGGGTGTGCGCAACGAGGCGATGTGGAGATACATCCGCGACAACACGCGGGTTCCGGGCCTGGTGATGGGTGACCTGGAGGCCCAGATCGCCTCGGCGGAACTGGGGGTGCGACGCTTCGAGGAGCTGTGCCGGCAATATGGCACCGACATCGTCAAGCAGGCCACACAGCAGCTGATGGACTATACCGAGCGCCGGATGCGCGCCGAGATCGCCAAGATCCCCGATGGCGAATATTTCGCCGAAGGATTCATGGATGACGACGGGCGCAACCGCGACGTGCGGCTGCCCATCAAGGTCTGTGTGCGGGTCAGGGGCGACAGCGTCGAGATCGACCTGACCGGCTCTTCGCCGCAGGTGCCCACCGCCTTCAACGTGCCCTTCGACGGCTCGACCAAGGTGGCGGCCTTCTTCGTGTTCCGGGCGCTTCTGCTGGATACCTATACCAGCGAGGATGACATCCCGGCCAACGAGGGGTCGTTCCGCCCGATCAGCGTGATCGCGCCCGAAGGGTCGATCTTCAACCCGACCGCCCCGGCGGCGACCGAGGCACGGTTCTGCCAGATCCAGCGCATGTCGGACCTGGTGATCAAGGCGCTGGCCCCCGTGCTGCCGGACAAGTGCACCGCCGGCAATTCGGCCACCCTGTCCTTCGCGGC
The DNA here is from genome assembly GCA_046541255.1 of Paracoccaceae bacterium. Classification (GTDB taxonomy): domain Bacteria; phylum Pseudomonadota; class Alphaproteobacteria; order Rhodobacterales; family Rhodobacteraceae; genus Rhodosalinus. The sequence goes on along the minus strand of JBKHDP010000179.1, from coordinate 386 downwards.
CTATTCCGGCGTGCGTCCGAACGGCGATTACTGGGTATTCCTGGAGGTGAACGAGGCCGCGATGGGCGGACGGCCGGCCTCTGACGGGCCCGACACGGTGGAAGAGCTGATGCGGAACACCCGCAACAACCCGCTCGAAGACCTCGGCATGCACCTGCCGCTGATCTGCGACCGATACGAGGTGCGCGACGACGTGACCCCCGGCGCGGGCAAGTTCCGTGGCGGCGCGGGTGTGGTCAAGTCGCAGCGCTACCTGACGCCGGGTTTCATGACCCATGAATCCGACCGTCACGAGGATGTGCCCTGGGGCGTGTTCGGCGGCAAGGAAGGCGCCGTCGGCAAGCTGGAGATCCACAACATCCACAGCGGCGAAAGCCGCCAGGAAT
>JBKHDP010000178.1:0-5168 GCA_046541255.1 Paracoccaceae bacterium | reverse complement strand
ATGGTGCCGCGGTCGTGGTCATCAGTCAGGATCTCGACGAGCTGATGGAAGTCGCCGACCGGTTCGCGGCGCTCAACGAGGGGCGGCTGTCGAAGGCCGTGCCGGTTGCGGGACTCGACATGGAGGAGATCGGGCTGATGATGGGCGGCGCGCATGACATGGAGGTGGCGCATGTGGAATGAACCGCGCGCCCGGCGGACCGGCCGCGCCCGCGGCGCGCCTGGCCGGGGACCGAAACAAGGCAGGGGGCGCGCATGATCGCGCTGGAGAAGCGGCCCGAGCCGTCGCGGGGCTGGACCCTGGCGACCCCGCTCGTGGCGGTGGTGCTGACGATGCTGGCCGGGGGCGCGATGTTCGCCGTGCTTGGCACCGCGCCGACCGAGGCGATCCGCATCATCTTCTGGGACCCGCTGTTCGATCCGCAATTCGCGTCCTATTCGCGGCCGCAGCTGCTGGTGAAGGCCGGCCCGCTGATCCTGATCGCGATCGGGCTGAGCCTGGGCTTCCGCGCGGGGATCTGGAACATCGGCGCCGAGGGACAATACCTGATCGGCGCGATCTGCGGTGCGGCGGCGGCGCTGGCCTTCCACCCGGCCGATCTGCGGCTGCTGTTCCTGCTGGCAGTCGCGGCGGGCGCGTTGGGCGGATTGGCCTGGGCGATGATCCCGGCGCTGCTGAAGGTCCGCTTCGGGACCAACGAGATCCTGGTCTCGCTGATGCTGGTCTATGTGGCGCAGAGCGTGCTGGCCTCGGTGTCGTCGGGGCTGCTGAAGAACCCCGAGGGCCGGGGGTTTCCCGGCTCGCGCAACCTGGCGCAATGGGAGGCGACGGCCAATCCCGAGCTGATCGCCGGAACCGGGATGCACTGGGGTGTCGTGGCGGCCTTCATTGCCGTGATCCTGGCCTACGCGGTGATGGCGAAGCACCTGCTGGGCTTCCAGATCCGTCTTACCGGAGAGGCCCCGCGGGCGGCGCGTTTCGCCGGCGTGCGCACGGCCCGGGTGGTGCTGATCTGTCTGGGCACGGCAGGTGCGCTGGCGGGCATGGCCGGGATCTTCGAGGTGACCGGCCCGGCCGGGCAGATCAGCATCGATTTCGGCTCGGGCTACGGTTTCACCGCGATCATCGTGGCCTTCCTGGGCCGGCTGCATCCGGTGGGAATCCTGCTGGCGGGGCTCCTGATGGCGCTGACCTATATCGGCGGGGAACTGGCGCAGCTGATGCTGGGTGTGCCGTCCGCCTCGATCCAGCTGTTCCAGGGGATGCTGCTGTTCTTCCTGCTGGCGGTGGACGTGCTGACCAACTATCGGGTGCGGTTCGGCCGCAGGGAGGTGGCGTGATGGGCCTGGGTTCGATCCAGCCGGCGATTCTGATCGCGGCGCTGATGGTGTCGGCCACGCCGATCCTGCTTGCCGCGATCGGCGAAATGGTGGTGGAGAAGGCCGGGGTGCTCAATCTCGGCGTCGAGGGCATGATGATCACCGGCGCCGTGGTGGGCTTCGCCGTGACGATCAACACCGGCAGTCCGGCGCTGGGCTTTGCGGCCGCCGCCGCCGCATCGGCTGCCCTGTCGATGAGTTTCGGGATCCTCACCCAGCTACTGCTGTCGAACCAGGTCGCCACCGGCCTTGCCCTTACCCTGGTGGGGCTGGGGCTGTCCTCGCTGATCGGCAAGCCCTACGAGGGCGTGAAGGCGCAAAGCCTGCCGCGGCTGGACCTGGGCCCGCTGTCGGATCTGCCGGTGCTGGGACGGATGCTGTTCTCGCATGACGCGATGGTCTATCTGAGCCTTCTTCTGGTGGCGGCGGTCTGGGCTTTCCTGCGCTACACCCGCGCCGGGCTGATCCTGCGCGCGGTGGGCGAAAGCCACGATGCCGCCCATGCGCTGGGCTACAAGGTGGTGCGGATCCGGCTGCTGGCGATCCTGTTCGGCGGCGGCTGCGCAGGGCTTGGAGGGGCCTATATCAGCCTGGTGCGCGTCCCCCAATGGACCGAGGGCATGACCGCCGGGATCGGCTGGATCGCTCTGGCGCTGGTGGTCTTCGCCAGCTGGCGCGCCGGGCGGGTGCTGATCGGCGCCTACCTTTTCGGCGGCGTGACCGTGCTGCAGCTGAACCTGCAGGCCGCCGGCGCGGATGTGCCCGTCGCGCTCTTGTCCGCTTCGCCCTATCTGGTAACGATCCTCGTGCTCGTCATCATCTCGGCCCGGGGCGCGGCGGGCGCACCCGCCTCGCTGGGCCGCAGTTTCCACGCCTCGGGTTGAGGCACAGACCCCACGCAAAGGGAGAGACCCATGAAACGCAGAATCCTTCTGAAATCGGCCGTGGCCGCGTTGGCCCTCGCGGCCAGCCCCGCCGTCGCGCAGGACGACCCGCTCAAGGTCGGCTTCATCTATGTCGGACCGATCGGCGATGGCGGCTGGACCTACGAGCACGACCAGTCGCGCCTGAAGGTGGTCGAGCATTTCGGCGACCAGGTCGAGACCGTCTACCAGGAAAGCGTGCCCGAAGGCGCCGATGCCGAGCGGGCGATCACGCAGATGGTGCTGTCGGGGGCGGAGCTGATCTTCACCACCTCCTTCGGCTATATGGATGCCACGATCAACGTGGCGGAGAAATTCCCCGACGTGAAATTCGAACACGCCACCGGCTACAAGCGGGCCGACAATGTCAGCACCTATTCCGCGCGCTTCTACGAAGGCCGCGCGATCCAGGGCCACATCGCCGGCAAGATGACCGAAAGCAACGTCATCGGCTACATCGCCTCCTACCCGATCCCGGAAGTGATCCGCGGCATCAATTCGGCCTTCATCCACGCCCGCAAGGTCAATCCCGACGTCGAGTTCAAGGTCATCTGGGCCTATACCTGGTTCGATCCCGCCAAGGAGGCCGACGCGGCGCAGGCATTGATCGAACAGGGCGCCGACGTGATCCTGCAGCACACCGATTCCACCGCACCGCTGGCGGCCGCCGAGAAGGCCGAGGGCGTGATCGGCTTCGGCCAGGCCTCTGACATGGCCGAATACAAGCCCTCCCCCCGGGTCAGCTCGATCATCGACAACTGGGCACCCTACTACATCGACCGGGTGCAGGCCGTGCTCGACGGCACCTGGGAAAGCACCGACACCTGGGATGGCATCGGCCCCGGCATGGTCGAGATCGGCGAGATCACCGACGCGGTTCCGGAAGACCTGCGCCAGGAGGCTCTGGCCCTGAAGGAGGCGATCGCGGCGGGCGAGTATCACCCCTTCACCGGACCGATCAACCGGCAGGACGGCACGCCCTGGCTGGCGGAGGGCGAAACCGCCGATGACGAGACGCTGCTGGGAATGGATTTCTACGTCGAAGGCCTGACCGGCGAGATCCCCAACTGATCCGGCAGCCGGGCCCCGCGGACAAGCGCAGCGGCGGGGCCCGGCGCCGCAAAGGTCTTGGAAAGACCTTTGCCAAGACCTTTTCCTGAAAGGTCTTGGCGCGACAATCCGGAAGCAGGCGCCAGCGGCACCGCGGCCGGGCGCGCCGATCGCCCCCTTTCCTTCGGGCAAGCGCCGTGACAGGGTCTCGCCCGGCAGAACCGGAGGGCAGGAATGCGCGATTTCCTCATCATCGGCGGCGGCATCGCCGGGATCTCCGCGGCGGCGCGGCTGTCGCATCTGGGCAGTGTCACCGTTCTGGAGGGCGAGGAGGCGCTCGGGTTTCATGCCACGGGACGCTCGGCGGCCTCGTTCCTGGCGGCCTATGGCAGACCGGCGGTGCGCGCGCTGAACGAGGCCAGCGCCGACTACCTGCACAACGCCAATGGCGGGGTGCTGTCGCCGCGCGGCCAGATGCTGCTGGCCCGCGACGGCGAAGAGCCCGCCTTCGAGCAGGAGATCGCCACCTACGGGCTGGAGGAGATCACGCTCGACGAAGCCCGCGCGATCGTGCCGATCCTGAATCCCGCGCGGGTGACGCGCGTGGCCCATACCGCCGATGTCTACGATCTCGACACCGATCGCTTCCTGCAGAACTTCGCCCGCGAGGCCCGCGCGAATGGCGCGCGGATCGTCACCCGCGCCATGGCCACCAGGATCCTGCGCGAGGACGGGATCTGGCGCGTCACGGCGGGCGACGAGACCCACGAGGCCGCGATGCTGGTGAATGCCGCAGGCGCCTGGGCCGATCTCGTGGCGGGGCTTGCCGGTGTGACACCAAAGGGCATCCGGCCCTTCCGCCGATCGATGGCGCGCCTGCCGGCACCGGGCGGGCATGACGTCTCGGGCTGGCCCTTCTTCGAGGGCGTGGGCGAGGACTGGTATGCCAAGCCCGACGCCGGCAAGCTGATCGTTTCGCCCGCCGAGGAAGACCCGCAGCCGCCGCATGACGCCTTCGCCGACGACATGGTCCTGGCCGAGGGGCTGGCCCGCTACGAGGAGATGGTGACCGAGCCGGTGACCCGCGTCGAAGGCAACTGGGCCGGGCTGCGCAGCTTCGCGCCCGACCGGGTGCTCGTGATCGGGCGCGACCCGGCCTGTCCCGCCTTCGCCTGGATGGCCGGACAGGGCGGCTACGGCTTCCAGACCGCCGCCGCCGCCAGCCAGCTGCTGGCGGACCTGTTGGGCGGCCGTCCCCCCGAACTCGACGCCGCCACCGTTGCGGCCCTGTCCCCGGAGCGTTTCGCATGACCCGACGCCTGAACCTGCCCGACACCGCCTCCGTCGCCCGCCCCGGCCCGGATGGCAGGCTCTGCGCGCCCTCGGCCGAGCGGAATTGCGGCCCGATCTGCGATCTGGTGGCGCTTTACGGCCCGGCTGCGGGCCGCGCGCTGGAACTGGCCTCGGGCACCGGCCAGCATGTGGTGGCGCTGGCACGGCATCTGCCGAGGCTCGACTGGCAGCCCTCCGATGTCGCGCCCGAGCGGCTGGTCTCGATCCGGGCCTGGGTGGCACAGGCAGGCCTGCCCAACCTGCGCGCCCCGGTCGAGATCGACGCCACCGGCCCCGGCTGGGCGGCCGATCATGGCGGACAGGACCTGGTGTTGCTGGTGAACCTTCTGCACCTGATCTCGGATCACGAGGCCGAAACCCTGATCCGCGAGGCGGCGCAGGCCCTGGCGCCTGGCGGGCGCTTCATCGTCTACGGGCCGTTCATGCGGGCGGGCGAGCTGACCTCCGAGGGCGACGCGCGTTT
>JBKHDP010000177.1:0-5191 GCA_046541255.1 Paracoccaceae bacterium | reverse complement strand
TGGCGCAGATGGTGCATCCCGATCACATCCTGCCCCCCGGCGAGGCGGGCGAGATGCCGGAATTCGAGCCGGTCTACCCGCTGACGGCGGGTGTTTCGCAGAAGGTGATGGCGAAGGCCGCGCAGGGCGCAATCGCGCGCGCGCCGGAGCTGCCGGAATGGATCGACCCGGTGCAGAAGGCCCGCGCCGGCTGGCCCGGCTGGCGCGCGGCGGTGGCGGCGGCCCATGCGCCGCGGGGGCCCGAGACGCTGGCCGCCACCGATCCGGCGCGCGAGCGGCTGGCCTATGACGAGTTCATGGCGCATCAGCTGACGCTGGCGTTGGCCCGGGCACGGCTGCGCCGCGGCAAGGGGCGCGAGACGCATGGCACCGGCGTGTTGCAGGCGAAGGTGCTGGGCGCGCTGCCCTACAGGCCAACCGCCGCCCAGACCCGCGCGGTGGAGGAAATCGCCGCCGACATGCGCGCGCCGTCCCGGATGAACCGGCTGCTGCAGGGCGATGTCGGTGCCGGAAAGACCCTGGTGGCGTTCCTTGCGCTTCTGATCGCGGTGGAGGCGGGCGGGCAGGGGGTGATGATGGCACCCACCGAAATCCTGGCGCGCCAGCATCTCGAAGGGCTGCGGCCGCTGGCCGAAAGCGGGGGGGTGACGCTGGACATCCTGACCGGACGCGACAAGGGCGCGGCCCGGCGCGACAAGCTTGCGGCGCTGGCCGAGGGGCGGCTGCAGATCCTGGTGGGCACCCATGCGGTGTTCCAGAAGGACGTGGCGTTCCGCGACCTTCGGCTGGCGATCGTGGACGAGCAGCACCGTTTCGGCGTGCGCCAGCGGCTGGAGCTGGGGCGGAAGGGGGCCGGGGTGGACGTGCTGGTGATGACCGCAACGCCGATCCCCCGCAGCCTGTCGCTGGCGCAATACGGCGACATGGATGTGAGTGTGCTTGACGAGAAGCCGCCGGGGCGCAAGCCGATCACCACGGTGATGGTGTCCTCGAGCCGGATGGACGAGGTGGTGGATCACCTGCGCAAGGCGATCGCCGAGGGGCGGCAGGCCTATTGGGTCTGTCCGCTGGTGGAGGAAAGCGAGGTGCTGGATCTCACCGCCGCCGAGGAACGGTTCAAGCGGCTGCGCGCGATCCTGGGCGAGGGGCGCGTGGGGCTGGTACATGGCCAGATGCCACCCGAGGAGAAGGATGCCGCGATGGCGCGCTTCCAGTCGGGCGAGACCTCGGTGCTGGTGGCCACCACGGTGATCGAGGTGGGGGTGAACGTGCCCAACGCCACGATCATGGTGATCGAGCGCGCCGAGATCTTCGGGCTGGCCCAGCTTCACCAGCTGCGCGGCCGCGTGGGACGGGGCGATCAGGCCTCCACCTGCCTGATGATGTATCAGCCGCCCCTGAGCGAAAGCGCCGCGCGCCGCCTGACCACCCTGCGCGACACCGAGGACGGGTTTCGCATCGCCGAGGTGGATCTGGAAATGCGCGGTGCGGGCGATCTGATCGGCACGGCGCAATCGGGCCTGCCGCGCTTCCGCGTGGCCGACATGGAGCGCCAGGCCGCGCTGATGGCCATCGCCCAGTCCGATGCGCGCCGTCTGCTGGCGGATGATCCGGCGCTGGAAGGCGCGCGCGGGCAGGCGGCCCGGATGCTGCTCTGGCTGATGGGGCAGGACGAGGCGATCCGGCTGATTTCCGTCGGCTAGCCCGGAAATCCCGGAATGTTCCGGTTTGTTCTCAAAAAGTTCTTTACATCCCTCGGGTGATATGAGAACAAAGCGTTAACACGCAACTGCCCAGAGGAGATGCCGCCATGATCCAGGAACTTGCCGCCGTGTTGCGCCGCTCGCGGGCGACCTTGGTCGAGGATCTGCTTGGGGCGATTGCCCTCGCGGTGATCCTGATCGGGGCGCTGCATCTTCCCGGAACGTTCTGACCTGCCTGCGTTTCCCGCGCCGGCCGGCGCCGCGCATCGACCCCATCTGATGCGCCGCGACCGGAAACCTGTCCCCTCCGGTCGTCGGGTCCGTCCCGACCCGCGGCGCCGGCCGACCCCCAACGGGAACACGCCCCTCGCCGCCGCCTTCCGCAAGGAAGCGCGGCGGTTTTTTGTCCTGGTCGAAAGCGGACCGCCGCGCGCGGCGGAAGGTCAGGCGGGGGCCTTCTCGGCCGCCTCCGCGGCCTCGGCGGCCGCTTCCAGCGCCAGCAGGATCGAGGCGTGGCGATTCTTGTAGTCGCGTGCCGGGCGCAGCACCTCCAGCCCGTCGAACGGCGCGGGCGGGGGGGGGCCGTCGGATTTCAGCATGGCCTTCAGCGCATCGCGGGCCGCTTCGATCTGGGCCCGGCTGCAGCCGGTGATCGCTCCGCCCACCACCGCCGCGGCCGCCTGTCCCAGCGCGCAGGCCTTCACTTCCTGACCGAATTCCGACACCCGGCCATCCTGCATCGACAGGTCCACCGTGACGGTCGAGCCGCAGAGCGGCGAGCGCCGTTTGATCGTGGCCTGCGGCGCCGCGAGCCGGGCGGCATGCGGGATGTCCGCGGCGAGCGCGAGAATTCGCGCGGAGTAGAGCTTGATCAGATCGGTATCGCCGGACATGGGTTTTCCTTCGGGACTTTGCCGCATAGATAGGCGCGGCGCGCCATGATGCAAAAGGTTTTTGAGAATGCAGTTCGACCCCGCGACATTGCGGTTCGACGCCGCCGGCCTGATCCCCGCAATCGCCCAGGAGGCGGAGACCGGCGAGGTGCTGATGCTGGCCTGGATGAATGCCGAGGCGGTGACCCGCACGCTGGAGACCGGCCGCGTGACCTATTGGAGCCGCTCGCGCCAGGCGTTCTGGGTGAAGGGCGAAAGCTCGGGCCATGTGCAGGACCTGGTGGAGATGCGGGTGGATTGCGATCGCGACTGCCTGCTGGTGCTGGTGCGCCAGACCGGCCCGGCCTGCCACACCAACCGCCGCAGCTGTTTCTACACCGCGTTGCAGGGCGGCGCGGAGGTGGAGATCATGGCGCCGGTTGAAGGCTGACCGGCCGAGGGGGCTCCGCCCCCTCTTGGGCTACGCCCAATTCACCCCGGGGATATTTTTCCCAAGAAGAAGGGGTTACAGGCCGATCCTGCGGCGGATGTCCTGCGGGGTGAGGCCGTCTTCGCGGTAGGTGCGGAGGGCGCGGGCGTCGTCTCGCTTGGCCAGGCGCTTGCCGGTCTCGTCGCGGATCAGCCGGTGATGGTGATAGACCGGCACCGGCAGACCCAGCAGGCGTTGCAGAAGCACATGGATCTTCGTGGCCTCGAACAGGTCTTCGCCGCGGGTGACATGGGTGATCCCCTGGGCCGCGTCATCGAGCACCACCGCGAGGTGGTAGGAGGTGCCCATGTCGCGCCGTGCCAGCACGACATCGCCGATCTCCGACAGGGCCGCGGTTTCGGTGACGGGGATGCGGCCATGCGCGCCCCCGGGCTCGTGGCCGGTTTCGGTGAAGCCGGCGGGATCGCGGGCAAGCCCCAGCAGTGCGGCGGCCCTGTCCATCCGCAGGCGCAGATTGGCGTCCCGGGGGCGGGAGCCGGAGGGCGGGGGCAGACCCGGAGAAGGGCGGCAGGTGCCGGGATAGATCGGCCCGTCTGGCCCGGTTCGGGGCGCGCTGCCTTCCTGCGGAGCGCCCAGTGCCTCGGCGATGTCGCGCCGCGTGCAGTTGCAGGGATAAAGCAGCCCCTTTGACCAGAGCTGGTCCAGCGCGGCCGCATGGGCGCCCATGCGGTCGGACTGGCGCATCACGGGACCGTCCCAGTCGAGGCCGAGCCAGCGCAGGTCTTCGAGGATCAGCGCCTCCCATTCCGGACGGGCGCGGCCGCGGTCGATATTCTCGATCCGCAGCAGGAACGCACCGCCCGCGGCGCGCGCCATGTCATGCGCCAGGATCGCCGCATAGGCGTGGCCGAGATGCAGCGGCCCGGTCGGCGAGGGCGCGAAGCGGGTGCGCAGGGGCTACCTCTTCTCCAGCACGTAGACCGTGGCGCCGAGATCCTTTTCCGGCACATGGGCGCCATGCTCGCGGAAATGCAGCCGCGCCGCGCCGCCATCGGTCCATTCCGAGACCCTTGCCTCGAAGGCCGGGTCTTGCAGCGTGTGGTCGTTGAAGGAGAACACGAAGAGCCCGCCCGGCGGCAGCAGATGCATCAGCCGGTCGAAACATTCCACCGGCGCTGCGCCGGCGCCGATCACGCCCGTGGCCGTGATCGCCGCATAGCGCCCGGCGCGATCCTCCAGCATGTCGTCCGGAGCGATCTGCGCGAGATCGCGGTAGATCCCCTTGGCGCGCGCTTCCTCCAGCATCTCCGCCGAGAGATCCACCCCGTCGACATTGGTGAACCCCGCGCGGGCCAGCGCCTCGCCGGACAGCCCGGTGCCGCAGCCGAAGTCCAGGATCTCCGCCTGCCTGTCATCCAGATGGGCGCCCAGCGCGGCGGCGATGCGGGCGGGCGTGACATAGCCCGCCGCCTTCAGCTCGGCATCGTAGCTGTCGGCCCAGTCGTCATAGAGCTCGCGGGTCGCCTCGGCGCCCTCGGTCGCGTAGACCTTGTCCAGATATCTTTGTGCCATGGGGGCAGTAAACCAGACCGGTCAGGCCGCGTCCAGTGCGCTGGCGGAGAGCCACTCGGCAAAGGCGGCCTTGGCCCGGTCGGTATAGGCCTTGTAACGGTCGCGCCGGCCGCGGCGGCCGCCCTTGAGCCCTTCGAGCGGGCGGAACAGGCCGAAATTCACGTTCATGGGCTGGAACGTCCTGGCGTCTGCGCCGCCGGTGATGTGATGCACCAGCGCGCCCATGGCGGTGTCCTGCGGCACTTGCGGCAGCGGATGACCCAGAATCTCGGCCGCCGCCAGCCGGCCTGCGAGCAGTCCCATGGCGGCGGATTCGACATAGCCCTCGACCCCGGTGATCTGGCCGGCGAAGCGGATATTGGGCCGCGAGCGCAGGCGCATCTGCGCATCGAGCAGGGTGGGCGCGTTCAGGAAGGTGTTCCTGTGAATCCCCCCCAGGCGCGCGAAACTCGCATCCTGAAGGCCGGGAATCATCCGGAATACATCAGTTTGCGCGCCGTACTTCATCTTGGTCTGGAAGCCCACGATGTTGTAGAGCGTGCCAAGCGCGTTGTCGCGGCGCAGCTGGACGACGGCCCAGGGCTTTTCGTCCG
>JBKHDP010000176.1:0-5191 GCA_046541255.1 Paracoccaceae bacterium | reverse complement strand
TGGTGAAGGATTCCTCCTACATGTTCGTGACCGGCCCCGACGTGGTGAAGACCGTGACCAACGAACATGTCACCGCCGAGGAACTGGGCGGGGCAACCACGCATACGAGGAAATCCTCGGTCGCGGATGGCGCCTTCGAAAACGACGTGGAGGCGCTGGCCGAGGTGCGCCGCCTGGTGGATTTCCTGCCGTCGAACAACCGGGCGCAAGTGCCGGTGCGGCCCTTCTTCGACGATCCCAAGCGGGTGGAGCCCAGCCTCGACACGCTGGTGCCGGAAAATCCCAACACGCCCTACGACATGAAGGAACTGATCCTGAAGGTCGCGGACGAGGGCGATTTCTACGAGATCCAGGAGGATTTCGCCAAGAACATCATCACCGGCTTCATCCGGCTGGAGGGGCGCAGCGTCGGCGTGGTGGCCAACCAGCCGATGGTGCTGGCCGGCTGCCTCGACATCGATTCCGCCCGCAAGGCCGCGCGTTTCGTGCGGTTCTGCGACTGTTTCGAGATCCCGCTGCTGACCTTCGTGGACGTGCCCGGCTTCCTGCCCGGCACCACGCAGGAATATAACGGCATCATCAAGCACGGCGCCAAGCTGCTCTATGCCTATGGCGAGGCGACGGTGCCGAAGGTGACGGTGATCACCCGCAAGGCCTATGGCGGGGCCTATGTGGTGATGGCCTCCAAGCATCTGCGCGGCGATTTCAACTATGCCTGGCCCACCTCGGAAGTGGCGGTGATGGGGGCCAAGGGCGCGGTGGAGATCCTCTATCGCTCGGAACTGGGCGATGCCGACAAGATCGCGCGCCGGACGCAGGATTACGAGGATCGCTTCGCCAATCCCTTCGTCGCGGCGGAGCGGGGTTTCATCGACGAGGTGATCCAGCCCCGCTCTACCCGGATGCGCGTTGCCCGTGCCTTTGCCGCGCTGCGCAACAAGCGGGTCGAGACGCCCTGGAAGAAGCACGACAACATTCCGCTCTGACCCGCGCCCTTCAGCCCACAGGATCGTTTGCCGTGACGGTGTTCCGCCCTGTTCGTGCAGCTCCCGCCCTTGCCGCGCTGGCCTTGCCCGCCCGCGCCGGGGCCGAAGAGGTGCCGTCGGGCCAGCCGGTCAGCCTGATCGAGACGATCGAGGAGGAGGCCCCGGACGGGTTGGTGCTGCGCTACCGGTTCCTGGCCCCCGAGGCCGGCGCCCTTGGCTTCGAGGCGCGGCTGGCGGACATGGCGCATCTGTGCGAGACGGTCGCACTGCCCGAGATCGGGGCGCGCGGGCTGTCGCCGGCAAGGGTCGTGGTCAGCCTGTCGGAGGCCCCGATTGCCTTCGGAACGCGGGATCCGGCCACGGCACAGTACTTCGAAGTCTACCGCGTCGAGGGCGCGCGCTGCATCTGGGAGGCTTTCTGATGCTCTCACAATATCTTGAGGCCTCGCATTCATGCCGTGGCATGTTTGCGGCTTTCGCGCCACAACCTGACGTCTCGCGCCGGGAGACATATCATTCCGGGAACTTTTCCCGTATTCTACGCTTTGGTTGCACCCAAGTGACCTTTACCTCTGGATGGGGGCGAGCGGGGCTGTCCCCTTTCGGCGCCCCTGTTGTGAATAACAGGAGACTGGAATGTCGAAGAGCATCAAACTGCTGGCAATGCTGGGCTTCGCCGCTGCCGTTGCCGCCTGCGCACAGCAGGAAGAGGAGTTCGTGGTGGTCGAGCCCGAGCCGATCACGGTCGAGCCCGAGCAAACCGGCAAGTACAAGTGACCGGACTGCGGGGCAGGCTCTCGCGCCTGCTCCGCACCTTCCCCACCTGAGCCGCCGCGCGCGCCGCCCTGAAATCGGGAGGCGCACATGCTGAAGCATCGCGGCTTTCCCGGGCGGCTGCCCGGCACCGATTTCCAGTTCACCATCCGCCGTGCCAATCCCAAGGGCGCGACGCCCATCGTGCGGCGCGAACGCCATGCCGATCGTCGCCCGGCCGACAGGCGCGCGGACGCGGCGTTTCTCGCGGCGCTTTGGGAACAGTTCGGCGATGCGCCCTTCGAGCGGGGCAACCTTGATGCGGGACGGCTGAGCTGGCTGTTCGGGCGCGAGGTTCTGCCCCATGACGATCCGTTCGACCCGGCCAGCTACGAGGCCCGGCTGATCCTCGACCCGGAGGCGGCGCGCGCGAATTTCCCCGATCTGTTCGACGATCCCGACGACGAAGGATGGTCCCGATGAGTGCGGCGGCAATCCCGGGTCCATGGCAGGATTCCGCCCATCTGGGGGGCGGGAAAACAGTCTTGTTGATTGCAGGGCTCGAATCGGGGTTTCTACAACCATGGCGGGAAGATCATCCTGCGAACCTGCAAGGGTCGTCCTGCCATAACCGTTACCCTTCCCCTGTAGGGCGGCTCGGCCAACCCCCAAGGCCGGCCGCCCGTCTTTTTGCCCGGGCGCCAGACGCGTCCCGGGCCGAAATCCTCGTGACTGCCGATGGCCCGCCGCACGCGCCCTGCTGCCATGCCGTCGCGCGTCATGCGACACGCCCGGGCCTTCCCGCCTCCGGCGCATCCCGCCGGAGCCCGGCCCGTAACACCAAGAGGGACAGCCAATGTTCAAGAAGATCCTGATCGCCAATCGCGGCGAGATCGCCTGCCGGGTGATCAAGACCGCCCGCAAGATGGGAATTGCGACCGTCGCGGTCTATTCCGACGCGGACAGGAACGCCCTGCATGTGGAAATGGCGGACGAGGCGGTTCATGTCGGCCCGGCGCCCGCAAACCAGTCCTATATCGTGATCGACCGCATCATGGAGGCGATCCGCGCCACTGGCGCCGAGGCGGTGCATCCGGGCTATGGCTTCCTGTCGGAAAACCCGAAATTCGCCGAGGCGCTGGAGGCCGAGGGCGTGGCCTTCATCGGCCCGCCCAAGGGGGCGATCGAGGCGATGGGCGACAAGATCACCTCGAAGAAGATCGCGCAGGAGGCCGATGTCTCCACCGTGCCGGGCTATATGGGGCTGATCGGAGATGCCGAGGAGGCGGTGAGGATTTCCTCCGAAATCGGCTATCCGGTGATGATCAAGGCCAGCGCGGGCGGCGGCGGCAAGGGCATGCGCATCGCCTGGAACGACGCCGAGGCGCGCGAGGGCTTCCAGTCGTCGAAGAACGAGGCGGCCAGTTCCTTCGGGGATGACCGGATCTTCATCGAGAAATTCGTCACCCAGCCGCGCCATATCGAAATCCAGGTGCTGTGCGACAGCCATGGCAAGGGCGTCTATCTGGGCGAGCGGGAATGCTCGATCCAGCGCCGCAACCAGAAAGTCGTCGAGGAGGCGCCCAGCCCCTTCCTCGACGAGGCCACCCGCCGCGCCATGGGCGAGCAGGCGCTGGCGCTGGCCCATGCGGTGGGCTATGCCAGCGCGGGCACGGTGGAATTCATCGTGGACGGCGACAGGAACTTCTACTTCCTCGAAATGAACACCCGGCTGCAGGTGGAACACCCGGTCACCGAACTGATCACCGGCATCGACCTGGTGGAGCAGATGATCCGCGTGGCCGCGGGCGAGCCGCTCTCGATCACCCAGGCCGATGTGAAGCTGAACGGCTGGGCCGTCGAAAGCCGGCTTTACGCCGAGGATCCCTATCGCAACTTCCTGCCGTCCATCGGCCGGCTGACACGCTACCGCCCGCCGGCGGAACTCGCGGTGGAAGGGGCCGTGGTGCGCAATGATACCGGCGTCTACGAGGGCGGCGAGATCAGCATGTATTACGACCCCATGATCGCCAAGCTCTGCACCTGGGGTCACACCCGGGCCGAGGCGATCGAGGGCATGCGCAACGCGCTCGATTCCTTCGAGGTGGAGGGGATCGGCCACAACCTGCCCTTCCTCAGCGCGGTGATGGATCATCCGAAATTCGTCGCTGGCGACATGACCACCGCCTTCATCGCCGAGGAATGGCCCGAGGGATTCGAGGGCGTGACGCTGGGGGCGGATGCGCTGCGCCGCATCGCCGCCAGCTGTGCGGCGATGCATCGGGTGGCCGAGATTCGCCGGGCGCGGATCTCGGGTCGGATGGACAATCACGAGCGCAAGGTGGGCCGTGACTGGGTCGTGACGCTGCAGGGCGAAAGCTTCGAGGTGACGGTCGAGGCCGATCGCGAGGGCGCCACCATCACCTTCGCCGATGGCGACCGCATGCGGGTGGCCGGCGACTGGGCACCGGGCCAGCCGCTGGCCGCGATGACGGTGGATGGCGATCCGCTGGTGCTGAAGGTGGGCAAGATCTCGGGCGGGTTCCGCATCCGCTCGCGTGGGGCGGATCTCAAGGTTCATGTGCGCACGCCGCGTCAGGCCGAACTGGCCCGCCGGATGCCCGAGAAGGTGCCGCCCGACACCTCGAAGCTGCTGCTCTGCCCGATGCCCGGCCTGATCGTGAAGATCGACGTGGAGGCGGGGCAGGAGGTGCAGGAGGGCCAGGCGCTCTGCACCGTCGAGGCCATGAAGATGGAGAACATCCTGCGCGCCGAGCGCAGGGGTGTGGTGACCCGCATCAACGCCGCGCCGGGCGACAGCCTGGCGGTGGACGAGGTGATCATGGAGTTCGAGTGATCCGATGACAGCCCACGCGACCGCGCTTTCCGCCCGCAGGATCGGGGCCCGGACCGGGCCGGCCCCCGTGGCGGCCGGCGGTTCGCCCGGTCGCCATGGCTATTCGTCGGATCTCCGGTCGCGGATTTCCTGCTGGCGCAGCGGCTGCTTGTCGATCGAGCGCGTGATCTCGCGAACGCTCCAGGGCGCGGGCTTGCGCAGGATCACGCTACCATCCTTGGCGAGCACCACCAGCATGAAGCCGCGCGGCCGCAGCGATTCGCGAAATTCCGAAGGGTCGGCCGGGTCGGTGTCGGTGATCACCACCACGTCGCGTTCCGCCAGCGTGTCGAGCCGTTCCTCGATCAGGTCCAGCTGCTGCACGAAGCGCGGATCGTTGGGGCTGTCGGCGAAGACGACGAGTGGTCGGGCGACCCATTCCAGCTCGGCCGGCGTCACCTCCGTCGCGTCCCGGATCAGGCTTTCGGGCTCCTGCGCGGCTTCGGCCAGTTGGGCAATGGCGGGGGCCGCCAGAACGGCCGACAGGATCAGGGCTGCGATGCGTGTCATGTTCTCTCCAGGTTCCGGGAATATAGGCGGGCTGACGCCGAAAGCG
>JBKHDP010000175.1:0-5325 GCA_046541255.1 Paracoccaceae bacterium | reverse complement strand
GTGGTGATGAACATCACGTTCGAAAGGTCGTATTCCACCTCGAGGTAATGGTCCGCGAAGGTCGAGTTCTGCTCGGGATCGAGCACCTCGAGCATCGCGCTCGCCGGATCGCCGCGGAAGTCCTGCCCCATCTTGTCGATCTCGTCGAGCAGGATGAGCGGATTGGTGGTCTTGGCCTTCTTCATCGACTGGATGATCTTGCCAGGCATCGAGCCGATGTAGGTCCGGCGGTGGCCGCGAATCTCGGACTCGTCGCGCACGCCGCCAAGGCTGATGCGGATGAACTCGCGCCCCGTGGCGCGCGCCACCGACTTGCCGAGCGAGGTCTTGCCCACGCCCGGCGGGCCGACAAGGCACAGGATCGGCCCCTTCAGCTTCTTCGAGCGGCTCTGCACGGCCAGGTATTCGACGATGCGCTCCTTGACCTTCTCCAGGCTGTAGTGATCCTCGTCCAGGATCTTCTGCGCGCGGTGCAGATCCTTCTTCACGCGGGATTTCACGCCCCACGGGATCGACAGCATCCAGTCGAGGTAGTTGCGCACCACCGTCGCCTCGGCGCTCATCGGGCTCATGTTCTTGAGCTTCTTCAGCTCCGCCTCGGCCTTTTCGCGCGCCTCCTTCGAGAGCTTGGTGTTCTCGATGCGCTCCTCGAGTTCGGCAACCTCGCCGCCGCCATCCTCGCCGTCGCCCAACTCCTTCTGAATGGCCTTCATCTGCTCGTTCAGATAGTATTCGCGCTGGGTGCGCTCCATCTGCGTCTTGACGCGGGTCTTGATCTTCTTCTCGACCTGCAGGACGCTCATCTCGCCCTGCATCAGGCCATAGACCTTCTCGAGCCGCTCGCTGATCGAGAGCGTTTCCAGAAGTTCCTGCTTCTGGCCCACCTCGATTCCGAGATGCCCCGCCACCAGATCGGCAAGCTTGGCCGGGTCGGTGGTTTCCGACACCGCGGCAAGCGCCTCTTCGGGGATGTTCTTCTTGATCTTGGCGTAGCGCTCGAACTCGTCCGTGACGGTGCGCAGCAGCGCCTCGATCGCGGCCTGATCGCCCGGCATCTCGGTCAGATACTCGGCCCGGGCCTCGAAGAAGCTGTCATTTTCCAGATATTCGGTGATGCGCACCCGTGCCTGGCCCTCGACCAGCACCTTCACGGTGCCGTCGGGCAGCTTGAGCAATTGCAGCACGTTGGCCAGCACGCCGGCCTTGTAGATCCCCTCGACGGCCGGATCGTCCTCGGACGGGTCGATCTGGCTGGCAAGAAGGATTTGCTTGTCATCCTGCATCACCTCCTCCAGCGCGCGCACGGATTTCTCGCGGCCGACGAAAAGCGGCACGATCATGTGCGGAAACACCACGATGTCGCGCAGCGGCAGGACGGGATAGGAGGTGTTGAGAGGCTCTTGCATACTGCTTCCTTGTTCTTGGCAAGAGGGCACCGGCCCCGACATTCGGCAGCCACCGGCCCTCTCCGGTCTGGCTTGAATGTGGGGTGGCGGCCCGGTTTTTCAACCGGAACGCCGCCCGGCATCGCACCAGAATGGCGCGCCCCGCAGGTGGGCGCAAGCGGATCGCCCAGCGGATCGCCTTGGCTGCCTTCCATTGTCCGGCGCGGGCCGGTACACGGGTCGGCAAGGCCATGCCGATGCCCGCCTGCAGCCGGCGCGGGTGTTGCAAAATTTTCATTTTACACGAGTTTGAAGGGTCTGTAGCGCCTCGCGTCAAATCACCCGGAGGAAGCGCAACATGCGTATCGCCATTCTCGGAGGGGACGGCTTCGTCGGCTGGCCCACCTGCCTGCACCTTTCCGCGCAGGGCCACGAGATCCATATCCTGGACAATCTCTCGCGCCGCTGGATCGACACGGAGCTGGGCGTCCAGTCGCTCACGCCGATGGACTCGATCCAGGAACGCTGTCGAATCTGGAAGGAGGTCTCGGGCGAGACGATCCATTTCCATCTGATGGACCTGTCGCGCGAATATGAACGGCTGCGCCAGTGGCTCTCCGATCATCGGCCCGACGCGATCGTGCATTTCGCCGAACAGCGCGCCGCCCCCTATTCGATGAAGACCGACCGCCACAAGGTCTACACCGTCAACAACAATGTCAGCGCCACGCACAACCTGCTGGCCGCGATGGTGGAGGCAGAGCTCGACGCGCATCTGGTGCACCTGGGCACGATGGGCGTCTATGGCTATTCCTCGGTGGGCGCGCCGATCCCCGAGGGTTATCTCGACGTGCAGATCGACACCCCGTCGGGCCCGCGCGAGATGGAAATTCTCTATCCCACCCGGCCCGGCTCGGTCTATCACATGACCAAGAGCCTCGATCAGATCCTGTTCCAGTTCTACGCCCAGAACGACGGGCTGCGGATCACCGATCTGCATCAGGGCGTCGTCTGGGGCACCCATACCGATCAGACCAGGCGGCACGAACAGCTCATCAACCGCTTCGACTATGACGGCGATTACGGCACGGTGCTCAACCGCTTCCTGATCCAGGCCGCCATAGACTACCCGCTGACGGTACATGGCACCGGCGGCCAGACCCGCGCCTTCATCCACATCCAGGACTCGGTGCGCTGCATCGAGCTGGCGCTGCGCGACGCGCCAGCCAGCGGCGATCGGGTCAAGATCTTCAATCAGATGACCGAGACGCACCGTGTGCGCGAGCTGGCGCAGCTGGTGGCGAAGCTGACCGGGGCGCAGGTCAAGTTCCTGCCCAACCCGCGCAAGGAAGCCGACGAGAACGACCTGATCGTGAAGAACGACCAGTTCCTCGCGCTGGGGCTGGACCCGACCACCCTGGCCGAGGGCCTGCTGTCCGAGGTCGTGGAGGTGGCACGGAAATACGCTCACCGGATCGACCGGACGCGGGTGCCGGCAGTTTCCGCCTGGACCCGCGACCTCGCCCGGCGGGTGGAGCGCGACCCGGAAGGCAAGGCGCTCAAGTCCGTCTCGTGAGCGCTCTGCGCCCCGAGGGGCCGGCGCGATCTGACCGGGCCTTCGTGACGCTGGTCACCAACGCGGATTTCGCGTTGGGGGCCGGGGCGCTGCTGCATTCGCTGAACCTGACGAACAGCCCCGCCGACAAGGTGGTGCTGCACACCGCCGGGGTGCCGCCCGAGGCGCTGGCGCCGCTGCGCGACCGGGGCGCGCGGCTGGTGGCGACGGATCTGCTGCCCACCTCGGACGCCTTCAACGCGGCCCATGCACGCGACGCGCTGCACGGCGCCGCCCCCTTCACCAAGGGCGAGAAACCGGCCTTTCACACCCCGCTGGACAATTTCGTGAAGCTGCGGCTGTGGCAGCTGGATTACGAGCGCGTGGTGTTTCTCGATGCCGACACGCTGGCGCTGCGCCCGCTGGACGCGCTGTTCGACTACCCCGAGTTCTGCGCCGCACCGAATGTCTACGAGAGCCTCGCGGATTTCCACCGGATGAATTCCGGGGTCTTCACCGCGCGGCCCTCGCAGGCGACCTTCGACGAGATGCTTTTGCGTCTGGATAGCGATGGCGCCTTCTGGCGGCGCACCGACCAGACATTCCTGCAAAGCCACTTCCCTGACTGGCACGGCCTGCCGGTGTTTTGCAACATGTTGCAATATGTCTGGTTCAACCTGCCCGAGCTATGGGACTGGAGCGCGATCAAGGTGCTGCATTTCCAGTATGAAAAGCCCTGGCAGGATCACGCCAAGGCCGAACGGCTGCGCCCGCTGATCGCGCTCTGGCAGGCCTATGCGCGGGGCGAGACGCCGGATCTGTCGGTGCTGGAAAACCCGGCATGAGGATCGCCATCACCGGCGGCACCGGGCTGGTCGGCCGCTTCCTGGTCGAGGCGGCGCTGGCGGCGAACGACCGCGTCACGGTCCTGACCCGCAAGGCGCCGGCGCCGGGTTTCTTCTCGGGGGCTGTGCCTCACCAGCCCTTCGACCTCGCCGCTCCGGCGCCCCGGCTGGAAGGTTGCGACGCGCTGATCCATGCAGGCTTCGCCCATCTGCCGGGCCGTTATCGCGGCGGCGAAGGCGACGACCCGGAGGGTTTCCTGCATCGCAACCTGGAGGGCACAATTCGGCTGTTCGAGGCCGCTGCCGCGCAGCGGGTGGGACAGGTCGTCTTCCTGTCGTCACGGGCCGTGCTGGGCGGCCATCCCGCGGGCACCGCGCTGGGCGAAGACCTGCCGCCGCGCCCGGATTCGCTCTATGGCGAGGCGAAGGCCCGGGCCGAGGCCGCACTGGCCGCCCTGCCCGTCGCCGGCGTGTCGCTGCGCGCCACCGGCATCTACGGCCCCGCGGGGCCCGGCCAGCACCACAAATGGGCAGAGCTGTTCGCGGATTTCCGCGCCGGGCGGCCGATCGCACCGCGCAGGGGCACGGAAGTCCACGGTGCCGACCTCGCGGCGGCGGTGCGGCTGCTGCTGAACGCGCGGGCGGAAGGCGTGGTCCATGCCTCCGACATCGTGCTGGATCGTCACGACCTGCTGGCCGAGGTGGCGCGGCTGACCGGCTGCGCGCATCGCCTGCCCGCCCGCAGCGACCGCCCGGTCAGCGCGCTTCGCTGCGACAGGCTGCGGGCACTGGGCTGGCAGCCCGGCGGCATGACCCGCCTGCGCGCCAGCCTGCCGGCGATGATCTGACGCTTTCGGTGCGTCGCGGGCGGGCAGGATCGCGGCGCCCGGCCTCAGCCCAGGCGCACGCCCCGCCGCCCGGCCAGGTCCACGAAATACTGCCACGCCACCCGGCCCGAGCGGGCGCCGCGCGTGGCTTGCCATTCGATCGCCTCGGCGCGCAGCGTCCCGGCGTCGATCTCGACACCGTAGGCGTCGCAATAGCCCCGGATCATCGCCAGGAACTCGTCCTGCGAGCAGGGATGGAAGCCCAGCCAAAGACCGAAGCGGTCCGAAAGCGAGACCTTCTCCTCCACCGCCTCGGAGGGGTCGATGGCCGAGGATCGTTCGTTCTCGATCATGTCGCGCGGCATCAGGTGGCGCCGGTTCGACGTGGCATAGAGCACCACATTGTCCGGCCGGCCCTCGACCCCGCCATCCAGCACCGCCTTGAGGCTCTTGTAATGCTGGTCGTCATGGGAAAACGACAGATCGTCGCAGAACAACAGGAACCGCGCCTCGACGCCGCGCAGCTGGTTCAGCAGCCGCCCCACGCTGGGCAGATCCTCGCGCTGCAGCTCGACGATCTTCAGCGGCAGCCCCTGCCCCACCACCTCGGCATGGACGGCCTTGACCAGCGAGGACTTGCCCATGCCGCGCGCGCCCCAGAGCAGCGCGTTGTTGGCGGGCAGGCCCCGGGCGAATTGCAGCGTGTTCTGCAG
>JBKHDP010000174.1:0-5358 GCA_046541255.1 Paracoccaceae bacterium | reverse complement strand
GGTCTCTGACCGGCCGACAGGCCAACAGTCCAGCAGAGGGAAGCCCCGCCCGAGACGGCGGGGCTTCGTCGTTCACGAAGCGAGGTGGCCGCATGTTCGGGGCGACGATCCCCTCATGCTCGGCATAGTCGGTGCATCCGGAGGCGCCGGAAGTCGTCATAGTATGCCGACTTCCGGTTCGGCGCAGCGATCGCCGGTGGCACCGGCGCGCCCGGAAAGATCAAGCAAATTCAAGATGTTAGTGGCGGAGAGACAGGGATTCGAACCCTGGGACCCCGTGAAGGGTCAACGGTTTTCGAGACCGCCCCGTTCGACCACTCCGGCACCTCTCCGCGGGGGTCTGGAGGAGGCATTTAGACGGTTGATGCGGGGGTTGCAACCCGTCTCTGCACAGGAATTTCGAAAGGTTGGAGCACCGGGCCCCGGGGGCGCGCATCGCTTGGAAATCCTTGCGTCCGGGCTTAGGGTGAGCGCAGGCCGCGCGACCCGCGGGAAGGAGTGCCCATGTTTCTGCGTCCCCTCGTCATGACGGTCTCTCTGGTTGTGGCCGCCCCGGCCGTCGCCTCGGAGGCCGCCGATCGCCTGCTCGATCTGGTGGGCATGCCCCGAATCGTCGAGGTCATGCGGCAGGAGGGTCTGGATTACGGGTCCGATCTTGCCGCCGACATGCTGCCCGGCGGCGTCTCGGCGGGCTGGGAAGCCACGGTGGCGCGGCTTTACGATCCCGACACGATGGAGGAGACGGTGCGGCAGGGGTTTCGCGCCGAGATCGGACAGACCGATCTGTCGCCGCTGCTGGATTTCTTCGACAGCGCCGAGGGGCGGCGGGTGGTGGCGCTGGAGGTCAGCGCGCGCCGCGCCATGATGGATGACGCGGTCGAGCAGGCCGCCCGGGCCGACTACATCCAGCGCGCGGGCGCAGGCGACGACCGTCTGGCCCTGATCGCGGAATTCGTCGAGGCCAACGACCTTGTCGAGGCCAATGTGGTGGGCGCGCTCAATTCCAACTTCATGTTCTACCGCGGCCTGGTGGAGGGCGGCGCACTGGAGCTCAGCGAGGCGGAAATGCTCGACGATGTCTGGCGCCAGGAGGATGACACCCGCGACGATACGCGGGAATGGCTCTATGGCTTCCTTCTGCTGGCCTATGGCCCGCTGGAGGATCCCGAGCTGGAGGACTATGTCGCGCTGTCCACCACGCCCGAGGGGCGGGCGCTGAACCGGGCGCTTTTCGTCGGCTTCGACCGCATGTATGCCGAGATTTCCTACGGGCTGGGGCTGGCGGTGGCGCAGGAGATGCGTTCGGAGGAACTCTGACCCCGCGGGGGGTCTCCCGGCCTTGACATCGCCGCGCACAGATCGCATAAGCCCGGCACCGGACGGGGCCTGGAAGCCACGTCCGGTTTCGTTTCAACGACGCCCCGAACGGGGGCGCGCTGTCCCAGGCGGGCCTGATCGGCCCCGAACGCCCCGGGCGGGGGGCCGACGGACGCGGTAATGGGAAGGAAACAGCGATGTTCGCGGTCCTCAAGACGGGCGGCAAGCAGTACAAGGTTGCCTCTGGCGACATGCTGCAGGTCGAGAAGCTGGCGGCCGATGCCGGCGAGAAGGTACAGTTCAACGAGATCCTGATGCTCGGTGGCGACAAGACGGTGATCGGCACGCCGCTGGTGGCCGGTGCCGCCGTGCAGGCCGAGGTGATCGACCAGGTCAAGGGCGACAAGGTCATTCACTACGTGCGCCGCCGGCGCAAGCACAGCTCCAAGCGCACCAAGGGGCATCGCCAGCAGCTGACGCTGCTGCGGATCACCGAGATCCTGGAGAACGGTGCGGATGCCAGCGGCATCAAGGCTGCCATCGGCGCGGGTTCTGCGCCCAAGGCCGCCGCGCCGACGGACGCGAAGCCTGCCAAGCCCGCCGCACCTGCCGGTGCGGACGATCTGAAGCGGCTTTCGGGCGTTGGTCCCAAGCTGGAAGAGAAGTTGCTCGCCGCCGGCGTGACCTCTTTCGCCCAGATCGCCGCCTGGACCGAGGCCGATGTGGCCGAGATGGACGAGAAACTGTCGTTCAAGGGCCGGATCGAGCGCGAGGGCTGGATCGAACAGGCCAGGACGCTGGCCGCAGAGAAGGAGTAAGGACGCATGGCACACAAGAAAGCAGGCGGTTCCTCGCGCAACGGGCGCGACTCCGCGGGCCGTCGTCTCGGCGTCAAGCTTTATGGTGGTCAGCAGGCCAACCCGGGCAACATCATCCTGCGTCAGCGCGGCAACAAGTGGTGGCCGGGCGAGGGCGTGGGCCAGGGCAAGGATCATACGATCTTCGCCACGGTCGAGGGCCGGGTGACCTTCCGCAAGGGGTTCAAGGGCCGCACCTTCGTGTCGGTTCTGCCCGTGGCGGAGGCCGCAGAGTAAGGCCGTTCTCGGCCCCTTGTACCAGGGCTAGGGGGATCGGCCGGGCGGCCGGTCCCTCTTTTCGGTTTTCGGGCGCGCGCGCCGCGCCGGGGAGGACGCGATGAATGTCGAAACCAGTCGACCCCAGCCGCTCGTCACCGCCGAGCGGTTCGAGCTGCGCCCGCTGCGCCGTTCCGACCAGGGGCTGATCGATCTCTATGCCGGGGATGAGCGCGTCGCGCGCATGACCCGCTCGATCCCGCATCCGCTGCCGCCCGGCACCACAGAGGCCTTCATCGCGCGCGCGCAGGCCGCCGACCGGACGGAGGATGTCTGGGCGATCGACGGCACGCGCGCGGATGGGCCGGAACTCATGGGGCTGATCGGGCTCACGGCGATGGATCGCAACCAGTCCGAGATCGGCTACTGGATCGCGCCGCCGTTCTGGAATACCGGCCTTGCGCAGGAAGCCGTGCGTGCCCTGGTGGAGGCCAATCCGCTGGGCAATGCCGCGATGTTCGCCTCGGTGTTCCAGGACAACCCGGCCTCGGCACGGGTGCTGACCAATTGCGGCTTCGTCTACCTGGGCGATGCCGAAAGCTATTCCGTGGCGCGCGCGGCCAAGGTGCCGACCTGGACCTATTCGCGCACGCTCGACTGATCCCGCGCCGGCCCCGGGCCGCGCGCCTTCTAAGGACCCGACGATGAAATTCCTGGACCTCGCGAAAGTGCATGTCCGCTCCGGTGCGGGCGGCAATGGCGCGGTCAGCTTCCGGCGCGAGAAATTCGTGGAATATGGCGGCCCCGATGGCGGCGACGGCGGCCGTGGCGGCGATGTCTGGGCCGAGGCGGTGGAGGGGCTCAATACCCTGATCGACTTTCGCTACCAGCAGCATTTCTTCGCGAAGAACGGCCAGCAGGGCATGGGGCGGCAACGCACCGGCAAGGATGGCGACGACATCGTTCTGCGGGTGCCGGTGGGCACCGAGATCCTGGAAGAGGACGAGGAGACGGTGATCGCCGACCTGACGGCGGTGGGCCAGCGCGTGCTGCTGGCCAGGGGCGGCAATGGCGGCTGGGGCAACCTGCATTTCAAGACCGCGACCAACCAGGCCCCGCGCCGGGCCAATCCGGGCCAGGAGGGGGTGGAGCGCACGCTGTGGCTGCGGCTGAAGCTGATTGCCGATGCCGGGCTTCTGGGCCTGCCCAACGCCGGCAAGTCGACCTTCCTGGCAGCGACGTCGAACGCCCGGCCCAAGATCGCCGATTACCCCTTCACCACGCTGCATCCCAATCTCGGGGTGGTGGGCGTGGACGGCAGGGAATTCGTGATCGCCGACATTCCCGGCCTGATTGCCGGTGCCCATGAGGGCAGGGGGATCGGCGATCGTTTCCTGGGCCATGTCGAACGCTGCGCGGTGCTTCTGCACCTGGTCGACGGCACCTCCGAAACGGTGGCCGAGGACTGGCGCACGATCATCCACGAGCTCGAGGCCTATGGCGGTCATCTGGCCGACAAGCCGCGGGTGACCGCGCTCAACAAGGTCGACGCGCTGGAGCCCGAGGCCCGCGCCGAGGCCCGCGCCGCGCTCGAGGCCGCCAGCGGCGCACGGGTCTGGGAGATTTCGGGGGTCAGCGGCGAGGGGCTGACCGAAGTGCTGCGCGCGCTGAAATCCGAGATCGACGCCTCGCGCGCGGCCGAGCGCGCGGAGGGCGAGGAGGACGCGCCGTGGCATCCCTGAGCGCCGCGCGGCGGCTGGTGGTCAAGATCGGCTCGGCGCTGCTGGTGGATCGTGCCACCGGGGCGCTGCGCTCGGACTGGCTGGCCACGCTGGCGCTGGACGTGGCCGCGCTCAAGGCGCGGGGCACCGACGTGATCCTGGTCTCCTCCGGTTCGATCGCCTTGGGGCGCGGCGTGCTGCGCCTGCCGCCCACCGACCTTCCTCTGGAACAGAGTCAGGCCGCCGCCGCCGTGGGCCAGATCCGGCTGGCGCGCGCCTACGAGGAGGCGCTGGCGCCGCACGGGCTGACCACGGCGCAGGTGCTGGTCACGCTGGAGGACAGCGCCGACCGGCGCCGCTATCTCAATTCGCGCGCCACGCTGGGCACGCTTCTGGGATTCGGGGTGGTGCCGATCGTCAACGAGAACGACACCATTGCCACGGACGAGATCCGTTATGGCGACAATGACCGGCTGGCGGCCCAGGTGGCGGTGACGGTGGGGGCCGATCAGCTGGTGCTGCTGTCGGATGTGGACGGGTTCTATTCGGCCAATCCCAATGCCGACCCGCTGGCCCGCCGCTATGACGTGATCGAGGAGATCACGCCCGAGATCGAGGCGATGGCCGGCGATGCGGGCTCGGGCCTGTCGAAGGGCGGGATGAAGACCAAGCTGATGGCGGCTCGCACCGCCACCGCCGCGGGCTGCGCGCTGGCGATCACCGAGGGCGCGCGCGCCCATCCGCTGCGCGCGCTGGAGCAGGGTGCGCCGGCCACCTGGTTCACCCCGCAGCTCGATCCGGCCTCGGCACGCAAGCGCTGGATCGCCGCGATGAAGCCGCGCGGCGAGATCGTGGTGGATGCCGGAGCGGCACAGGCGCTGGCCAGCGGCAAGAGCCTGCTGCCCGCCGGGGTCACCGCCGTCACGGGCCGTTTCGGGCGGGGCGACCCGGTGGTGATCGCCGCCGGCCGGCACCGGCTGGGGCAGGGGCTCAGCCGCTACACCGCCGAGGAAGCCCGGGCCATCGCGGGCCGGCGCTCGGACGAGATCGAGGCGGTGCTGGGCTATCCCGGCCGGTCGGCGCTCATCCATCGCGACGACATGGCACTGTGACCGTCCGGCCTGCTATACTGGCCCCGACCGACAAGGAGAGTCCGGCATGAAAGACCTCGAGAGCATCCCGGCCCTGATGGAACAGATCGGCCAGCGCGCCCGCGCGGCCGCGGCGGACCTGGCCGTCGCCCCGGC
>JBKHDP010000173.1:0-5406 GCA_046541255.1 Paracoccaceae bacterium | reverse complement strand
GAACCCTCGCTGCAGGGTCAGGCCTTCTTCGAGAATGCCGGCGGTTCCTATGCCTGCGGGCCGGTGATCGACCGGCTCACGCGGTTTTACCGCGAGCGCAAGGTGCAGCCCTACGGCGCCTTCGACGCCAGCCGCGCGGCGGGCGAGGAGATGGACGAGGCGCGCGGGCGCCTCGCGGGGCTTCTGGGCGTGGCACCGGAAGAGGTGAGCTTCGGCCCATCGACCACGCAGAACACCTATGTGCTGGCCCGCGCCTTCGCGCAATGGATGCGGCCGGGCGAGGCGATCGTGGTGACCGACCAGGATCACGAGGCCAATTCGGGGCCCTGGCGGCGGCTGGCGGAGGAGGGATTCGAGATCCGGGTCTGGACGATCGATCCCGAGTCGGGCCGGCTGGATCCCGAGCGGCTGGCCGGACTGCTGGACGAGCGGGTGCGGCTGGTCTGCTTTCCGCATTGCTCGAACGTGGTGGGCGAGATCAACCCGGTGGTCGAGATCAGTGCCATGGCCCATGCGGCGGGCGCCTTCGTCTGTGTCGACGGGGTCAGCTATGCGCCGCACGGGCTGCCCGATGTCGGCGCGCTGGGGCCCGACATCTACCTGTTCTCGGCCTACAAGACCTACGGGCCGCACCAGGGCATCATGGTGATCCGGCGCGAGCTGGCCGAAATGCTGCCCAACCAGGCGCATCATTTCAACGCGGGCGTGGCCTACAAGCGGTTCACCCCGGCCGGGCCCGATCATGCGCAGGTGGCCGCCTGCGCGGGGATCGCCGATTATCTCGACGCGTTGCACGCGCATCATTTTCCCGGTGCCGCGGCCGCGCCGGCGGAGCGCGGGGCCGCGTTGCACGATCTGTTCCGGGCGCATGAGACGGCGCTCCTGCAGCCGCTGCTCGACCGGGTCTCGGGGCGCAACGGGGTGCGGCTGCTGGGGCCCGACCGGGCCGAGTCGCGCGCGCCCACCGTGGCGCTGGCGGTGGAGCGGCCCGGCGAGATGGCCCAGGCCCTGGCCGCGCGCGGGATCATGGCGGGGGCGTCGGATTTCTATGCCCATCGGCCGCTGACCGCGATGGGGCTCGATCCGGCGCGCGGCGTGCTGCGGCTGAGCTTCGTGCATTATACCAGCCCGACCGAAATGGACCGGCTGCTGGAGGCGCTCGACGATCTTCTTTGAGCCTTGATCCGGGGCGGGGCGGGCTACATCCCCTCCCGGGCAGCAAGGAAGAGGCAGCGCAATGTCCGACACGTCCCCGATCCTGCTTTGGCTGCGCCGCGAGTTGCGGCTCACCGACCATCCGGCGCTTGCGGCGGCCTGCGACGCGGGGCGGCCGGTGATTCCCGTTTTCCTGCGCGACCCGGTGGTGGAGACATTGGGCGCGGCGCCGAAATTCCGCCTTGGCCTGGGGCTGGAGACCTTCGGGGACGCGCTGGCGGAGCGGGGCAGCCGGCTGGTATTGCGCAGCGGCCCGGCGCTTGAGGCGCTGCGCGACCTGTTGTCCGAGACCGGCGCCGGCGCCGTGTGGTGGACGCGGGCTTACGATCCCGAAAGCCTGGCCCGGGACAAGGCGGTGAAGGCCGCGCTCGGGAAGGAGGGGATCGAGGCGCGCAGCTTTGGCGGCCACCTGATGTTCGAGCCCTGGACGGTCGAGACCGGGACCGGCGGCATGTACCGGGTCTACACGCCGTTCTGGCGCGCGGTGAAGGATCGTGACGTGGACAGCCCGCTGCCGGCGCCCGGTCGCATCCCGGCGCCCGATAGATGGCCCCGAAGCGAGCGGCTGGAGGACTGGCGGCTGGACGCGGGGATGCACAGGGGCGCGCAGGTGGTGCGCGGCCATGTGCGGCTGGGAGAGCGCGCGGCGCAGGGACGGCTGGGGCATTTCATGGCGCATCTGGTCGAGGGCTACGACGCGGCCCGCGATCTGCCCGCGGTGGATGGAACCTCGGCCCTGTCGGAGAATCTCGCGCTGGGCGAGATCAGCCCGCAGCAATGCTGGCATGCCGGGCTGCGCGCCCGCGCGGAGGGCAAGGCCGGCGCCGAGACCTTTCTCAAGGAACTGGTCTGGCGCGAATTCGCCTATCACCTGATGTACCACACGCCGGAGCTGGTCTCGCGCAACTGGCGGCCGGACTGGGATGCCTTCCCCTGGAACGAGGACGAGGCGCGCGGGGAGGTGCAGGCCTGGATCCAGGGCCGCACCGGGATGCCCTTCGTTGATGCGGCGATGCGCGAAATGCATGTCACCGGGCGGATGCATAATCGCGGCCGGATGATCGTGGCCAGTTACCTGACCAAGCATCTGATGACCCATTGGAAGATCGGGATGCGGATCTTCGAGCAGCACCTGATCGACTGGGATCCGGCCTCGAATGCCATGGGCTGGCAATGGTCGGCCGGGTCGGGGCCCGATGCCACGCCCTATTTCCGGGTCTTCAACCCCGAAACCCAGTTGCGCAAGTTCGATCCCGAAGGCGCCTATGCCCGGCGCTGGATCGCGGAGGGGCAGGACCGCCCCGGCGCCGACGCGCTGGCCTTTTTCGATGCGGTTCCGCGGCGCTGGGGCCTGTCGCCCGACATGGCTTACCCAAAGGAACCCGTGGTTTCTGCCGATCAGGGCCGCAAACGCGCGCTTCATGCCTATGAACACAGAGAATTCTGACCGCGGCGGGCTTGTCGGCCGCTGCGGTTTCCGCCTAGCTAGACAAAATGCACGAGGAAGGACCGGATGATCCTGACCACCACCGAGGGCCAGACCGGCCTGCCACGCTACTTTGCCCAGGTGTTCGACATGGCCTGCCGGCTGGAACGGGGCCGGGCGGATTTCGTTCTTCCCGATGGACGGGTGTTCCGCGCCGAGGGACGCGCGCCCGGGCCCGTGGCCGAGATCCGCATCCACCAGCCCGATCTTTTCGCGCGGCTGATCCGCGAGGGCGATCTGGGCTTTTCCGAGGCGTTTCTCGACGGCTGGTGGAGCACGCCGGATCTGCAGGCCTTCATGGACCTGATCCATGTGGCGGGAGACGAGATCTATAACGGCTTTCCGGGAATGGGGCTGGTGCGGTTCTGGGAAAGGCTGCGCTTCTGGCTGCAGTCCAACAGCAAGCGGCAGGCGCGCAGGAACATTTCCCACCATTACGATCTCGGCAACGATTTCTACGCGCTCTGGCTCGACGACACGATGACCTATTCCTCGGCGCTGTTCCGTACCGGGCAGGAAAGCACCGAGAAGGCGCAGATCCAGAAATACGCGGCGCTGGTGGATGCGCTGGGCGTGCGGCCGGGCGATCACGTGCTCGAGATCGGCTGCGGCTGGGGCGGCTTTGCCGAATATGCCGCGAAGGAGCGTGGTCTGCGCGTGACCGGGCTGACCATCAGCCGCGAACAGTATTCCCATGCCCAGGCGCGCATCGCGCGCGCGGGCCTGTCGGACCGGGTGGATTTCAAGCTGCAGGATTACCGGGACGAGCGCGGCAGCTACGACGCGATCGCCTCGATCGAGATGTTCGAGGCGGTGGGCGAACGCTACTGGCCGACCTATTTCGACACCGTGCGCGAGCGGCTCAAACCCGGGGCGAGGGCGACGCTGCAGGTCATCACCGTCGAGGACCGGCGCTGGGAAGCCTACCGCAACTCGGTGGATTTCATCCAGAAATACATCTTCCCGGGCGGCATGCTGCCCTGTCCTTCGGCGCTGCGCCGCGAGGCCGAGCGCGCGGGGCTGGGGATCGAGGGCTCGATCGAGTTCGGCGAGAGCTACAGCCAGACCCTGCGGCGCTGGCACGAAAGCTTCAACGACCGCTGGGAGCAGGTGCAGGCGCTGGGATTCGACGACCGTTTCCGCCGGATGTGGAACTATTACCTGACCTCTTGCGCGGCGCTCTTCCAGAACGGATTATGCGACGTGACGCAGATCACCATTCGCAGGCCAGCCTGACATGCCCACCGCCGCCCGCCTCGTCGCTGCCCTCTGCCTTGCGGCGCTTGGCTGGTTCGTGTCGGAACTCGTCAAGACGCTGGTCGAGGAAGAGACGGATTTCGGCCATTTCACCCTGGTCAATACCTGTCTCGGCCTGCTGGTGGGCTGGCTCGTGGTGGGCCGCCGGGCCGGGCGGGGCTATTCCGCGGCGATCGGGCATGGCATCACCGGGGTGGCGGTGCTGGTGTTCTGGGCGGTGCTGCTCCAGGCGCTGAACGAGATGCTGCGCCTCGCGCTGCGACGCCGCTTCGACGGGGTGATCGAGGCGATCAACGGCACGTTCGAGCTGTCCGCGGCCTATGCCGGCCATCTTGCCAATCCGTCCGTCCTGACCGCGCTGATCGCGGGGGCGCTGTTGACCGGCCTGCTGTCCGAAGCCGCCGCTCGCCGCTGGAGCTAGGCTTGGCCGATATCTTTCTCTACGGCACGCTGCGGCATCCGCCATTGCTCGAGATCGTGCTGGGGCGCGGGGCGGGGCGGGCCGTGCCGGCGCGGCTGCCGGGGCACGAGGTGCGCTGGGTGGCCGGGCAGCCCTACCCGATGATCCGCGCGGCACCGGATGCCGTGGCCGAGGGGCTGCTGTTGCCGGACCTGTCGGAAAACGAGATGGCGCGGCTGCGCTTCTACGAGAGCGGTTTCGCCTTCGATCT
This sequence comes from Paracoccaceae bacterium, assembly GCA_046541255.1. Lineage (GTDB taxonomy): Bacteria > Pseudomonadota > Alphaproteobacteria > Rhodobacterales > Rhodobacteraceae > Rhodosalinus. Next base: position 777 of record JBKHDP010000173.1, on the reverse strand, counting down.
GCGCCCGGTCACGGTGCGCACGGGGCAGGGCGCCCGGCCGGCGGAGGTGTTCTTTCCCGACGATCCGGGCCTTGCGCCCGGCGCGCCCTGGGCGCTGGCGGACTGGGCGGCGCGCTGGGGCGCGCTCTCGTGCCACGCGGCGCGCGAGGTGATGGATCTGCAGGGCCGTTTCACGCCCTCCGAGCTTGCCGCGCGGTTCCCGATGATCCGCGCGCGCGCGCAATCCCGGGTGCTGGCCGAGACCATGCCCAGGCCTTGCGTCGGCACGCCGGGCCTGGGGCGGGACGAGGTGCGCCAGCGGGCGCATCGCCGACCCTATGTCGCCCATTTCGCGATGGAGGAGGCGGCGCTGTCCTTCCGCCAATTCGACGGCAGCATGAGCCCCGTCGTCGAACGCACCGCGCTGGTCGCGACCGACGCCGCGCTCGTCCTGCCCTACGATCCGCGGCGCGACCGGGTGATGCTGCTGGAGCAGTTCCGCGTCGGGCCCTGGCTGCGTGCCGATCCGCGGCCCTGGTGCCTGGAGCCGGTGGCCGGCCGCGTCGATCCCGGCGAGACCCCCGAGGCCACCGCCCATCGCGAGGCGCGCGAGGAGGCGGGGCTGACCTTCTCGACGCTGCATCCGGTGTCGCGCAGCTATCCCAGCCCGGGCTGTTCGTCGGAATTCTTTCACATCTTCGTGGGGCTCACCGATCTGCCCGACACCACCGCGGGCCATGGCGGGCTGGCGGAAGAGGCCGAGGATATCCGCCTGCACCTGTTCTCCTTCGATCAGGT
>JBKHDP010000172.1:0-5601 GCA_046541255.1 Paracoccaceae bacterium | reverse complement strand
ACCAGGATCGGGCCCGTGTCCCGACGGCCTTGCGCCGCGCCTTTCTCTTGCGCAAGCACGCGTTTTCAGAACACGAGGGTGCCATATGGGCGCGGCATTGGGTTGAGAGCATGTGGAACGCCCCGACGCCAGAAGAGTTCTGGCGATGCTTGATAATTGCAAAGACTTCTATGGATGCGCGTGTGAGTCCCGAAGCACCAACGACCAGTCTATGGGGACTTTACGCCCCAGTGTTTCGAAGAGCGAGAAAGTCGGCAATCAAGGACCGTAACAAGAAACGAGAAAAGAGGCTTGTCGGACAGGAAGCTCCTGAGCCGGTTTTCGTCGCCACGGCACAGTAGGGGCATACCTGCTCCAGCGCCTCAAAGCGGTTCTATCGAGGTAGTTCGCGCGTTTCACTGGCGTGCGGGCTACCAGCCAGCCAAATGCTACCCAAATGATACCCACAGCAAAACGCGCTGCTACTACAGCCAGACCGAAAAGGCATAACGTCTTGCTTTGATTGCGTTTTAATGGTGCCCGGGGGCGGAATCGAACCACCGACACGAGGATTTTCAATCCACTGCTCTACCCCTGAGCTACCCGGGCACGGGGATGGGCCTGGCCCATCGGGTGACGCGGTTCTAGGGCTTGCGCGACCGGCTGTCCAGAGGGCCTGACGCAAAAAAATCAATGCCGTCGAAAGGCGGGATCGGGGGGTGTGTCGAGGCTGTCCGGCGTGTCGTCCAGAGGGTCTTCCGAAGCCAGCGCGTAGCTGCCGTCCAGCCATCGGGCAAGGTCGAGATCCGCGCATCGGCGCGAACAGAACGGCCGGTAGCGCGGTGCCGCCGGCTTCTTGCAGATCGGGCAGCTCATGTCACCTCCAGGGGCGGCCGGGCCCGTTGGCGCTGCAGTTCCAGATGGCCCGACGGGGTCCAGCCCAGGAAAGCCGTTTCCACCGGATCGCGCCTGAACGCCGCGCGCAGCGCGGTTTCCAGCTGCTGGCGGTCCTTGCGGGACATCGGCGCGAGATCCACCGTGATCTGCCCGCCCAGGCCGCGCAGGCGCAATTGCCGGGGCAATTCGCGGATCGCGGCCAGATTGGCCTTCAGCCCGGCGGCGGGCGAGCTGTCGGTGCCGGTATTGACATCCACCGCGACCAGCGCGCGAGTGGGTTCGACGCACAGGCTGGCGCCGCCGCTCAGCGACACCTCCGGGTTTCGGAGCGCCTCTATCGCGTCGAGCACCCCATGCGCATCCAGAACGTCCGGGCCCTCGTCCAGGTCGGATGGCTCGGCCCAGTCGCGCCAGGCCAAGGCGTGCGGGCCATCGCCTTCGAGCAGCGTCTCGGGCTCGCCCGCCAGGTCCGCGCAGACCGTGCCGGCGATCTCGACCATGGCGGCGATATCCGCGGCGATGGCGTCGTCCTCGGCCTCGGCGCAGGCGGAACGCAGGATCAATCCCTCGGCCGCATCGCCGGCCACCTCGCGCGCCAGCAGGCGCAGGGAGTCGGCTCGGGCCTCATCGCGGATCGACCGGCTGACATTCATCCCCGGCGCGCCGGGCGTCACGATGGCGTAGCGGCTCTTGAACATCAGCCTGGTAGTCACGGGGATTGCCTTGCCGGGCTCGGCATATCCCGTAACCTGCACGAGCAGAGGCTTGCCGGGCGGAATCCCGCGCAGCTGCCGCAGATAGGCCGCACCGTCAGGGGTGGTCACGAACAGTCCGCCCTGGCCCTTCATCGGCCGGCCGGGACGGGCGCGGTAGATGGTGCCGGGGCGAGGGGCGTCGCTGTCAACCAGCAGATCCTCCAGCCGTCCGTTCTCCATCAACGCGGCGGCCTCGCGGCCCTCGTATTGCCCGAGAAGCACGAGTCTTCCCTTCATTCCGTCCTCCAGACCGGCCAGCCCGCACCTTCCAGGAGCCCCGCCGTTTCGGCCAGGGGCAGGCCCATGACCCCGGAGAACGACCCCGAGATCCAGGGGATGAAGGCCTCGGCCAGCCCCTGGATGCCGTAGCCGCCCGCCTTGCCCCGCCAATCGCCCGTGGCGATATAGGCGCGGATCTCGGGCTCCGAGAGTGATTTCATCTTCACCGCCGTGACCACGTCGCGCGTCCAGATCCGGTCTCCCCGTCGCAGCGCCACGGCCGTGATAACGCGATGCCGCCGCCCGGACAAAAGGCGCAGGAAGGCCTCGGCCTCGGCCTCGTCGGCGGGTTTGCCGAGAATCCGGCGGCCCAGCGCCACGGTGGTGTCGGCGCATAGCACCAGATCGTCCGCGGCGGCGGGCACCGCCTGCGCCTTCTGGCGCGCGATGCGTGCGCAATAGGGACGCGGCTGTTCGGCCTTGCCGGGGGTCTCGTCGATCTCGGGCGGCACCACGGCGTCGGGCGATACGCCCAGACGCGCCAGAAGTTCCCGGCGGCGCGGGCTGGCGGAGCCGAGAATCAGTTTCAAGACGCTTACTTGAAGCGGTAGTTGATCCGACCCTTGGTCAGATCATACGGTGTCATCTCGACCTGAACCCGGTCGCCTGCCAGAACGCGGATGCGGTTCTTGCGCATCTTTCCTGCCGTGTGCGCGATGATCTCATGGCCGTTTTCCAGCTCGACCCTGAATGTCGCGTTCGGCAGGAGTTCCTTCACGACACCGGGAAATTCGAGCGTATCTTCCTTGGCCATGGTCTCTCCTTGCGTGAACGCCCCGCCTCTCGGGCGGAACGCGCTAGTAAATGAGGGCATTCGGAGGATTTTTCAAGCCCGCATTCACCTCAGTTCCAGACAGCGCGGGCCGGTCACCCGCGCGGGCTGCTCTTCCCAATGGGTGCGGTTGAGCACCACCCCGTCCGCCCGGACCGCGGCGATCGCGTCGCGGTGCAACTCGGCGAGGGTCCAGCCGGGACGGTTGAGCCCGCCCTCGGCCAGCACGCCAGTGGAGGGAAAGCCGGTATCGGGCGGGCCGAACACACCGCCCGCGCCGCAATTCGTGTCCACCGCCAGCGACCAGGGCGCGTCTCCCACGGTCGAGGCCATGACGGTGACGCACTGGCTCTCCAGGGCCCGGGCCATCGCACCGATCCGGACGCGCCAATAGCCGGCCAGCGCCTCGGTGCAGGAGGGCACCAGCAGGATCTCCGCCCCTGCCTCGATCAGCGCCCGGGCCAGCAGCGGATATTCCGCATCGTAGCAGATCAGCACACCGATCCGTCCCAAGGCCGTGTCGAACAGCGTGAGCGGTCCGCCCGGCACGACGTTCCAGTCCTCGCGTTCGAACCGGGTCATGATCTGCTTGTCCTGCACGCCCATCGCGCCGGAGGGGGCGAAAAACCGCGCCCGGTTGACCGGGCGCGGGCCCAGCGCCGGGTCGAAGACCGGCGCGGAGGCCGCCAGCAAATGCAGCCCATGCGAGCGGGCGAGGCGGGCATGCAATGCGTCGGCCTCGGGAATGCGATCGGAGACCGCGTGGAGCGAGTGTTCCAGATCGGCGGCGGCGTCCATCCCGGCCAGCGTCGCGAGTTCCATCGCGCCATATTCGGGAAAGACCAGCAAATCCGCGCCCTGTCCGGCCGCGTCCTCCACCCAGGCGGACAGCTTGTCCTCATAATGCGCCCAGCTTGTCAGCACGTCCATCGGATAGGCGGCGGCGGCGAGCTTCATGACCTTTCCTCTCTGGTTCGGCGTTGCGCCCGAAATGCGTGGCTGAAGATCCCTGCGCGGAAGGATTTCCGACTTCCCGGTCCGCGCGGGATCACAGCTCGCGCATCCAGAATTGCAGCGGCTTGGCGGTGTCCGTCTCCCGGTCGATATCCTTCCAGCGGAAATGCGCGATCACCCCGGGTACCGGGCGATATCCCCGTTTTCGCCAGAACGGATCCAGCGGTGCATGATCCACCGGGCGAAGCGGGTGATCCACCGGCCGCACCACACTGCAAAACGCCACACGGGTGAAACCGTTCCGGCGGGCGTGTTCCTCGCGCAGGTCGAAGAAACGGTGCCCGATCCCCCGCCCGCGCCAGGCCGGCAACAGCACCGATTCGGCGCAGTAGAACACCGTCTCCATTTCGATCCCGCTGCCTGCGAAGGCGGCGGCGAAATCCTCCGCGTGATCGGCGAGCGGCGTTCCGGTCGCTGCGCCGACCAGCTGCGCGCCGTCGAAGGCGCCCACCAGCACCGCCTGCGCGCTGCTTCGGTAGATGTCGAGATAGCGCCGCTCATAGGCCAGATCGCCATCGTAGAGATAGGGAAAGTCCCGGAACACCTCGATCCGCAGCCGCGCCACGTCATCCAGCGCGTCATCCAGCGCCTTCCCGGTGAGCACGTCCACCCGCATCACGACACCTGCCGGATCCAGTCCGCAAGGTTGTAATAGGTCACGATGCGGGAGATCCGCCCCTCCCTGAGCGAGAAGAACGACCCGGCGGGCAGCCGGTAGGTTTGTCCGCGTGCCTCCGGCAGGCCGTCATCGGTGACCAGGTAGGTTCCGTTGACGATGTATTCCGCTGCGGCCCGCGCTCCGCCCTCGGCCTCGAACAGCACGAGGTCGGTCAGCTCTTCCCGATAGCAATGGCTCATGTGGGCGCAGAATTCGGCGAAGGCGATCTTGCCCACGCGCACTCGGCCCTCGTTGACATGGTGTTCCACATCCGGGTCGAGACAGGCCAGCATTCCCTGAACGTCGCCCGCGTTGAAGGCCTCGAAATAGCGTTTCACGGTGTCTGTCATGTCTCTTACCTCGGCGGGCCCCATCTCTGTATCAGTTTGGCCACGATCTGGTCGCGTGCCTGGCGGTAGGCGTCAAGCTTGGCCTCCCGGGTCTCTCCGACGGCGGTCGGGTCCATGATCGGCCAGTAATCCACGTCGAGGTGGAAGAATCGGGTCAGTTCCAGCGCCCTGTGCCGGCTGGCCGGGCTCAGGGCAACCACGAGATCGAAGGAGGACAGGTCGTCGCCCCATTGTTCCATCTCGTCGAAACTGCGCGCCCGGTGGCGCGACAATTCCACCCCGATCTCGGCGCAGACGGCGATGGCGAAGCCGTCGATCTCGGCCTCGCTCTTCACGCCGACGGATTGCACATAGGTGTCGTGACCGTAGAACTTCTTCATGATGCCTTCCGCCATGGGCGAGCGGACGGCGTTGTGATCGCAGCAGAAGAGGACCGACTGGGGCAGGTCCCGCACCACCGGATCAGCCCCCCCAGTGCAGCACGCAGATCAGGGTGAAGAGCCGGCGCGCGGTGTCCTCGTCGACCTCGGCCTTGCCCGCGAGCCGTTCGATCAGGATGCGCGAGCCCTCGTTGTGGATGCCGCGGCGGGCCATGTCGATGGTCTCGATCTGGCTGGGCGGCAGGGTCTTCACCGCGTCGAAATAGCTTTCGCAGATCTGGAAGTAATCCTTCACCACCTGCCGGAACGGGCTCAGCGAAAGGTGGAACTCCGCGGCCTTGCGGCCATCCTCCGTGGCGATGTCGAAGACCAGCCGCTTGTCTCGGATCGACAGCCCCACACGGTAGGGCCCCTCGGGCACCTCGCGGTCGTCGCGCGGCGGCAGGGAAAAGCTGTTCTGCTCCAGCAGGTCGAACATCGCCACCTTGCGCTCCTGCTCGATCTCGGGCGTGGGCGG
>JBKHDP010000171.1:0-5614 GCA_046541255.1 Paracoccaceae bacterium | reverse complement strand
CCAGCCGCAGCTCATCGGCCGAAACCAGTCCCGTCAACGCCGCCGGCGCACGCCCGTGCCTGGGTCAGTCCTCGGTCTCCGACCCGTCCGACTCGTCTGACCCGGCGTCCTCCGCTTCGTTCTCGGCCTCCGCCTCCTCCTCGGTCAACGCCCCGTTGACCCACTCGCCGGTTTCCTCTTCGCCCGTCGCGTAGCGCATCGTGCCTTCGCCTTGGCGGCGGCCATCGACGAACTGGCCTTCGTAGATGTCGTAGCCGGTGATCTCGCCATCCTCGTCGCGGCGGGGATAGCGGGCCATGCCCTGGCCTTCGATTTCGCCGCGCCGCCAGTCGCCCTCGTAGGTGAAGCCGTCGGGCATCTCGATCTTGCCGCTGCCGTGGCGCTGGCCGTCCACGAAACCGCCGGTATAGACGGTGCCGTCGGGATAGGTCGCGGTGCCCTCGCCATGACGCTGGCCGTCCTGCCATTCGCCCTCGTAGCGATAGCCGTCCGCATAGGTCATCACGCCTTGGCCATGGTTGCGGGCGTTGCGGAATTCGCCCTCGTAGACCAGCCCGTTGGGATAGGTGGCGCGGCCTTCGCCCTCGATCACCCCGTCGACCCATTCGCCTTCGTAGGTGGAGCCGTCGGGATAGTCGATCCGGCCTTCGCCGCTGGCCAGCCCGTCGCGGAACGTGCCGACATAGACCGAGCCGTCTGGATAGGTCACGCTGCCCTCGCCCTCGTTCTGGCCGGCGACCCAGTCGCCCTCGTAGACATACCCGTCCTGCCCGGTGAAGGTGCCCTGGCCCTCGCGCCGGTCATTGGCGAATTCGCCCTCGTAGCTGTCGCCATTGGCGTATGTGACCTTGCCTTCGCCCTCGCGCCGGCCGTTGACAAGCTCGCCCTCGTAGATATCGCCATTCGGCTGCGTCAGAGTGCCTTCGCCGTTGATCTGGCCGTCCTTCCACAGCCCTTCATAGGTCAGACCGTCGGGCATGGTCAGTTGGCCCATGCCCTCGCGCTCGCCCTGGACGATGGCGCCTTCATAGACCGCGCCGTCGGGATAGGTGATGCGGCCCTGGCCCTCCTTCTGGCCGTTGACCCAGTCGCCCTCGTAGACATAGCCGTTCGGGCTGCTCATGGTGCCGCGGCCATGATGCATGGCATTGCGGAAGCCGCCTTCGTAGCGGGTTCCATTGGCATAGACCGCCACGCCCTGCCCGGTGATCTTGCCATCCACCCAATTGCCCTCGTAGGTGGAGCCGTCGGCGAAGGTTATCTCGCCCACGCCCTCGGGCTTGCCCTTGGCGAAGCTGCCTTCGTAGACCGAGCCGTTGGGAAAGCGCGCCACGCCCTCGCCGCGGATCTCGCCCTCGACCCATTCGCCGGAATATTCGTAGCCATTGGGCAGCCGGTAGGTGCCGCGCCCATGCTGCAGCCCGTCCTTGAAGGTGCCCTCGTAGACGCCGCCGTCGTCATACTGCTTGGTGCGCACCTCGTCGTCCTGGGCCATGCCCGGGCCCGCCGCGGCCAGCACGGCTCCCGTCAGGATGCCCAGTGCCCTGTGCCTGCTCGTCATTGTTCCGTGATCCCCCCGCGCGTCCCCGGTGCCTGCCCCGGAAAATCTAGAGGACCGCCCCCCTTGTGACAACGTCTTTTGCCGCGGCGGCTTTCCCTCGGGCGCGGTTCTGCTAAATCAGGGCGGCATGATTTCCGGGGGCGATGCATGGCCGACCGTTTCCGCCTGACGCTGGCGCAGTTCAATCCGACGCTGGGCGACCTTTCCGGCAATGCCGGGCAGGCCCGTGCCGCCTGGGAGGCGGGCCGGGCGGCCGGCGCCGACATGGTGGCCCTGCCGGAGATGTTCCTGACCGGCTACAATCCGCAGGATCTGGTACTGCGCCCGGCCTTCCAGGCCGAGGCGATCGAGACGGTGCGCCGGCTGGCGCGGGATTGCGCCGCGGGCCCGGCGCTGGGCGTGGGCGGGCTGTGGCTGGAAGGCACCGCGCTGCACAACGCCTGGTTCGTGCTGAAGGACGGCGAGATCGCGGCCATCGCGCTCAAGCACCATCTGCCGAATTACGACGTGTTCGACGAAAGGCGCACCTTCGCCTCGGGCCCGGTCTCGGGGCCCTACAGGGTGGGGCCGATCCGGCTGGGCAGTCCGGTCTGCGAGGATGCCTGGTACGAGGACGTGGCGGAGACACTGGCCGAGACCGGCGCCGAGGCGCTGCTGGTGCCCAACGGATCGCCCTATGCCGGCGGCAAGCGCGACGTGCGGCTCAACCACATGGTGGCGCGGGTGGTCGAGACCGGGTTGCCGCTGGTCTATCTCAACATGGTGGGCGGGCAGGACGACCAGGTGTTCGACGGCGGCAGCTTCGTGCTGAACCCGGGCGGTACCCTGGCGCTGCAGATGCCGCTGTTCGACACGGCCCTGGCGCATGTGGATTTCGTCCGCGGCCCCGCAGGCTGGCGGGCCGAGCCGGGTGATCTGGCGCATATGCCCGACAGGCTGGAGCAGGATTACCACGCGATGGTGCTGGGCCTGGGCGATTACATGCGCAAGTCGGGGTTCGATCGCGCGCTGCTGGGCCTGTCGGGCGGGATCGACAGTGCGCTGGTGGCGGCCATCGCCGCCGACGCGCTGGGCCCCGAGGCCGTGCGCGCGGTGATGCTGCCCTCGGAATACACCTCGGCGGAGTCGCTGGAGGATGCGCAGGCCGCGGCCGCCCGGCTGGGGCTGCGGCTCGACAGCGTCCCGATCGGCCCCGCCCGCGCCGCGGTGACCGAGACGCTGGCGCCGCTCTTCGCGGGGCGGGCGCCCGACCTGACCGAGGAGAACATCCAGTCCCGCCTGCGCGGGCTGCTGCTGATGGCGCTGTCGAACAAGTTCGGCGAGATGCTGCTGACCACCGGCAACAAGTCGGAAGTCGCGGTGGGCTACGCCACGATCTACGGCGACATGGCGGGCGGCTACAACCCGATCAAGGATCTCTACAAGACCCGGGTTTTCGCGATCGCCCGCTGGCGCAATGCCCATCACCGGCCCTGGATGAAGGCCCCGGCGGGCGAGGTGATCCCCGATCGCATCATCGCCAAGCCGCCCTCGGCCGAGCTGCGCGCGGACCAGAAGGACAGTGACTCGCTGCCCGATTACGACCGGCTGGACGGGATACTGGAAATCTTGGTCGACCGCGACGGCTCGATCGCCGATTGCGTGGCGGCGGGCTTCGACGCCGACGAGGCACGGCGCGTCGAGCGGCTGATCTATCTCAGCGAATACAAGCGCTTCCAGTCCGCGCCGGGGGTGCGTCTGAGCCACAGGGCGTTCTGGCTGGACCGGCGCTATCCCATCGTCAACCGCTGGCGCGACGGCGCCTAGGGCGGGACCGCGCCGCCGATGGCGCCCGCGCGGCGGCTATTCCCACCAGCGGTCGATCATGGCGATATCCTCGTCCGACCAACCGAAATGATGGGCCAGCTCGTGCACCGTCACATGCGCCACCAGCGCTTCGAGAGTCACGTCGCCACGCGCGCACCACTCGTCCAGGATGGCGCGGCGGAACAGCCAGATCGTGTCCGGCCCCGTGGGCTGGTCCATCACCGATTTCTCGGTCATCGGGATGCCGTCATAGAGCCCCGTCAGCTCGAAAGGATCGGTGATCCGCATCTCGTCGAGCATCCAGTCCGGTGCCAGTTCCTCCACCCGCAGGGCGACGGCGCGCGCGGCCGGGCGGAAGGGCTCGGGCAGCGACTCGATGGCGGTGCGGGCGATCTGCTCGATCTCGTCCAGGCTGGGGGCGGTAGGGCTCATGGCCGGAACACTCGTGCAAGGCGCGGGGCTTGGCAAGGGCGGTGCATTCCCGCACAGCACCCATGCAACGGCGAAGATTTCGGCCAGACCGGCAACCACCTAGCTATAGTACGGAACAGCAAAGGAGGGACATATGTCCACACCGAAAATCGCCGTGATCTTCTATTCCACCTATGGCACCAACCATGGCGTCGCCGAGGAAGCCGCGAAGGCGGCGGCCGAGGCCGGGGCCGAAGTGCGCTTGCTGCGCGTGGCTGAAACCGCTCCGCGAGAGGTGGTCGAGGGCCAGGACGCCTGGAAGGCGCAGGCCGACAAGGTTGCCGACATCCCGGAGGTGAGCCATGCGGACATGGAATGGGCCGATGGCTACTTCTTTGCCGCACCCACCCGTTATGGCAGCGCCCCCAGCCAGTTGCGTGCCTTCATCGACACGCTCGGCCCGCTCTGGATGGCGGGCAAGCTGGCCGACAAGACGGTCACCGCCACCACCAGCGCGCAGAATACTCATGGCGGGCAGGAGACGACGCTGATGGGGCTCTACACCACCTTCCTGCACTGGGGCGCGATCCCGGTGGTTCCGGCCTATACCGACGAGTCGATTATCCCCGCCGGCGGCAACCCCTACGGCTTTTCCTGCAACGCGGGCGGCCTTGACGATGCGGGCCGTGCGGCGGTGGCGCACCAGGCGCGCCGGCTGGTGGAAAAGACCGCGAAACTGCAGGGCTGATCCCCCAACAGACGGAAAGCGACCGGCTGGTCGCTTTCCGTCGCGCGCGTCGGGCCGGATGGCGCTAGGGCTTCGGCCTGCTTCCCGGCCCGGAGAGTCGCGCATGATCGCCGTTCACGCCATCGAAGGTGCCTTTTCCGCGCAGGACTGCGCGCGGATCGTGGCCTTGGCGAAGACCGTCCCCGCCACCGAGGCGCGCCTGGTGGGCGCGCAGCGCGCCCACAACATCCGCCGCGCCGAACTGAGTTGGCTGGACGAGGCGGAGGGTGGCGACTGGGTGATGGAGCGTATCATGGATCTGGTGCGCGAGGCCAATCGCGACGTGTTCGGGTTCGATCTGACCGATTTCGCGGAAAGCCCGCAGGTGGCGATCTATGATGGCCGCCGGGCCGGGCATTTCGACTGGCATGCCGATATCGGCGACGGGCCGCTGGCCCGGCGTCGGAAGCTGACGCTGGTCGTCCAGTTGTCCGATCCCGCGGATTACGCGGGCGGAAGGCTGGAGATCATGCCCGGAACGCAGGTCCGTACAGCCGACCGTGCGCAGGGCAGCGCCACGCTGTTTCCCGCCTTCCTGCTGCATCGTGTGACGCCGGTCACCAAAGGTTTGCGGCGGTCCTTGACGCTCTGGGCGCACGGGCCTGCCTTTCGCTGACCCGCCGGCCGCGCCCGCCCGCGCGTCCGTCCCGCCGATATCAGAGCATCAGCTGGTAGCTGTGCGGCACATAGGCATAGCCGTTGTCGTGCCTGTCCACATAGCCCACGCCCGGCCAGGGCATGTGATAGCCGATGAAGGGCACCTTGTCGGCGGCCAGCATGTCGAGAAGGCGGCGCCTTGTCGCGGCGGCGGCTTCCTTGTCGCGATCGAAGCGCACTTCCCAGTCGGGATGAGCCAGCGACCAGACATAGTGATTGGCGAAATCCGCAGCGACCAGCAATTGCTTGCCCTCGCTTTCCAGCATGTAGGCCATGTGGCCCGGAGTATGCCCGAAGGCGGCCATGCCGGTGATGCCGGAGGCCACGCTGTCGCCATCGCCGATGAAATCCACCTTCCCGGCCTCTGCCAGCGGGCGCATCTTGGCCTCGAA
>JBKHDP010000170.1:0-5705 GCA_046541255.1 Paracoccaceae bacterium | reverse complement strand
CGGGATCGCCGCCATAGCCGGAGCTCACCGTGCCCGACGCCGCGTTCCACTGCATGTGCATGATCGAGTGCGACACGGTGTCGGTCGACCGCGGCTGCCAGGCCGGGCACAGCAGGCCGAACAGCGTGCTGACATTGATCTCGCACTGGTTGGCGGCATATTCGTCGAACACGTTGTAGGCGTAGTGGCCCCATTCATGCGCGAGCGTGTAGCCGCTTCCCTTGGGATCGGACATCGTGGACGAGCCGGTCCAGTTGGTGCACATGTGGATGAACTTGCCGGCCTTGCCGAACCCGCCCGGATGCGCCCAGGGGCCGCCCTGCGAGCCTGGATTGTTGTCGCAGTCGGTTTCCCAGACCACGTCGGCCAGCGATGATTGCTTGTAGTCGCGATAGACCGTGACCCGCCCGATCTTGTGGGCGCCGTTGGTCGATTCGTAGACCGCGTTGGCGAATTCCTCGATCCGCTCCTCGTAGGCCCGCTGTTCGGCGTCCGAGGCGCCGGCATCGACGTCGGCGTCGTCATCGCCCTGCGGATCGCTTTCCAGCGAGATCACGATGTCGAACACCGCATTCGCGCTCTGGGTGAAGCTCGTGGCTTCGGCATCGGATGGCGAGGCCAGGGTCTTCACCGTGCCCGCCTGGTCGTAGACATGCACGCGCGACAGCCAGTGGTCCCCCGCCATCGAGGGCATGCCGAGCGATGCGATCGCCGTCGTCAGGACGAGCGTCCGCAGGCCGGTGGCCCTTCTGGTGGAACTTGAGGTTTTCAAGAGACTTCCCCCTCGGTTGCGGGCCCTTTCCTCGGGCCCTTGGTTAAAAGAGTTGCACGGCCTGACGGCCGGACTAGTGCACACTGCGAAAGGGGGCGGCCGCCTAGACGGTCACCACCCCGAACCCGGCAAATCCGCCGGGCAGCCGGGCGCCAAACTCCTGACGCGCGGCCATTTCGCCCTCGAAAAACTCTTCTCCGCCCTGCGCCAGCGGGATCACCAGGCGGCCGGTGGCGACGCTTTCGGCCACGGCCCGGGCGACGGGCCCGTCACAGGTTTCGCCGCGCAGGTCGAGATCCTGCCGGCCGATTCCGCCCGCCGGCCTCGTCCAGACATGCCGGCCCGGATCGGGCTGGTGCTTGCGAAGACGGGACTCGAGCGATCGGAACAGCGCCGCGGCAGCATCGGGCAGCCCCTCGACCACCCGGTGCCGGGTGCCATCGGACCACTGCGCGCCGTATTCGACCGATTCCCCGGGTTGTCGCGGCACCTCGCCGGAGCGGCCGAAGGACGAGAACAGCCCGCCGCGCCGCCGCGATTCGGCCAGGTCGCGGAAGGAATCGGCCTCGGATTGCGACAATTGCAGCGGATCGCTGACCGAAAGCAGCTTGCGCTGGTTGGACCAGGTCGCGGCCTGAACGCGGCCATCCCGGCCCATGCGGTAGGCGTCGAAATAGACGAAAGGCAGATCGCTGCGGCTATGGGTGATCTGCCAGTAGGGCAGCAGGCGTTCAATGCAGCGCGCGGCCTGGCCGAACCCGAGGCGGGCCGTTGAAACGGCTCCGATCAGACCCAGGCTGCACATGACCGCGTGTCGCCGACTAAACATTGGTGTTCCAAGCGAAAATCACAAACAATAATAAGAACGTTACCTAACGTAAGATTGTTTTGCAACCAAAGTTGCGTTCTCGCCGGGTCAGGATTTCCGTGCTTGCAATCTTCATTTCACGACCTCGTGCGCGCCGAAAAGGCCCAGAGGGGGCGCCGCGGGAAGGGTAGCGCCAAGCCCGGCGCCGCGTCCTTGACGACTCGCAACGCCGTGCGCTTTCGGCCGGAAGGTGCCGCAATCAGACCCGCGCCGGGCGCGCGGTGTGACATGCTGTCCGCGTCCTGTGGCGCGTCGGAGAATCACCCATGCGGATCTATCCCACCATCGAATTGCAGAAAGGGCGCTGCGTGAGCCTGCATCGCGGGCGCCTGGAAGAGCCTGTCCTGTGGCATGTCGATCCGGTGCAGAAGGCGCGCGACTTTGCCGATGCCGGGGCCGAGTGGCTGCATGTCACCGATTTCGACGCGCTGACCGGCGAGGGCGACAATGCCGAACTGGTACAGCAGATCATCCGCGCGGCGCGGATTCCGGTGCAGGTGGGCGGCGGGATCCGCTCGCTGGAAGCCGTCGCGGGCTGGTTCGATCGTGGCGCGGGGCGGGTCGTGCTGGGCACGCTGGCCGTCTCGCGCCCCGACCTGGTCAAGCGGGCGGCGAAATACCATCCCGACGGGATCGTGCTCGCGGTGGATGTGCAGGATGGCTACGTGACCTCGCAGGGCTGGCGCGAGAAGAGCGCCTTTCCGGCCGCCGAGTTCATCGCCTGGTTCGCGGACGATCCGCTGGCCGCGATCCTGGTCACCGATATCGGCGCCGATACGGGCGACGCGGAAGAGCCGCTGGCGCTGGTGACCGAACTGGCCGCGCTGGCGCGCGCGCCGGTGATCGCCTCGGGCATGGTCAAGACGCTGGATGATCTCGCGCGGCTGAAATACGTCCCGCAGGTCGCGGGGGCGCTGGTGGGGCGGGCTCTGTTCGCGAAGACCTTCGAGCTGGAGGCGGCGCTGGCGCTGGCGGCCGAACCCTCGCGAACCGCCGAATTCCTCTAGCCTGCCTGCAGGGCCGGGGGCGGCACGGGCCGCCGCCCGGCACGCGGTCAGATCTCGATCGCCTTCATCACCTCGGGTTCCACCACCTTCACGCCAGGCAGGCCGTCGATCAGTGCCTCGGCCGACTGCTCGAGCAGGGGGAAGGTCTTGTAGTGGCAGGGGATCACCGTCGTGAAGTCGAAGAAGGTCCTGGCGGCATAGGCCGCGCGCTTCATGTCCATGGTGAAATGCCCGCCGGCGCAAAGAATGCCGATATCGGGCCGGTGCAGGTCGTGGAACACCTTCATGTCGGCCATCACGTCGGTATCGCCGCTGGCGTAGATCGTGTGGCCCTCGCCCGCGATCATGAAGCCCGCCTCGGTGCCGGTATAGACCGGCCGGCCCTCGTCATCGGCAAGTGCCGAGGAATGCACCGCGTTGACCATGGTCACCGCCACGTCGCCAAGCATCACCGTGCCGCCCTTGTTGAAGCCCACGGTCTCCACACCCTCGCGCTTCTCCAGCCAGCCGGCCAGGTCGAAGATGGTGACGATCGGGATGCCCAGTTCCTTCGAGATGCTGGGCGCGTCGTTGACATGGTCGAAATGGCCGTGGGTCACGAGGATGTGGGTGGCGCCCTCGATCGCCTCCGCGCGGCGTTCCTCGGGGAAGACCGGGTTGCCGGTCACCCAGGGATCGAGCAGCAGCACCTGGTCGCCGATCTCGATGCGGAACCCGCCATGGCCCAGCCAGATGATCTTCATCTCCGTCCTCCTCGGTTGATGGTTCGGGGCGCAGAGTAACATCTGGCGCGCGAGGGGCCAGCAGGGAATGGGCGCGGTGTCTTTCGGCCGCGAAAAGGGGCTGGAAGCGCGCCGGCGGCTGCCTAGCTATGGGAAGGCAGGCGGGAGGGCGCAGGGGTGGACTGGACACGGCAGATCGACAGCTATTGCGAACGGCTCGACGCGGGCTACTGGGCAGAGCCGGTGAACGCGCTGACCAATGCCGCCTTCCTGCTGGCCGCGCTGGTGATGGGGGTGCGGCTGCGCGGCCAGCGGCTGCCGCTGGCCATGGCGCTCGTCTGGGTGCTGGCGACCATCGGGCTGGGAAGCTACCTGTTCCACACCCATGCGCAGGCCTGGTCGGCGCTGGCCGACGTGGTGCCGATCCTGCTGTTCATCCTGATCTACATTTACGCGGCGAACCGGCATTTCTGGAACCTGCCGCCGCTCCTGTCGGCGCTGGGCGTGGCGGCTTTCTTCCCCTATGCCGCGGCCACCGTGCCGCTGTTCGGCATGATCCCGGGATTGGGATCGTCGGCAGGATATGCCCCTGTGCCGCTGCTGATCGCGGCCTATGCGGTGGCGTTGCGCCGACGGGCGCCGGACACCGCGCGGGGCCTGGGCATCGGGGCGGCAATCCTGGTGGCCTCGCTCGCGGCGCGGACGCTGGACATGCCGCTCTGCGAGGCCGTGCCGTTGGGCACGCATTTCCTGTGGCACATCCTCAACGCGATCATGCTGGGCTGGATGATCGAGGTCTATCGCCGGCACATGCTTGCGGGGCGCGGCGCGGGGCGGTAAACGGCCCCGGAGACCGAGCGGAGAGCCTACCGATGTCGATCGACGAACGCACCGCCGCCCATGTGGCGCACCTGGCCCGGATCCGGGTCGAGGAGGATCAGCTTCCCGTGCTCGCACAGGAATTCAACCGCATCCTCGGCTTCATCGAGGAGCTGAACGAGGTCGATGTGGACGGCGTGGAGCCCATGGTCAGCGTGACGCCGATGCGGCTCAAGCGCCGCGCCGATGCGGTGACCGATGGCGGGATGCCCGGCAAGGTGCTGTCGAACGCGCCGGACGCGCGCGAGGGTTTCTTTGCCGTGCCGAAGGTGGTGGAGTGATGGGTGAACTGACCGGGATGAGCATCGCCGCCGCGCGCGACGCGCTGCGCAAGGGCGAGGTGACGAGCGTCGAACTGACCGAGGCTTGCCTTGCAGCCATCGAGGGCGCCGAGGCGCTGGGCGCCTTCGTGCACAAGACCCCCGAGATCGCGCTGGAGCGCGCCCGCGCCGCCGACGCGCGCCTGCAGGGGGCCGGGGAGACGCCCGCCATGTGCGGCATCCCGGTGGGCATCAAGGATCTGTTCTGCACCGAGGGCGTGGCCAGCCAGGCCGCCAGCCGCATCCTGGAAGGGTTCCGCCCGGAATACGAAAGCACCGTGACCGCGAAGCTGCGCGACGCCGGCGCGGTGATGCTGGGCAAGCTGAACATGGACGAGTTCGCCATGGGCAGCAGCAACGAGACCTCGGTCTACGGCAATGCGGTCAATCCCTGGAAGGTGGACGACCGCGCGCTGACGCCGGGCGGCTCGTCGGGCGGTTCGGCGGCGGCGGTGGCGGCCGATCTGTGCCTCGCGGCCACCGGCACCGATACCGGCGGTTCGATCCGCCAGCCCGCGGCCTTCACCGGCATCACCGGGCTGAAGCCCACCTACGGGCGCTGCTCGCGCTGGGGGATCGTGGCCTTCGCCTCGTCGCTCGACCAGGCCGGCCCGATGACCCGCGACGTGCGCGACGCGGCGATCATGCTGCAGGCAATGGCCGGGCACGACCCGAAGGACAGCACCTCGGCCGATCTGCCGGTGCCGGATTTCGAGGCGATGCTGACGGGCGACATCCGTGGCAAGGTGATCGGCATTCCCCGCGAATACCGGATGGAGGGGATGCCCGCAGAGATCGAGGCGCTGTGGCGCCAGGGCGCCGAGATGCTGCGCGACGCGGGCGCCGAGATCCGCGACATCAGCCTGCCGCACACGAAATACGCGCTGCCGGCCTATTACGTCATCGCGCCGGCCGAGGCCTCGTCGAATCTCGCGCGCTATGACGGGGTGCGCTATGGCTACCGCGCGGCGCTGGCCCAGGGCGAGGGCATCGTCGACATGTATGAAAAGACCCGCGCCGAAGGGTTCGGGGACGAGGTCAAGCGCCGGGTGATGGTGGGCACCTACGTGCTGTCGGCGGGTTTCTACGACGCCTATTACAACCGCGCGCGCAAGGTGCGCACGCTCATCAAGCGCG
>JBKHDP010000169.1:0-5715 GCA_046541255.1 Paracoccaceae bacterium | reverse complement strand
GATATGCAGCAGGCCGTTTTCCATCACCGCCTCGCCGACCTCGACACTATCCGCCAGCACGAAGCTGCGCTGGAACTGACGCGCCGCGATGCCGCGATGCAGGAATACCCGCTCGTCGCAGGTCTCTTCCTGCCGGCCGCGGATCACCAGCTGGCGATCCTCGACGGTGATCGAGAGATCCTGTTCCGAAAAGCCGGCCACCGCGAGGGTGATGCGGTAGGAGTGCTCTGAGGTCTGCTCGATATTGTAGGGGGGATAGCCGTCATTGCCGGATTTCGCGGTACGTTCCAGCAGCCGTTCCAGCTGCTCGAAACCCAGCATGTGGGGATAGGCCCCCAGAGTCATCTTCGTCATCGACACGTCCTTCGAAAAAGCGACTGTGCAGGGAAGGCCCCGAAGCGGCGACCTTCCCGTGCCTGAAATATGGGGGCCGGGTTGCGGCCGTGCAAGGGCTTTGCCGACGCCCCGGGATTCGCTATTGTCGGGCATCCCAAGTCTGCAAGGGGCCCGCCATGAACGCGCCTTCCGACATTTCGATGAAGACCGACGAAGTGCTGCGCGTCGAGCTGGAGGTATTGCGACGCGAACATCGCGACCTGGACGATGCGATCACCGCCCTGACCGAACGCGGCACGGCCGATCAGATCACCCTGCAGCGCCTCAAGAAGAAGAAGCTGCTGCTGAAGGACAGGATCGCCCAGATCGCGGACCGGCTGATCCCCGACATCATCGCCTGAGCCCGTTGCCATCGCGACGGGCGCGGCTATAGTGCGCCTTCCTTTTTTCGGGCGGAGGCAGGGATGGCAGAGCCGGTCGTGGGCATCATCATGGGCAGCCAGTCGGACTGGCCCACCATGAAGGAAGCGGCGCAGATGCTGGATGAGCTGGGCGTGCCTTACGAGGCGCGGATCGTCTCGGCGCATCGCACGCCAGATCGGCTCTGGACCTATGGCAGGCAGGCCGCCGGCCGCGGACTGAAGGTGATCATCGCGGGCGCAGGCGGCGCGGCGCATCTGCCGGGCATGATGGCCTCGAAGACCCGGTTGCCGGTGATCGGGGTGCCGGTGCAGACAAGGGCGCTTTCCGGTGTGGACAGCCTCTATTCCATCCTCCAGATGCCGCGCGGCTATCCGGTGGCCACGATGGCGATCGGCGCGGCGGGCGCGGCCAATGCGGGGCTGATGGCGGCGGGCATCCTCGCGCTGTCGGACCCGGCGCTGGCCGAGCGGCTGGAGGCCTGGCGCGATGCGCTCTCGGCCTCGATCCCGGAGGAGCCCCTCGATGACTGAGCCGCTGGCGCCGGGATCGGTGATCGGCATCCTGGGCGGCGGGCAGCTGGGCCGGATGCTCTCGGTGGCCGCGGCGCGGCTGGGCTATCGCTGCCATGTCTACGAGCCGGGCGCCGCCCCGCCCGCGGGCGATGTCGCCCATGCGGTGACCACCGCGCCCTACGAAGATGCCGCCGCGCTGGCGGCTTTCGCGCGGGCGGTGGACGTGGTCACCTACGAGTTCGAGAACGTGCCTACCGCCGCGCTGGACCTGATCGAGGCGCATTGCCCGATCCGCCCGGGCCGCGAGGCGTTGCGGATCAGCCAGGACCGCCTGACCGAGAAGGACTTTCTTTCCGGCCTGGGGCTGGCCACCGCGCCCTTCGCCCCGGTCGAGACCGCCGCAGAGCTGGAGGCGGCACTTGCGCGGATCGGCATGCCCGCGATCCTGAAGACCCGCCGCTTCGGCTATGACGGCAAGGGGCAGGCCCGCATCGCGCGCCCGGAAGACGCCGCCGGGGCGCTTGCCGCGCTGCAGGGCGCGCCGGCGATCCTGGAAGGTTTCGTGTCCTTCAGCCACGAGGTCTCGGTGATCGCGGCGCGGGGGATCTCGGGAGAGGTCTCGGCCTATGATCCGGGCGAGAACCTGCACGAGGGCGGCATCCTGCGCCGCACCACGGTGCCCGCGCGTCTGAGCGCGGCGCAGCGTACCGATGCGGTGCTGCTGGCGGGGCGTATCCTGAACGCGCTCGATTATGTGGGGGTGCTGGGGGTGGAGCTTTTCGTGACGCCTGGAGGACTCGTCGTGAACGAGATCGCCCCCCGGGTGCACAATTCCGGCCACTGGACGCAGAATGGCTGTGCGGTGGACCAGTTCGAACAGCATGTCCGCGCGGTGGCGGGCTGGCCTCTGGGCGATGGCGGCCGCCATGCGGATGTGGTGATGGAGAACCTGATCGGGGACGATGTCGCCCGGGTGCCGCAGATCGCCGCAGAGCCGGGCGCGGCCTTGCATCTTTACGGCAAGGCCGAGGCCCGGCCGGGCCGGAAGATGGGCCATGTGAACCGGATCGTGCCGGCCTGAGTCGACAACGCCCTGCCGCCGCGTCCGGCGCACCGCCGCGCCAGATCCGACGGCGCGGCGGTCCTGCGGGTGTGAGGGGGCTTGGCCGGGCTCATTCCGCCGCGGCGATCTTGTCCTGCGTGTTGGTGTCGAAATCCGAGGCGTCGTGGCGTTCGTGCAGCTGCATGGCCGGATCGCCGAAGCTGCGGTTGACCATCCGGCCCCGTTGCACCGCCGGGCGCGCGTCGATCCGCCGGGCCCAGTCCAGCAGGTGGGTGTAGCTGGTCACGTCGAGGAACTCGGCCGCGTCGTAGAGCCGGCCCAGCACCAGCTGGCCATACCAGGCCCAGATCGCCATGTCGGCGATGGTATAGGTGCCGCCCGCCATCCACGCGTGATCGGCGAGATGCCGGTCCAGCACGTCGAGCTGGCGCTTGGTCTCCATCGCGAAACGGTCGATCGGATATTGCCATTTCTCGGGCGCATAGGCGAAGAAATGGCCGAAACCGCCGCCCAGATAGGGCGCGCTGCCCATCTGCCAGAAAAGCCAGGACAGCATTTCGGGCCGCGCCTCGGCGGTCTGGAAGGCGTCGAACCTTTCGGCCAGATGCATCAGGATCGCGCCGGATTCGAACACCCGGACCGGCTCGGGCCCGGAGCGGTCCATCAGGGCGGGGATCTTGGAGTTCGGGTTCACCTCGACGAAGCCCGAAGAAAACTGATCGCCCTTGCCGATATCGATCAACCAGGCATCGTATTCGGCATCATGTCCGGCGGCCAGCAGCTCTTCCAGCAGCACCGTCACCTTGACGCCGTTCGGCGTGGCCAGGCTGTAGAGCTGGAACGGGTGCCGGCCCACCGGGAGCGCCTTGTCGTGGGTGGGGCCGGCGATGGGGCGGTTGATGCTGGCGAACTTGCCGCCATGGCCGGGCTCCCAGGTCCAGACCTTGGGGGGCGTGTAGGGGGCGGGATCGGTCATCGGGCTCTCCTGTCCTGGATGTCTTCGCTACAGGTAATGCAGGTTCGGCAGAGTCCAAAGGCGCAGGGGGGTGTGCAGGGATGCAGAACCGCCCCGGCGCCAGGCCGGGGCGGGGGCGATCAGGCCAGCGCCGCGTCGCAGCGCCCGCAGACGCCGGGATGGGCGTGGCTGCCCACGTCGGGCAGGATCTTCCAGCAGCGCTGGCATTTCTCGCCCTCGGCCCGGGCGAAGACCACCGCGACGCCCGGCACCTCGGGCAGGCGGAAGGCCGTTTCCGGCGCGGGCGCGTCCGTCAGGGCGAGTGCCGAGGTGATGCAGATGTCGTCGAACTGCACGGCCTCCAGGGCGGCGCGCATCTGGGCATCGGCCACATGCACAACGGGGGCAGCCTCCAGCGAGGCGCCGATCACCTTCTCGCTGCGCTGCAATTCAAGCGCCGCCGTCACCACGCGGCGCGCCGCGCGCACCTGCGCCCATTTCGCCGCCAGCGCGTCGTCGCGCCACTGGTCGGGCGTTGCGGGCATGTCCTCCAGATGGACCGAGCTGGCCTCTCCGGGGAACCGCTCCAGCCAGACCTCCTCCATGGTGAAGACCAGAACCGGCGCCAGCCAGGTTGTCAGCCGGTGGAACAGGAGATCCAGCACCGTACGCGCCGCCCGCCTGCGCGGCGTGTCGCCATCGCAGTAGAGCGCGTCCTTGCGGATGTCGAAATAGAAGGCCGACAGCTCCACCGTGCAGAAGTTGAACAGCTGCTGGAACACGCCCTGGAAATCGTAGGCGGCGTAGCCCTCGCGCACCACGGTATCAAGCTCGGCCAGGCGGTGCAGCACCCAGCGCTCCAGTTCGGGCATGTCGGCCGGGTCCACCCGGTCGGCCTCGGTGACATGCGCCACGCTGCCCAGCAGGAAGCGCATGGTGTTGCGCAGCCGGCGATAGCTGTCCGCCACGCCTTTCAGGATTTCGGGGCCGATCCGCTGGTCGCCTGTAAAGTCCGACTGCGCCACCCACAGACGCAGGATGTCGGCGCCGTATTGCTTCGTCACGTCCTCGGGCGCCACGGTGTTGCCGAGCGACTTGGACATCTTGTTGCCCTTCTCGTCCAGCGTGAACCCGTGGGTCAGCACGCCGCGATAGGGGGCCCGGCCGATGGTGCCACAGGCCTGCAGCATCGAGGAATGGAACCACCCCCGGTGCTGGTCGGTGCCTTCGAGGTAGAGGTCGGCCAGCCCGTCCTCCGAGCCATCCTCCCGGTCGCGCAGGACGAAGGCGTGGGTGGAGCCAGAGTCGAACCAGACATCGAGAATGTCGAACACCTGTTCCCACTCGTCCGGATTCACGATCCCGCCCAGGAAGCGGTCCTTCGCGCCGGGCTTGTACCAGGCATCCGCGCCCTCCTGTTCGAAGGCCGCGCAGATCCGGGCGTTGACCTCGGCGTTGCGCAGCAGGAAGTCCTCGTCCCCGGGCCTGGCGCCCTTGCGGGTGAAGCAGGTCAGCGGAACGCCCCAGGCGCGCTGGCGCGAGAGCACCCAGTCGGGGCGCGCCTCGATCATCGAATGCAGCCGGTTGCGCCCGGTGCGCGGCGTCCAGCTCACCAGCTCGTCGATGGAGGTGAGCGCGCGCTGACGGATCGTGGTGCCGTAGCTGTCCTTGCCGTCGCCCACGGGCCGGTCGATCGCCGCGAACCATTGCGGGCGGTTCAGACGGATCACCGGGGCCTTGGAGCGCCAGGAATGCGCGTCGGAGATGGTGATGCGCTTCATCGCGATCAGCGCGCCCACCTGCTTGAGCTTCTCGATCACCGCCTTGTTGGCGCCGCCGGGCTTGCCGTTCTCCTTGATGATCCGCTCGCCCGCGAAGAAGGGGAGGTCGGCGCGGAAGGACGAGTCGTCGAGGATGTTGTGGGTCATCGGCAGGCCATGGGCGCGGCCGATCTGGTAGTCGTCATCGCCGTGAGACGGCGCGGTATGGACGAAACCCGTGCCCGCGTCGTCGGTGACGTGATCGCCGGGGAAGAGCGGCACGTCATAGTCCCACTCGCCCTGCGCGCCCTCGGCCCCGCGCAGCGGATGGGCGCAGGTCAGCGCCGCCAGTTCATCGGCGCTCACGTCGCGGACCCGCCGGAACATGTGCTCTTCCAGCCGTGCGGCTGCCAGCGTGCTTTCCGCCAGCGCGTCGGCCATCAGGTAGCGATCACCCGCGCGCGCCCAGCATTCCTCCGGCGTCTCCAGCACCTCGTAGAGCCCGTAGGAGATCTCCGGCCCGAAGCAGATCGCCCGGTTCTGCGGGATCGTCCAGGGCGTGGTGGTCCAGATCACGACCTGCGCTCCGGTCAGATCATCCGTGTCCGCCGCCACTACCGGAAACTTCACCCAGATCGCCTCGGTCTGGCGGTCGTGATACTCGAC
>JBKHDP010000168.1:0-5869 GCA_046541255.1 Paracoccaceae bacterium | reverse complement strand
GACCGCACAACTCCTGACGCTGGCGCAATGGCTGTCGCCGGCCTATCCCACCGGCGGTTTCGCCTGGTCGCACGGGCTGGAGACGGCGGTGGCCGAGGGCGCGGTGCGCGACGCGGCCGGTTTCGACGCCTGGCTCGACGATGTGCTTGCCCACGGCGCGGCGCGCTCCGAGACGATGTTCCTGGCCGAGGCCTATCGCGCGAAGAACGTGGAAGAGCTGGCCCGGATCGACGCGCGCGCCCGCGCCTTCGCACCCGGCGCCGAACGGCTGGCCGAAACGGTGGAACAGGGCGCGGCCTTCGCGCGGATCACCGCCGCGATCTGGGGGCTGGATCTGCCGACGCTGGCGCAACCCGTCGCGGTGGGCCGCGCCGCGGCGCTTGCCGCGCTGCCGCTGGAGCCGGTCATGGCACTCTACCTGCAGGGCTTCGCGGCAAACCTCGCCGCGGCCGCGCAACGGCTGGTCCCGCTGGGCCAGACCGACGCGCAGACCGCGCTGGCCGCACGCGCGCCCCTGATCGCCCGGATCGCCGCCGAGGCCGCCGCCGCCGGGCCCGACAGCCTGTCCTCCACCGCCTTCCTGGCCGATATCGCGGCCATGCGGCACGAAACCCTGCAACCGAGGATCTTCCGCTCATGACCCGAATGAACGGCCCGCTGCGCGTGGGCATCGGCGGCCCGGTGGGCGCCGGCAAGACGACCCTTACCGCCGCGCTGGCCCGCGCGCTGGCCCCTCATCACTCGATCGGGGTGATCACCAACGACATCTACACCCGCGAGGATGCAGAGGCGCTCCTGCGGATGCAGATCCTGCCCGCATCGCGCCTGATCGGGGTGGAGACCGGCGGCTGCCCGCATACCGCGATCCGCGAGGATGCCTCGATCAACCTCGCCGCGGTGGCCGAACTCGAACGCCGCCACCCGGATCTGGAACTGGTGCTGATCGAATCCGGCGGCGACAACCTGGCGGCCAATTTCAGCCCGGAACTGGCGGATCTGACGATCTACATGATCGACGTGGCCATGGGCCAGGACATCCCGCGCAAGAAGGGCCCGGCGCTGATGAAATCCGACATCCTGGTGATCAACAAGACCGATCTCGCCCCGCATGTGGGCGTGGATCTGGACGAAATGCGCCGCGACGCGGCGACCACCCGGAAGGGCCTGCCCACGGTCTTCGCCGCGCTGCGCCATGGCCTCGGGGCGCAGGAGACCGTGGCGCTGCTGACCCGGCTGGGCGGGCTGGCCCCTGCCCCGGCCTGAAGCCATCTCGCCATCACCCCGACCGGATCGGCACCGGGACCGCCTCGCCAGGCCGGGATGTCATCCATGGCCGGGCCGCAGGCCGAACGGCGCTGCGCTCACCCGAGACGCGGGCCGCGCAGCCCCTCGGGCACGGGCGCGCCGGGCCGGCGCGGCGGCGGGCGCAGCGCCTCGGTCAGCGCGCCCGCGGTGATCAGCGCCGCGCCCAGAGCCTCGGGCCAGCCGAAGGGCTCGGCCAGGAACAGCGCGCCCGAGCCCACACCGGCCACGATCTCCGCCGTCAGCAGGAAGCTCAGCGTCGCAGGGGCCAGCCGCTGCGCCGCCCAGACCGTGACCACCAACGCAGGCGCGATATAGACCAGCCCCGCCAGCGCCGCGAGCGGCATCGCCTTCAGCAGCGCCGTATCCGGCGCGCCCCCCATCACCGGCCCGCCCAGCGCCAAGGCCGCCGCCCCGGTCAGCCCCATGCCCAGCGCCGCGCTGAAGGCCAGCATTTCCGGCTTCGCGCCGGGGCGGCTGAACACCACCGCCGAGCCCACCGCCCAGCACAGCCCGGAAGCCAGCGCCGCCGCGTCGCCGCCGTTGATCGCGTCCAGCGACAGCTGGAAGCGGAAGATCGTCGCCACCCCCGCCAGCCCAAGCGACAGCGCGGCGGCGCTGCGCCAGGTCCAGCGCCGGCCCATGAAGACGCATTCGATCAGGGTGGACCATGCCGGCGCGAGGTAGAACAGCACCACCGCGCGCACCACGTCGGTGAAGGCGAGCGACGCGCCGTAGAGCATCAGGGCGACCCCCACCAGAAGCGCCCCGGCGAGCGCGCGCGCAAGCGCGCCCCCGGCGCCGGCCCGCCAAGCCAGCCAGCCCAGCGGCGGCAGCGCGCAAAGCCCCATGGCAAGGCTGGGCCAGACACCCGGCATGCCCGCATCCTCCAGCAGGCGCACGGGCACCCACCAAAGCCCCCACAGCATGGAGACCGCCAGCGTCAACGCAAGCGTGCCGCGATGGCCGATCGTCATCGGCGCCTCCCCGGATCGTCACATCCGGGCCGAGCCTAGGCCCCGGCACGTCCGGAGGCCAGAGGACTCAGACGTCGAGGGCGTTCTCCTTTTCCCAGCGGGAAAAATGCGACACGAAACCCTGCCACTCCCGATGCTTGAGCTTGAGAAAGGCGGCGGCGAACTCCGTTCCCATCCGCGCCTTGAGGGCGTCATCCGACTCGAAGGCGCGCAGGGCATCCAGCAGGTTGAGCGGCAGCCGGGCTGCATCGGTGAGGGTATGACCCTCGGCATACATGTCGATGTCGAGCGGCGCGCCCGGATCCGCGCCGGACGCCACGCCCTCCAGCCCGGCGGCCAGGATCACCGCCTGCAGCAGGTAGGGATTGGCCGCGCCGTCGGGCAGGCGCAGCTCGAACCGGCCGGGCCCCGGCACGCGCACCATGTGGGTGCGGTTGTTGCCCGCCCAGGTCACGGTGTTGGGCGCCCATGTGGCGCCCGAGACTGTCACCGGCGCGTTGATCCGCTTGTAGCTGTTGACCACCGGGTTGGTGATCGCCGTCATCGCCCGGGCGTGGCGCATCACCCCGCCCAGGAAATGCCGCCCCTGTTCCGACAGGCCCATCGGGTCGGCCGGTTCGGCAAAGACATTCACGGCGCCATCCACATCCCAGGCCGAGACATGGGTGTGGCAGCCATTCCCCGTCAGGCCCTCGATCGGCTTGGGCATGAAGCTGGCACGCAACCCATGCGCCTCGGCCACGGACTTGACCATGAACTTGAAGAAGGAATGCCTGTCGGCGGTGACCAGCGCGTCGTCGAATTCCCAGTTCATCTCGAACTGGCCGTTGGCATCCTCGTGGTCGGTCTGGTAGGGGCCCCAGCCCAGCTCCAGCATGTGGTCGCAGACTTGGCGCACCACGTCGTAGCGCCGCATCACCGCCTGCTGATCGTAGCAGGGCTTTTCGGCGGTATCGAACGGGTCGCTGATCGCATCGCCCGAAGGGGTCAGCAGGAAATACTCGGCCTCGATCCCGGTCTTGACCCGCATCCCCTGCCCGGCCGCCTCGGCCACCAGTCGGCGCAGCACGTTGCGCGGGGCCTGCGCGACCTCGGCACCCGCCATCACGGGGTTCGCCGCGACCCAGGCCAGTTCCGGTTTCCAGGGCAGCTGGATCACGCTGGCGGGATCGGGCACCGCAAGCATGTCGGGATGCGCGGGCGTCATGTCGAGCCAGGTGGCGAAACCGGCAAAGCCCGCACCATCGGACTGCATGTCCGCGATGGCCTGCGCCGGCACCAGCTTGGCGCGCTGGCCGCCGAACAGGTCGGTGAAGGAGATCATGAAGTATTTCACGCCCCGATCGGCCGCGAAACCGGCAAGATCCGGCGTCTGGTCTGTGGTCATGGGCTGTCCTTTCGCTGACGCTGCGCGGGGCCGGTCCGCCATCAGAAGCCTCCCGGCTTGCCCGGCCACCAATCCGTGCCCGCGAGCGGGACGCGCGCCATGGCGGCGGCCTCCATCGTGAGCGCGCAGAGGTCTTCGGGTTCGAGGTTGTGCAGGTGGTTGTGACCGCAGGCGCGCGCGATGGTCTGGGCCTCCAGCGTCATCACCTTGAGGTAGTTGCGCAGCCGGCGCCCGGCCTCCACCGGGTCGAGCCGGGCGGCCAGCGCCGGATCCTGCGTGGTGATGCCCGCCGGGTCGCGCCCCTCGTGCCAGTCGTCATAGGCGCCCGCGGTGGTGCCCAGCGCGCGATACTCGTCTTCCCATTTCGGATCGTTGTCGCCGATGGCGATCATCGCGGCGGTGCCGATGCTGACCGCGTCGGCCCCCAGCGCCAGCGCCTTGGCCACGTCCGCGCCCGAGCGGATCCCGCCCGAGACGACCAGCTGCACCTCGCGGTGCACGCCCAGGTCCTGCAGCGCGTCGACCGCCGGCCGGATCGCGGCCAGCGTGGGAATGCCCACATGCTCGATGAACACGTCCTGCGTGGCGGCCGTGCCGCCCTGCATCCCGTCGATCACCACCACATCGGCGCCCGCCATCACCGCCAGCGCGGTGTCGTAATAGGGCCGCGTGGCGCCCACCTTGACGTAGACGGGCTTTTCCCAGCCGGTGATCTCGCGCAGTTCGAGGATCTTGATCTCCAGGTCGTCCGGCCCGGTCCAGTCCGGGTGGCGGCAGGCGCTGCGCTGGTCGATCCCCCTGGGCAGGGTGCGCATCTCGGCCACGCGGTCGGAAATCTTCTGGCCCAGCAGCATGCCGCCACCGCCGGGCTTGGCCCCCTGGCCCACAACCACTTCGATGGCATCAGCGCGGCGCAGGTCGGCGGGGTTCATCCCGTAACGCGACGGCAGGTACTGGTAGACGAGGATCTTCGAATGGCCGCGCTCCTCCTCGGTCATGCCGCCATCGCCGGTGGTGGTGGAGGTCCCTGCCAGCGTGGCGCCGCGGCCCAGCGCCTCCTTGGCCTGGCCCGACAGCGCGCCGAAGCTCATGCCCGCAATGGTGATCGGGATCTCCAGCTCGATCGGCTTTTTCGCGTGACGAGTGCCCAACACCACTTTCGTGCCGCAGGTCTCGCGGTAGCCTTCCAGCGGGTAGCGCGAGACCGAGGCGCCCAGGAACAGCAGGTCGTCGAAATGCGGGACGCGACGTTTCGCGCCGCCGCCGCGGATGTCGTAGATGCCGGTCGCCGCGGCGCGGCGGATCTCGGCATTGACCGCGTCGGTGAAGGTGGCGGAGCTGATCGGGACGGTGCGGGGGATGTCGTGGCTCACGGAACGGCCCTCAATATTGCGCGGCATTGTCGATATCGAAATTGTACAGCCTGCGGGCAGACCCGTAGCGGCGGAACTCCTCGGGCGCGGCCGTCATGCCCGCGCGGGCCAGCAAATCGGCCAGATGCGCCAGGTGCTCGGGGCGCATCTCCTTTTCCACGCAGTCGGCGCCCAGGCTTTTCACCCTGCCCCGCACGAAGAGGCGGGCCTCGTAGAGGCTGTCGCCCAGCGCCTCGCCCGCATCGCCGCAGACCACCAGCGTGCCGGCCTGCCCCATGAAGGCGGACATGTGGCCCACATTGCCCCCCACCACGATCTCGATGCCCTTCATCGAGATGCCGCAGCGCGAGGCGGCGTTGCCCCGGATCACCAGCAGCCCGCCGCGCCCGGTGGCACCGGCATACTGGCTGGCGTCGCCCTCGACGATCACGGTGCCGGACATCATGTTCTCGGCCACGCCCGGCCCGGCCGAGCCTTCCACGCGCACGGTGGCGCGGCTGTTCATGCCGGCGCAGTAATAGCCGGTGGAGCCGCGCAGGGTGACCGACAAGGGCGCATCCAGCCCCACCGCCAGCGCATGGGCGCCGCGCGGGTTCAGCACTTCCCATTCGGTCTGGTTGCCCGCGGCCGCCTGCAGCGTGGCGTTGAGCTGGCGCAGATCCTGCGCGGCGAGGTCGATGCTCTGCATTCTCAGTGCTTCCAGAAATAGACGGTGGCGGGCTCGGGCTCCCAGACATGGGCCGCCTCTATGTCGGGCAGGCCCACGAGCGCGCGGTATTCCGATCCGAAGGCGACATAGGCGTCGGTCTCGGCCATCACGGCGGGCTTGC